>JALNXE010000093.1 GCA_023230525.1 Desulfobulbaceae bacterium
AAAAGGATTATGGCCCTGGCTGGCAAGGACCTGGGCCGCATGCTGACCCTGGCCAAGTTGTATCATGAAACAGGTGCCATTGCGCAAATGGCGCAAGCGGCCACTGCGGCCCGGCAGATGGGGCCGGACTCCTTCAGTGCCTCCTTCTGTCTTGCCAAGGCTTACAGCAGTTCGGGCCAGCTTGCCCAGGCCCGGGAGCTGATAAATTCCCTGCAGCGTGATTATCCTGAAAATCAGGCCAGCCAAGCTCTGGCCGCCCGTGTTGCCTTTATTATGGGTTTAAATCAGGAGGCCATGAGTTACTGTGACTCGGTGCTGGCCCGCTATCCCGATCGGGCGGATATGGAACTGCTCAAGGCAAGGGTTTACTGGCGGAAGCTGGAATGGAAAAACTCGTTTAAAATCTATGCGGATTATCTGACCCCTTCCGCCAGCGATCTTTTCGTACAGCAGTCCTCGGCCGCCGGCCTGCGGTTGCCTGAGGAGCCCAAGCCGACCATCTGGCAGCGTCTGACCTTCTCTCCGGCCGGCCGGGGGCGTTTTATCGATCAGGTGATGAGCCCGGTTTTCATGGCAACCCCCGGGCAGAAAGATATCAACATGGTTGCGATTCCTCTTTATTCGCGTTACATGTGGCAGCAGAGATTCGCCGCTGAGATGGCCGCCCGGCAACTGGTTGCGCAGCGGGATGATTTTCAGGCGGTCAATCAGTTTACCCAGCTTGCCAAGAAGTATCCTGATGATGAATCCCTGCTTTTTGACCTGGCCGGCATTTACAGCAGAATGGGAAAACTGGGTGACGAGGCCATGCTTTATCAGCGCCTTGCCCAGCTTGATCCCGACTATCCCGGACTGGTTGAGGCCAGCGAACGCAACAAGCTGAAACGCATGCCCCGGGTCAGTATGGGCTACCATTACCAGGAAGAGAACGGTTGGGACGGTTATAAGGGACTGCGCAGGGATTCAGCGGATTTCGGTTCCTGGGCATCCCTCAAGCCGGGTTCCGATGTGGACCTGTCGCTGTCGCGCATTAAGTACAGTGATGTTGATTCTGAAAATAATATGATGGCAAACCGGGCGGTGATTGCCTATGATGCCAATATGTTCGACAGGCTTGACGTGCGGTTGGGAGGCGGCCTGGAGGCTTCGGAGGGGGAATATGATGATACGGGAATCATTGAATGCGACCTGACGGGGAAAGTGGGCGACAGGCTGCAGGGTGAATTCCTCTATGCCCGAGACGCGGTCACCGATACCCTGGCCAGTCTCACCCGGAATATTGTGGCCGAAAATTACAAGGGGGGGCTTTTTCTCGGAATTCTGCCCAGATTGATCACTGGCGGAGACTATGGCTATACCAATTATTCGGATGGCAACGAGGTGAAGGGCTATTCAGTCTGGGCATCCTATATTATCATTCCCGAACCCACCTATCTGCAGTTCAAGTTCAAATATGAATTTCTGGACGCGCGGGAATCAGGGGATACGGGTGGCCCCCTGCTGGCGGATGGCTTTGCCGCCCTTGATCATCCCTACTGGGCTCCGACGAATTACTGGAAAAACAGCTATAATATTTTGTGGAAACATAAATTGTCGGCAGATACCCTTGAGCGTGGCACGCCAAGTTATTATAGTGCGGAATTCATGCTGGACTATGATTCCCAGGGGCATGTCATCCAGACCATCAAGGGCGGTTTTTTTCTCGAGCTGACCAGGAACTTCATGCTGGAATCGGCCCTGCGGCTGGTAAATTCCGATGAATACCGGGACAGGGATTTTACCTTGTCAGCCATATACCGCTGGTAGGAAAATGTCTCCATAAGACAGAGCTTTTAAAAACTTTGATGTCACTGCAGATCTCAAATGAGATCTTTCTTTTTTTTATACATACAGGTATTGCCGATAGCAGATTACCGGCTAAGCCGGCTCAGGAGGTTGTATACATGATTGAACGAGTTCCAATGTCAAAAACAGGATATGCCCGCTTGCGGGAAGAATTACTGCGTCTGCAAAGGGTGGATCGACTTGAGGTGATCACGGCCATCGGGGTGGCGCGTGAGCATGGAGACTTGAAGGAGAACGCCGAGTATCATGCCGCCAAGGAGCGCCAGAGCCATATTGAAGGCCGGATCATGGAGTTGAAAGACAAGCTGGGCAGGGCGGAGATCATTGACTGTTCTGCCGTGAGCTGTGCGCGGGCGGTTTTTGGCTCTGTGGTAACCATCGAAGACCTGGATAGCGGTCAGGAGATCGTTTACCAGCTGTTAGGCCCCGAAGAAGCGGACGTGAAAAAAGGCAGTATCTCCGTTTTTTCCCCGTGGGGAAGGGCGATAATCGGCAAGACCATTGGTGATGAGTTTGAAGTCAAAACTCCTTCAGGGGTGCGGATGCTTGAGGTGATAGATATCAAAAGCGGGGTTGAAGCCTAGCTGACGCGGGATATGAGAGATTTTACCGTGCGATGGCATCATCTGACAGGGGCAGCCGAGTGACCCCTGTCAGGCTGATGGTGAAAAAAATAACTAAAAAAAATCAACTGTTGCGAACGACCATGCCATACAGGAAAATGCCAGTTATCTGTCTGGCGGTTTCCTCCAGGGTGTACTTGGGTTTGGCCGATAAGGCCCAGAGGCGGGACATCTCGTCAAGTGCGCCGAAAAAAGCCCGTTTCACCACCCCAGGCATCACTTCCTGACGAAAATGGCCTGTCTGCTGTCCCTTGTGGACAATGTCGGAAACAATATCAATATATTCGATAAATTTTGTATTGCGGTACTCTTTGATGAACTTGTTGCTCTGCCGCAGTTCCATTTGCAGCACTTCCACCAGTTCTTTTTGATCCTGCAGCAGACTCATATGGTGGATTGCATAAATTTCCAGCATTTTCAACGGATCGGTTTCATTTTCCAGCAGCAGTTTGACCTTTAAGATGATTTTACCGATTTCATCTTCAAAGAGGGAAATCAGGATGTCATACTTGTTGTTGAAATAGAGATATATGGTCCCGTCAGCCACTTTGGCCTCTTTGGCAATATCTGAAATTCTGGCATTGAAAAAGCCTTTGCGGGCAAAAACTTTGACAGCAGCCTGAGTGATTTTTTGGTGTTTATCTGAAACTCTCATCAGTAAGAATCTAAGGGACGCTTTGAAGCATGGTAAAATTGCTAGAAGAAGGTGCCCTTCTTTTTTTTTATGTGTAAATTCAGCCAGTTATTTTTATTATGTGACAACTGGCTTATAATTCAGTAAGTATGGGAATTATAATTTCCCAGGGAAAATGTTATTGCGGGAAATGGAAATAATGTATTTATTATGAATAATGATTCATTTTTTGTCATATGATAGAGATCCATGTGCACTCTGTCAAGGGTAAAATGATGTATTTTTGCATATTGGTGAAAGTTTTTGGAATTTTCCTTGCAATCCGGCAGAGTGAGCCGGGACCCCCATAGCACAGGTGAAAATTTTTTTGGGCGGGATCATTTCTTGTGGAACAAAAGAGTTACGGAGAAGATGAGATGAATATTTTAGTTGTTGGATCTGGCGGGAGAGAACACGCCCTTGTCTGGAAACTGGCCCAGAGCAAAAGGGCGGGAAAAATTTACTGTGCTCCGGGCAATGCGGGCATCGCCTCTCTGGCTGCCTGTGTTGACATCAGGGCAACCGATGTGGATGGCTTGCTCGCCTTTGCCCTGAAGGAAAAAATTGACCTGACCGTGGTGGGGCCTGAATCGTCACTCACCCTCGGCATCGTGGATCGGTTCACGGAAAAGGGATTGCGTATTTTCGGGCCGGACAGCAGGGCGGCAATTCTGGAAGGCAGCAAGGTGTTTACCAAGACGCTCATGGAGAAATACGGTATCCCTTCCGGATTTTTCAAGGTTTTCTCCGACCGGGAGCAGGCCATGGCCTATCTGGATGAGAGCAAGGCGCCGGTGGTGGTCAAGGCGGACGGGCTCGCCGCCGGCAAGGGGGTGATCGTCGCCAACACGATTGCCGAGGCCCGCGAGGCCGTGGAGCTGATCATGGCGGACAAGGCCTTTGGTGAAGCGGGCAACATGGTGGTGATTGAGGAGTTCCTCGCCGGCGAGGAGGCCTCGTTCATTGCCTTTACCGATGGCATAACCGTTCTTCCCCTGCCCACCTCCCAGGACCATAAGGCGGTTTTCGATGGGGACAAAGGACCCAATACCGGCGGCATGGGGGCCTATTCCCCGGCGCCTGTGGTCACCGGCGAGCTGCATCGCCAGGTGATGGAGGAGATCATGCTGCCCACGGTCAGGGCCATGGAATCCGAAGGCCGTCCCTACAAGGGCATGCTCTATGCCGGGCTGATGATTGACCGGGGCAGGGCCAGGGTGCTGGAATTCAACTGCCGGTTCGGTGATCCGGAGGCCCAACCCCTGCTCATGCGCCTCAATAACGACCTGGTGGATGTGCTTGAGGCGGTGATTGAGCAAAAGCTGGCGGACATAACCTTGGCTATTGACCCGCGGCCCACCGTTTGCGTGGTGATGGCTTCCGGCGGCTACCCCGGTTCCTATGAAAAAGGCCAGGTCATTACCGGCCTTGAGCGGGCGGCAAAGATGAAGGATGTGGTCGTCTTTCATGCCGGCACGGCATTGGCGGATGGTAATTTCATCAATACCGGCGGCCGGGTGCTCGGCGTAACGGCCATTGGCGCTACGCTGCAGGCCGCTATTGCCAGCGCCTATGCAGCGGTGCGGCTGATTTCCTGGCAGCAATGCTTTTTCCGGAAGGATATCGGCCAGAAGGCTTTGCGGCGGCAAGCGGGCAATATAGAGGTGGGCATCGTCATGGGCAGTGATTCGGATCTGCCGGTGATGAAGGCGGCCAGCGATTTTCTGAGGGAGATCGGCATCGGCTGCGAGATGACCGTTGCCTCGGCCCACCGCACCCCGGCCCGTGCCGCTGAGTATGCCGCCACTGCGCGCAGCAGAGGGCTCAAGGTGATTATTGCCGGGGCCGGCATGGCCGCCCACCTGGCCGGGGTGCTGGCCGCGCATACCACCCTGCCGGTGATCGGCGTGCCGATAGATTCCTCATCACTCAATGGGCTTGACTCGCTGCTTTCCACGGTCCAGATGCCGCCCGGCATCCCGGTTGCCACCATGGGCATCGGCCAGGCCGGGGCGAAAAATGCCGCCATTCTTGCCAGCCAGATTCTGGCTCTGGCGGATGAGAAACTTGCCGGCAAACTCCTTGAATTCAAGGAAGAAATGGCCCGCCAGGTGGAAGAAAAGGCCGGAAACATTGTTTTCTGACCAGACGGGAAACGTTATTTGTTATGGTTGAAGAAAACGGGGGGAAAGGAGCTGGGACGCGGGCCGGTTCCTTTCTGCCGACCAATGAAATCCGTCAGGCGCTCACCGTCATCCGTCAGGGCGGGGTGGTGGCCATTCCCACGGAGACCTATTATGGGCTGGCCGTTGATCCCTTTAATGAGGAGGCGGTTACCCGGCTTTTCACCCTGAAGAAAAGGCCCTCGGCCAAACCTCTCCTTACTTTGATTGCCAACACGAGCCACCTGGCCATGCTCACCCCGGAAATTCCCGCGATTTACCTCCCGCTTCTTGATTTCTGGCCGGGTCCCCTTACCCTGGTCTTTACCGCCCATGTTTCCCTGTCTCCCCTGGTCACCGGGAAAACCGGAACCGTCGGGGCGAGAATTTCCTCCCACCCCCTGGCGCAATGTTTGGTCAGCGCACTCGATCAGCCGGTAACCGCCACCAGTGCCAACATCTCCGGGGTGCCTGCCGCGGTCACGGCTGCTGAGGTCTGTCAGGCATTCGGCGGTCAGATTGATTATGTTATTGACGGCGGCAGGACGCCGGGGGGCAAGGGGTCAACCCTGGTGGGGCTTCGGCGGGGAAGGCTCGCGCTCATCCGGGAAGGGGTCATCCCTTTTACGGAAATCAAAGAAAAAGTACGACTAACTCAAGGAAGTTAATAAAAAAAACTGGTCCCTGATTCTTTTATTTAATATAACTTAGGAGCCGTTACAAAATAACCTCGGCTTTCTGAACCATTTCGTTGCAAGCCAGATGTGGACATTATTTTGTTACAACGGCTTACCAATAAATATATTTCATTACACCAGGGTAAAGATGAGGGAGAAAAGGAGAAGTTAATGGGAGATTTTCGTTGGGATCGCGCTTTTGCCTTGGAGCAGGCCAGTGATGATGCGGAACTGCTTCAGGAATTAATAAATTTATTCCACGATTCGTCGGCAAGTGATCTTGCCAAGATCAAAGAGGGGGCCGCCCGGGACAACCCTGCAATGATGGGCGATGCCTCGCACAGCATCAAGGGTGCGGCGGCCAGCCTGGGTATAGAAAGTATCCGCGCCGTGGCGGCTGAACTGGAAGAAGCAGGCCGGTCAGGCGATCTGGATGGGGCAAAAAAGCTGCTGCCCCGCCTGGAATCACTTCTCCTGCAATTCAAATCAATCACTTGAGAGCAATCCCCGTTTACGTTGCGGCTAAAAGGCTTCTTACGAAAATTTCAATTCAAGCTAGAATATGACGTCAGCCCAGAATCTCATTGACAAGTTCAATGATATGAAAACCCTGCCGCATGTGGCGATCCGGGTTACACAGATGGTCGGAACCGAATCAGCCACCATGCAGGAATTCGAGGAGATTATCAGGCTTGATCCGGTACTGGTCACCCGTCTTCTCCGGCTGGTCAACAGCCCCTATTTCGGCCTCAGCAGCCAGGTGAATTCCATTGCCAAGGCGGTGGTGTTCGTCGGCATGAAGCATCTGCGCAATCTGGTGGCCGTGGAAGGACTGCGGAATTTATACCGGGAGAAGGTCAAGGGAGAAATTTTTTCGCCTAAGAGTCTCTGGATCCATTCGGCCACCGTGGCGATTTTGTCCCAGATGATTTCCCGCCGCATCTTCGGCGAGGACGGCGAAGATGTTTTTTTGGCCGCCATTATCCATGATATCGGGCTGATCATTGAAAATCAGCTGGCCGGAGCAGAGTTGCGGCAGGTTTGCCGTGACTATCTTGACAAGGATCATGAGGAGCCCATAACGGTCTATGAAGACATGGTTATCGGTACCAATCATGCCAAGGTAGGGCGTCTGCTGGCCACGGAATGGCATCTGCCGGAACAGGTGACCGAGGCCATCCGCTTTCATCACAGCCATGATAAGACATTCCCGATCCCCAGCGTCATCAGCATTCTGCAGCTGGCTGAATTCATGGCCTGCAAGATGCACTACGGGGTGGTAGCCGGCCGCTGTGATCCTTTACCTGACTATCTGACCGGGCACCTGAAAAGCAAAATGGCGGATTATAAGGTGCTGCTCAAGGCTTTGCCTGCCGAGATAGCCAAGGCAAAAGAGCTGTATGATGCCGAGCAGGAAAAAGAATGAATAACCTGATTGATGACGTATTCGCCGAATTTGCCGATGGCGATGAAGATTTGCGCGCGCTCCATTCCGCCCTGGCCGAGATCCTGCCCGAAGCATCACTGACCCTTTATGGGGAGAACGGCGCTGTGGTGCCGCCGTCTCAATCAAGACATCCTGCCGATATACTTCTCCAGTTGCAGGAACATACCAGATCAGGGACGGGCTTTAACAGTCTCCGTCTGCTCGGCAACAGATGGATACATGGCATCCGGGTTGCCGATTGCCGCGCACTGCTGGTGCTCCAGACTGAAGGTCTGGACGAGGATTTAGGCAGGAACCCCCGTCTTGCCCGGCTCTATCATAATTGCGTGAAACTGGCCTTGCTCCGTTGCCTGCATCATGAAGCGATAATTGAAAACGAGCAGCTTAACCGCCGGATGCTGGTTGTCAGCAGTAAACATACCAAGCTGCTCGATGATAACCACCAGCAATTCCTGCTGATCCGGGAAAAGGAAAAGGAATACGCCAAAAAACTGGAGAGCGAGATTGCCAGCCAGACGAAACAGCTCAGGGAGGCCAATGCCAGCCTGGAAGCGGCAAGTCGCTTGAAAAGTGAGTTTCTGGCCAATATGAGCCATGAACTGCGCACACCCATGAATGCTATCATCGGCTTCAGCGGGCTGCTGCTGGAAACGGATTTAAGCGCGGAACAACGGGAATTTACCGAAACAATCGGCAAGGCCGCCTCAAGTTTGCTGGTGCTCATCAATGATATTCTTGATCTGGCCAAGATTGAGGCTGGGAAACTTGAGCTTGATCCCGCGCCCTTCCAGTTGCGGAGCCTGGTGAAAAATGTGGAGGCCATGTTCCGTTCCCAGGCCTTGCGCAAGGAAAACAAGTTGTTTTATCAGGTTGATCCCGCTCTTCCGGCAAGTATCATCGGGGATGAGAACAGGCTCCGCCAGATTCTGGTCAATCTGGTGGGCAACTCCCTGAAATTCACCAGCAGGGGTGATATTACCATTAAAGTGGACAGGGTGCAGGAGGATGAGCAGCAGGTCAAGCTGCGATTTGCAGTAAATGACACCGGTATCGGCATCCCCCCTGACCGGCAGAAGGCGATATTCGAGAAGTTTACCCAGGCGGATGGCTCGACCACCCGCAAGTATGGCGGCACCGGCCTGGGGCTGGCCATCACCAGTCAGCTGGTCAACCTGATGAACGGCTCGATTGAGCTTGAAAGCGCTGCCAACCAGGGCAGCACCTTCAGTTTTGTCATTTCCCTGCAAAAGGACATTGCGCCGGCTGACAGTCTGCTGCGGAGCGGGGCTCCTGGTGCAGGATCTGCCGAGGCGGGCGACAGGGAAAAGCCTGGGCAACCGCGGATGGAAGATGCCCCGGTTCAGGGTGATCTCAAAGTGCTGGCGGTGGAGGATAATATCGTCAACCAGCGGCTGATAACCTTATTGTTGAAAAAAGCCGGCTGCCAGGCCGATATTGCCGGAGATGGCCTGCAGGCCCTGGAAATGCTGAAAACCCATCATTATGATTTTGTCCTGATGGATGTGCAGATGCCCAATATGGATGGGCACGCCGCCACCCGCAGGATACGGGAACTCGAGGCCTCGGCGGACAGGGATGATTACGCAACCCTTGCCGGGCGCGCCAGGCCGCTCTATGTCGTCGGGCTCACTGCCCATGCCCGGAAAGAGGATGAACGGCAATGTTATGATGCGGGCATGGACGGTTTTCTCACCAAGCCCATCATCAAAGATCAACTGATCGCTCTCATAGAGAAGATAAGGTCGCAGAAAGTATGACTGCACGGAAAATACGGGTGCTGGTGGTGGATGATACGGTCCTCTACCGCAAGGTATTGAGTGACATCCTGGCCAAAATTCCCGACGTTGAGGTGGTCGGCACGGCAAGTAACGGCAGGATTGCCCTGGCCAAGATTGACCAGCTCAAACCCGATCTGCTGACCCTTGATTTTGAGATGCCTGAAATGGATGGCCTGACCACCCTGCGCGAACTGCAGCGGTTAAAGCTTGATGTGGCGGTGGTCATGGTCAGCGCCCATACCAGTGAAGGTGCGGCCGTCACCATTAAGGCGCTGGAGGGGGGGGCCTTTGACTTTATTACCAAACCGGACGGCACCTCACTGGAACAGAACCGCGAGTCCCTGCTGCGGCAGCTGCGGCCGGTTATGCAAAGCGTGTCCACCAGGAAGCTGCTGCGCTCGACCCTCAGCGGTGCAAGGGTGCCGTCTTCGCCAAGGCCGGCCCCGCCGGTGCGGCCCGCCGCGGCAGCCGGGATGCCGGCAAAGCCGCCGGGCACTTCGCCGGCCGGGCAGCCGCCCAGGATCGTTGCTGCCGCGCCTGGCAGGATTGCCATTGTCGCCATAGGCGTGTCAACCGGCGGCCCCAATGCCCTGGCGGAAGTCATTCCAAAACTGCCGGCGGCCTTCCGGGTGCCGGTGGTCATTGTCCAGCATATGCCGCCGGTCTTCACCAAGGCCCTGGCTGATTCGCTTAACCAGAAAAGCGTGCTGCACGTTACCGAGGCCCGGGATGAGGAACAGCTGCTGGCTGGCAATGTGTATCTGGCGCCCGGCGCCAAACAGATGAAGGTGGTGAAGAGGGCGGGGGGGGAGTTCCTGCAGCTGACCGATGATCCGCCGGAGAATCACTGCCGGCCGTCGGTTGACTATCTCTTCCGGTCGGTGGCGTCCGTGTATGGCAACCGGTCCCTTGGGGTGATCATGACCGGCATGGGCTCCGACGGGGTAAAAGGGCTGCAGCTGATGAAACAGCAGGGAGCCCAGGTGATTGCCCAGGACCAGGCAAGCTGTGTCGTTTTCGGCATGCCCATGGAGGCGATCAAGGCGGGAGTTGCTGATGTGATCGTGCCGTTGCCGCAGATTGCCGCAGAAATTACCAATCGGGTTAAATAATGAAGGTCACGCCGGAGGAGTTGCAGCGGCTTGCCCGATTTGTCCATGATAAGTGCGGCATCGTCCTCGATTCCTCCAAGGCATATCTGGTTGAATCCCGGCTGCTGCCCCTGCTCAGAGAAAAAAATCTCACCTCATTCGGCGATCTTTACAATCAGGCGGTGCGCAGCCCGGAGCTGGCAAATCGCATCGTTGACGCCATCAGCACCAATGAAACATCATTTTTCCGGGACCAGCGGCCGTTTGAACTGCTGAAATTCAAGATTGTCCCGGATGTGCTGGATGCAACCTCCCGTTCCGGGGCAGGAGGCAAATCCGTGAGTATCTGGAGTGCCGCCTGTTCCACCGGGCAGGAGGTTTACACCATTGCCGTAACCCTGCATGAGCTGCTGGGCGGTTCCATCTCGCAATACCGCATCAAGATTTCCGGCACCGATATTTCCGATACGGCCATCGTGCAGGCCAGCCGCGGCATATACTCACAGTTTGAGATCGGCCGCGGTTTTCCGCAGAATATGCTGAAGAAATATTTTGTGCCGGATGGCTTGAGCTGGCGGGTCAAGGATGAACTGCGGTCCATGACGTTTTTTAGAAAGATTAACCTGATGGAGCCCTTTGGCGCCATGGGGAAATTTGATATCATTTTTTGCCGCAATGTGGCCATTTACTTCAGTCAGCCCAATCGGAAATCACTTTTTGATCGCATTGCCGCCCAGCTTCATCCCCACGGCGCCCTGATCATCGGGTCAACGGAATCGCTTTTCGGCGTGACGGATCGTTTTGTCCGCCGCGAGTATCATAATTCGGTCTTCTATTCCTTGAAATAAAAGACCGCAGGAGAAGATGTGACTAAGGAAAGAAGAAGACATCCCCGGGTTGATTTTGTCGTGCAGGCCTCCTTTACCGCAGGAGGCCAGCTGCGCACGGATCATCGATGTGAAAATATCAGCATGTCAGGGCTTTTTCTCCGCACCGACGCCCCTCTGCCGGTGGGCACGCTGGGCAACCTGTTGATCGTGCTGGTCTGCGGCGAGGAGCGTATTGAGGTGCGGGCCGAATGCAGAGTAAGCCGGGTGATGGGGGCGGCGAGCGGCCAGGCATTCGGCATGGGGCTCGAATATGTCAGTCTTGATCCTGACAGCTCCATCGCCCTGTACAATGTGGTAAAGTATCAGGGCGGCCTGGATCAGGAAGAGAGCCAATGATGACACAGAAAATATCACTGGATGATGTGCTGGCCGAGCTGCGGCATGTGGTTGCCGCAGGCGACATCATCAAAGGCACCATCCTCCTCAATCATTTCGACCAGCTTGATGCCAAGGGCCAGAATCAGTTTCTCGCCCATCTGGCAGGGCTGGAAGGGGAGTTTGTCATCACCCTGCTGGCCAGGCTGCTGGAAAGGGGAAAGGAGATTGCCATACCCCAGGCGGTTATCCGCAATCTGCTGCTGGGCCGGGTGATGAAGAGTCCCCGGCAGCTGTTGAACCTGCTGACCGGCGAACAGGTGCGGCAGAAACAGGTATTTGTCGAGCTGGCCGGAGAGATTCAGTATGACGAGGCCATCCCGGTTCTGGAGGAGATCCTCGCCACCACCACCGATGACTTGGCGCTGATGAAGGCCTGCCTTATTGCCCTGGGTAATATCGGCGATCCGGCGCCCACCAACACCTTGAGTGATTTTCTCTATTCCGGCCACCGGGAACTGGTTATCGCCGCCATCAACGCCCTGTCCAACATCGATACCCCCACCTCGGTGCAGCGTCTGGTTGAGCGCATGGGTACGGACAGTGATCTTGACCTCATCATCATTGACGCCCTGGCCAATCTGCAGGATGCCCTGGCCCTGGAGCAGCTCAATAAGGAACTCAACTCAGCGCACGCCTATATCAGAAATCATGTGAAAAGCAGGCTGGCCAGGATCGGCGCCAAGGCCATTCCCATGCTGGTGGCCAATCTGGCGAGCCCGGATGCCGATCTGCTGGTCCATTCGCTCAACGTACTTGGCTACATCGGGGACATCAGCGCAGTGCGGGCGATACGCAAGCTGCTGCACGAGGAACCGCCAGATGCCAATGTCCGCTTTGCCGCTTATGAAGCCCTGGGCATGATGCCCCTGGCCAAGGGGGCCTATGTGCTGGCGGAAGGATTGGCTGATCCGGTTGATCAGGTGCGCATTGCGGCAGCCAGGGCCATTGAATGGAACTGCGACGACATCCTGATTGCCGGGGTGCAGAATCTGGTGGGGCAGGGCGGCAGGGACGCCGAACATGTGGTGGAGGCCTTTCTCAATTCCGAATCCCACAAAATCGTCTTCAGCATTATCGATCTGGCCGCGTTTCAGGATCTGGCCGTGAAATTTTTAAACAGCAAGGCCCATCCTGAGCTGAAAAAACGCTATGCGGAACTGTTCAGGGACAAGGGCTACGGTGAGCTGGCGGACAAACTGGTGGCTGACAAGATTGGCGGGCTGGAGAAGAAACTGCTGGTGTTTGCGGTTGATGATTCCAGGATGATTCTCTCCATTTACAAAAATACCCTGTACCAGCTCGGCATGGAATCGCAGCTGTTTGAGTTTCCGGCCCCGGCCATTGAAAAAGCCATTGCCCATAAACCGGACGTACTGCTGACTGATCTGAACATGCCTGACATTACCGGCATTGAGTTGACCCGGCAGCTGCGGGCCCTTTACTCTCCCCGGGACCTGCCGATTATCATGGTGACGACCCAGAGTGACAGCCCTGACCATCGGGAGGCCTATGAGGTGGGAGTCAATATGATCCTGTCAAAGCCTTTTACCGCCGAACAGCTGGGGGCGGCAATACAAGAGGTGCTGCAGAAGAAAGGATGATACCCTGGCCGGGCTTTTTCTCATCTGTCCTGGAGGAATCTGCGGCAACGATGAAAGCGGCACACCAATGATCGCGGGCATGGCCCGCTCCTTCAATAACAAAAACGGTACATTAGTAATTTCTATCTCCCTTAGTATTTTCCAAGTCCCTAAGAAAAAAGTCTTGTCCCTTTTCCGCTGTGATTTTTTCAAATAGACGACATGTAAATTTCAATCAGATGAGATAAAACTTGCAATTAGACGCCATTGTTCTTGCGATCAGCCGTTATGAAAAACGATAATTTATATCCCCGCTATCTCCGTTCTCGTGTTGTGGAAGTATTGGCTGATACGCCTGTGGTGTTGATTCATGGGCCGCGGCAGTGCGGAAAGACGACCTTGGCTCGACTGATCGGGGATGAAGGGAAGTTTGTTTATTTCACTTTTGATGACGATGTGCAGCGGGCGGCAGCGCAGGCGGATCCGGTCGGTTATGTGGCAGATCTGCCGGAGCGGGCAGTGCTTGACGAAGTGCAGCGGGCACCGGAGTTGTTCACCTCTTTGAAGGCGGAGGTGGATAGTCGGCGGGAACCCGGTCGGTTCATCCTGACGGGCTCGGCAAATGTGCTGCTGGTGCCCAGGCTGGCCGATTCGCTTGCCGGCCGCATGGAAATCCTGAAGCTACACCCTTTGTCTCAAGCAGAACTTGCCGGTGAAGATTCCAGTTTCCTGTCAATGCTGTTTAAAGCTTCCTTCCGGGCAGGACCAACCGGACAGCGACTGGGCATGGTGCTGGCCGAGCGGGTAGTGGCCGGAGGCTATCCGCCCGCACTGGCGCGTGCCACACCACGACGGCGGATGGCATGGTATCGAGATTATGCCGACACGTTGATTCTGCGCGATATCCGTGACCTGGCGCGTATCAGCGCGTTGGAGGCCTTGCCGCGTCTGTTGGCTCTGGCCGCCGGGCAGACGGCGTGTCTGGTGAATATATCCAAACTCGCCGCCCCTTTTCAGATGAGCCGTCCCACTATTCGTGAATATATGACGCTGCTGTCGCGGATCTTTTTGCTGGAAGAACTGCCCCCCTGGCACGGCAATCGGATGAAACGTCTCATCAAAACGCCCAAACTCCATCTGGGTGATACCGGACTGGCCTGTGCGCTGCTTGGCCTGGATGCGGAAATGCTGTGGAAGGATCGTGCTGTCTTCGGGCGGCTTCTGGAGACCTTCATCTATCAAGAGTTGCGACGGCATGCAAGCTGGCAGGAGGAGACGATAATCTTCAGCCATTTCCGTGATAAGGACAAGGTCGAAGTAGATGTAGTTCTGGAATCCGGTGGCCGTGTGGCCGGCGTTGAAGTGAAGGCCGCTGCGACGGTAACGAGTGATGATTTCAAAGGACTGCGTAAACTTCAGGATGCCGTACAGGAAAGGTTCGCCGCAGGTGTAGTGTTATATGACGGTGGGTCAGTTGTGCCATTTGGGAGCAATCTGTATGCCGTCCCCATATCCTGTCTTTGGCAGACAAACTGATGTCTTGCAGCGAAGAATTCCTGGTAATTGGAGTATACGTGTTTTCGGGGCTAGAATATTGTCTGTTTCGCAAAAACAGCAGATCGTCGGAATAAGAGAACAATAACAGCCCGATAAGAGAGACGTTTTTCAGATTATAATCTGGAGATGTCCCTCTTGTTGCTATGGCTCGGTTTCATAACAAGCGTGGCTAAACGGGCTCAGAAAGAAGGTCAAGTTGCGGTATTATTGTCAGGCATTTTCCTTGCCAGAATAAATCTCAATTGAAGAGAGCCTTAAAAGAAAATTTTTAGCCAGCAAAAAGGCTGGATAAAAACTGCCTGAGTGATATTATCTGTTTAAATCGCTGGATATAACTTTTCCAGACTCCAAATGGGCGCAAAGCTCTGCGTCTTTTCGGATGTCAACACTTGGTTGGGCGGCTAAGCCCCACTATTCGAACTTTCGATGCCGCCCAGACACATTTAACGCGATCTTGGAGGAATAGCGAGATTGGATCTTTTACAGGCAATACTTGAATTCTTCAAGATTATTCTGAGTTCTTGGCAAGGCTACCTTACTGGTGGGGTATTCGTAGCAATCGTTTCTGTTTGGGAGCACTATAGCGGGCACTCAATCTCATGGAGCAAATATAAATGGGGAGTCATTGCTTTCTTGTTCATATCTGTTTTTTTAGCATGGTATGACCAACGGACGACTATCATAAATGAACGTCAAATTTCTGAGAATAAGAAAACAGAGTATGTTAGTAAAATTGAGGCACTCAAAACGAAGTATGATGATATCTGGAACAATATTAAGACTTCATCCCCCGCATTTTATAATGGAAGGGAAATATTACGTGCGTTCATGTCCTATCGGAGAACAATTGGCCCAGATGCCAAGTGCATGACATTAGTGACGTCAACGGAAGACAGTGCTAATCTTGCCGGAACAGTTATAGCGTTTTCTGTGCCAGGTTCTAATTGTCCTAATGGTGATCTACAGAATATCGGCGTTAAGCCTGAGGATGTTGACAAGGAATCACTAAATGGAATGATACCTGGAAAGATTGTTTTGCATGCCCTCCCAGATACCAAGGGAGCTGATCGTCTAGTTGACGATTTGGGTAATCTTATACAAACTACGCGAAGTTATGAAATGCCACGTCCTGTTAAACCATCTGAGAATATTATATGGTTGCAGTTCGGTGCGGGTACCAAATGGAATAGTCAACTGCATTAATAATTGTTCTGGGCTCTGAGCATTCGAATCTGATAAAGCCGCCCAACCGGTCGGTTCATTTGACCAGGGCCACAGCGGGCCTATTGAAAATAATTAAATAATTCAAGTTAGTTGTCATTGCCTTCTTTATTGTGGCCCTGTCAACTGACTTTTTTCGTTAAGAACAGGACAACATATGGCACGTCGACCAAAGATAACCGATGTATTTACGCCAAGAAGAGCAGAGGTGAATCATGCTATTTATGTTCAACGGAGTCACCACGAAAAGGCTTTGAAACGCTCAGTAGAAGGTTCACTGCACACAATCGTTTCAGGCGAAAGTGGAAGCGGTAAGAGTTGGTTATTCAAAAAAGTTGCCGCAGAGGAAAACTGGGCAGTATTCACTGGCAACTTCGCAAATGCAGCGCGAGCTAACTCTATTTCTTCTGAAATTTTTAATGCGCTTGTACCAACTGGAAGTCGTGAGTGGGTTGAAATTACCGAATCTATTGATGCGAAGTTAAAGGTGCTACTGGCAGAGGGAGGTGGTAAGGCTGATCGTAAGTATGCAATAAAAACATCAGAAGAGATTGAAGCGGCATTTACGGCTGGCAGAAAACAAGCAGGAGAAAGAACAGCTGTCTTAGTTCTGGATAACCTAGAAGCTATTTTTCGCGAACCCAACTTAATGTCCGAACTTGGAAACATAATTCTTCTTTTAGATGATGAACGATATGCGCGTCATACAATAAAAATTGTCCTTATTGGTGTTCCTGCAAATATTATCGACTATTACCAAAAGATAGAGAATTTAGAGCCTGTTGGAAACCGAATTGAACAGATCCCACACATACAAAGTTTTACGGAAACGCAGGTTTTGGAACTGATTCGTAAAGGATTTAATGATCTCCTCCGGGCAGAAATACCAGATGGGGTGCTGAACTCCTGGAATTCCCATATTTATTTGGCCACGCTTGGTGTCGCTCAACGGGTGCATGAGTACTGCGAGAAATTAGCTTACTTTTTAGATGATAATGATTGGGATATAACGGTAGACGCTCTTAAACAGGCAGATCATTCATTCATGTGTTCGTCGATTTATCAGGCATATGCCGTGATTGATAAGTGCATGAACGAACGTGAGACCAAAGCAGGACGTCGAAATCAAGTTCTTTATTCGTTGGGGAAGCTGACATCAACTGCTTTTGACGCAGGTGATGTCGAAAAAAGGGTACGCAAAGAGTTCCCCAACTCAACAAGAGGAGTGACACTAGGAGTCTGTCGGACTTAACGCAACTCGTTTTGACAAATTACGTTGATCAAACATAATCAACTTGTTGTATTTTCATTAAAATGCTTGATTCTGGTGATGTTTTCTGTTAAATTATAATAA
>JALNXE010000094.1 GCA_023230525.1 Desulfobulbaceae bacterium
ATCCTGCGGGTGCTCTTTTCGACCCTGCTCGAGGCCGTTGACGTCAAAGGCTTTGAAGGCCGGACCAGCGAATACAGCGACCTGTCCACCCTGCTGGAAGGTGTGATGATGAAAGAGGGGGCCGGCCATCTGAACGCCCCGGTTTCCAGGGTCATCGAAAAGGACATCCGGGTGCTGCCCGCCTCCACCGATCTCACCCAGGCCATGGCGGTCATGGTCATCACCAAGGAAACGGTGCTGCCGGTGGAGGATAACGGCAGGCTCTGCGGCGTGGTCAAACTCGCCGAGATCTTCGGGGCCCTCGGCGATAAACTCATCTCAATGAATTTTAAATAAGGGGGGCGGATACCATGTCATCAACACACGTAGAGCCGGCGGCGGTCAAGGCCCCGTTTGACTGGAAAAGGGTGTTTTTTCTCGCGCTCGGCGTCGTCCTGTTCTGTATCATCTATTATGCCCCGCCCTGGCCGGACGCCATCGATCCAATGGGCAAACACTTCACGCTGTCCACGGAAGGCAAAGGAGCCCTGGCGCTGTTTGCCCTGGCCGCCACCTGGTGGATCTTTGAGGTGCTGCCCATCGGCGTCACCGGTATCGCCATCGGCGTGGTCCAGGCCATGTTTCTCATCCGCAAGCCGGAGGTGGCCTTCAAGGACTTCATGGACCCCTCGGTCCTCTTCATCTTCGGCTCCATCGTCATCGGCCTGGTCTTCACCAAGAGCGGCCTGACCAAGAGGATGGCCTACAAGATGCTCTCCATTGTCGGTGAGCGGACCAGCATGATCTATCTCGGCTGCTTTGTCATGACCGTGGCCCTGACCCATCTGATGGCCCATACCGCGGTGGCGGCCACCATGTTCCCGCTGCTCATGGCCATCAACGCCCTCTATTCCGAGGATGAGACGCCCACCAAGTTCGGCAAGGGCCTGTTCATCGGCATGGCCTATGTGGCCGGCGCGGGCAGTATCATCACCCTGCTCGGTTCGGCCCGGGCCGCCGTGGCCATCGCTTTCATGAAAGAAATGTCCGGCGTCGAGATCAGCTTCTTCGAACTGACCCTGTACCTGTTCCCCTTGGGCTGGATCATGGTATTTGCGATCTGGGGTATGATGATGATCTTCTGCAAGCCGGAAAAGGCCGTTATCCCCGGACTCAAGGAGAGAGCCAAACGGATGTATACCGAACTGGGCGGCTGGAAGAGAAACGAGATCATGACCCTGGTGATCGTGCTGTCCGTCATTGTCATCATCGCCCTGAAAAACTGGGTTCCGGCCCTCAAATCCATTGACAAAACCGCGATTCTGCTCACTTCCACCCTGCTGTTTTTTATCTTCAAAATCCTGAAGGTCGAGGACCTGGAGGATATCCCCTGGAACATCATCCTGCTCTTCGGCGGCGCCATGTCCATCGGTTTCTGCCTCTGGCAGACCCATGCGGCCGAGTGGCTGGCGGTCAACTGGCTGGCCCTTTTCAAGGACGCCCCGGCGGTAGTATTTATCCTGGGCATCGCCTTCTTCGTCATGGTCATGACCAACTTCATCATGAACGTGGCGGCCATCGCCATCTCCCTGCCGGTGGCCCTGGTTATCGCCCCCTATCTGGGCGTGGCCGGTCATGTTATCTTCTTCGCCTCCCTGGCGACCGCCGGTATGCCCTTCTTCCTGCTGATCGGCGCGGCGCCCAACGCCATCGCCTACGGCTCCAAGCAGTTCACCGCCGGCGAGTTCTTCCGCTACGGTATCATGGCGAGTATCGTGCTGATGTTTGTTGTCTGGCTGATGGTGTCGGTCATCTGGCCGCTCATGGGTCTGCCGATTCTGCTGCCGAAATAAGTTTTTTGGCGCATGAAGCAGCGGCGGCCGGGATCTTCCCTCCGGCCGCCGCCTCCCTGCCGTTTTCCCTACACCTTTCTTTAAGAGGCTTACGTTGGTCAAGACACGAAAGATGAAGGTGCTGGTTGTTGACAACGAGACGGAGTTCGCCTCGACCCTGGCGGAACGTCTGCAGCTCAGCAGGATCGAGGCCAAAAGCGTCTATTCCGGTGAGGAAGCCCTGGATGCCGTTCCCCGCTTCATGCCCGACGTCATGGTGCTTGACATGCAGATGCCCGGCATGAGCGGTCTTGACGTGCTGTCGCAGGTTAAAATTATTGATGCCACAATAGAGGTGATCCTGCTGACCGAACACGGTTCCTTTGATGTCGGCATCGTCGGCATGGAACTGGGCGCCTTCGGCTATATCGTCAAGCCGGTTGATCTGACCCAGCTCATGGAAAAGATCACCGAGGCTTACGATAAGAGGATGGGGGCCTGAGCAGGGAAGTTTGCGTCCCGGAACAACCAGGGATTCAGCAGGAGCGGGCCATGCCCGCGGCCTCTGGCATTGCGCAAACACCGTTATCCCCGGGCCTGGCCCGCTCCTGCCGCTGATCCGCTGCGATTCACCCCTCTGGCGGACATTTCACTTTTGCTGTCTTGATTCATACCTGCAACATCCTTCACTATTGCCATGCATACGCGAGGACACGTCACCCTGCGGCAGGTAAGTCGCCCCCGCGTCCACCCTCGTGCCGCCGCCCCTTAACCAGCTTTTTCATGGCCACCACGAACGACTCCAGATAAATGTAAATCACCGGGGTGATATAGAGGGTCAGAAACTGGGAAAGAAGCAGGCCGCCCACCACCGCCAGCCCCAGGGGCCGGCGGGCCTCGGCCCCGGCGCCCCAGCCCAGGGCGATGGGCAGGGAGCCCATGAGCGCCGCCATGGTGGTCATCATGATCGGCCTAAAGCGCAGGATGCAGCCTTCAAAGATGGCATCCGCCGGACTTTTGCCCTCCCGGCGCTGCACCATCAGGGCGAAGTCGATCATCATGATGGCGTTCTTCTTGACAATGCCGATCAGCATGATGATTCCCACAAAGGCATAGATGCTCAAGCTCGTGTCAAAGAGCAGCAGGGTCAGTAGGGCACCCACCCCGGCGGCAGGCAGGCCGGAGAGAATGGTCAGAGGGTGGATGAAGCTCTCATACAGGATGCCCAGCACGATGTAGATGACCAGGATGGCCATGGTGAGCAGCAGCCACATGCCTTTGGCCGAGGCCTCGAATTCCTGGGCCGTGCCCTGGAAGCTGGTGGTGACCGTGGCGGGCAGCCGCAGTTCCAGCACGGCCTGCCTGATCCTGTCCACCGCATCGCCGAGGGCCACGCCCTGCTTGAGGTTGAAGGACAGGGTCACCGAGGGGAGCTGGCCGGTGTGGTTGATGGTCAGGGGACCGAGATTTCGGTAAAGGGTGGCCACACTGTCCAGGGGCACCAGCTTGCCGGAGCTTGCGCGGAGATAGAGGAGCGACAGGGCGGCGGGGGACTGCTGATACTGGGGCTCCACCTCCAGGATGACCTGATACTGGTTGGCCGAGGTATAAATCGTTGACACCTGCCGGGAGCCGTAGGCATCGTAGAGGGTGTTTTCGATCTGCTCCGGCGTGACGCCCAGGCTCTGCGCCTTGTTCCGGTCAATGTTCACCACCACCTGGGGGTTGGTGATTTCCAGATCGCTGCTCACATCCTGCAGTTCCGGCAGGCCCCGCAACGCCTCCTCAACCTGCGGCGCCCACTGCTGCAGCTCCTCCATGTCCGTGGCCTGCAGGGTATACTGATACAGGCTTTTGGTCAGCCGGCCGCCGATCCTGATGACCGGCGGGTTCTGCATGAACACCTTGATGCCGGGCACGGCAGCGAGTTTCTCCCGCAGATCCTGGATGATCTGTTCAACATTTTTCTGCCGTTCGGAGCGGGGCTTGAGTGACAGAAAAAACCGGCCGGAGTTGCCGGTGGGGCTTGAACCTCTGGCGCCCACCGCGGACATGAAGTTGGCGACGTCAGGCTCCCGGCTGATGACCTCGGCCACCGCCTGCTGGTGTTCCACCATGGACTGAAAGGAGATGCCCTGGGCCCCTTCGGTGAAGCCGACGACGCGTCCCGTATCCTGGCTGGGGATAAACTCCTTGGGAATAATCTTGAAAAGGTGGGCGCTGACCGCAACCAGCAGGATGGAAAAAACCAGCATGCCCAGCCGATGGCGCAGCACCAGCCGCAGGCTCCGCTCATAGCCGTGGCGCATGCCGTCGAAAAAGCGCTCGGATGCGACATAAAGTCTGCCGTGCCGCGCGGTGCCCGGCGGCTTCATGAAACGGCTGCACAGCATGGGGGTAAGTGAAAGGGAGACAAAGCCGGAAATAAGCACCGCCGCGGTGATGGTCACGGCAAATTCATGCAGCAGCCGGCCCATGATGCCGCCCATGAAGAGCAGCGGAATGAACACGGCGATCAGCGAGAGGGTCATGGAGACGATGGTGAAGCCGATTTCCCTGGCCCCGTCGAGGGCGGCCTGCATCCGGCCCTTGCCCATCTCCATATGGCGCACGATATTTTCCAGCATGACGATGGCGTCATCCACCACAAAGCCCACGGACAGGGTGATAGCCATCAGCGAGATGTTGTCGAGACTGTAACCCAGGCGCTGCATGACCGCAAAGGTGCCGATGATGGACAGCGGCAGGGCGAGGCTTGAGATGACGGTGGCCGAGAGATTGCGCAGAAAAAGAAAGATCACCAGGACCACCAGGCAGATGGCGAGATACAGGGTGAACTTGACATCGTTGACCGAATCACGGATGGATTCGGAGCGGTCATAGAGAATGGTGAGGTTAACCGCGGCGGGAATCCGGTCGCGGAACGAGGGCAGCAGCTCCCGGATGGCGTCCACCACCTCCACGGTGTTGGTGCCCGGCTGGCGCTGGATGGCCAGGACAATGGCCCGGGTGCGGTTGAGCCAGCTGGCCGCCTTGTCGTTCTCCACGCTGTTGACGATGCGGCCGAGCTGTTCGAGCCGGACCGGGGAGCCGTTGCGGTAGGCCACAATCAGGGGCCGGTAGGCGTCCGCGCTGCCGAGCTGGCCGGTGGCCTGCACGGTAAAGGCCTGATGCCGGCCATACAGGGTGCCGGTGGGCAGGTTGACGTTGCTCTCCCGGATGGAGGTGGACACCTCATCCAGGGAAATGCCCATGGAGGACAGGGCCTGGGGATTCACCTGCACGCGCACGGCATACTTCTGGGCGCCGTAGACCTGGACCTGGGCCACCCCGCTGACCATGGAGATGCGCTGGGCCATGAGGGTTTCCGCGTACTCGTCCACGGTGGACAGCGGCAGGACTTCCGAACTGAGCGCCACATAGAGAATCGGCTGGTCGGCGGGATTGACCTTGGAATAGGAGGGCGGATTCGGCATCTCCTCGGGCAGCAGCTTCAGGGCCTTGGAGATGGCGGTCTGCACGTCCAGGGCCGCGCCGTCCAGATCCCGCGCCAGGGAGAACTGCAGGGTGACATTGGTGACCCCCTGCCCGCTGGTGGAGGTCATGGAGTCAACCCCGGCAATGGTGGAGAACTGGCGTTCCAGGGGGGTGGCCACCGAAGAGGCCATGGTTTCAGGACTGGCGCCCGGCAGGTTGGCCGAAACCTGAATGGTGGGGAAATCGACACTGGGCAGCTCGTTTACCGGCAGCAGCCCGTAACTCATGATGCCGAAGACCAGAATGCCCAGCATGACCAAGCTGGTCATCACCGGCCGGCGGATGAAAAGCTCGGCAATGCTCACTGGCTCTCCTTGCCCGACTCCTGCCGGCTGCTGCCGGCGATCTTCACCGAAGTCCCGGGCGCCAGACGAAGCTGGCCGTCGGTCACCACCTTGTCGCCGGGTTGCAGCCCCTGGCTGATCACCACTTCGTCATCCGCGCTGAGGCCGGTGACCACGTCCCGGTACGCCACGGTCAGGTCCTCCCTGACCAGGTAAACGTACTGGCCTTTCTGGCCGGTCTGCACCGCCTGGCCGGGGATGACCACCACGTCCGGCTGGCTGGTGAGTTCCAGCACGACATTGACGAACTGGCCGGGCCAGAGCCTGCCGTCCTCATTGGCATAGGTCGCCTTGAGCAGAATGGTGCCGGTGGTTGGATCAACGGTGTTGTCGACAAAGGCGAGTTTACCGGTAAGGGATTTCCCCTCTTCTCCGGGGATGGCCGCCCTGACCGGCAGGGGGCTGGCCTGCATGTACCGCTTCACCTCCGGCAGGCTGCGTTCCGGCAGGGCAAAGGAGACATTAACGGGGCGCACCTGGTTGATGGTCACCATGAAGGTGTCGGCATTGGCCTTGATCAGGTTGCCCCGGTCCGCCTTGAGATCGCCGGCAAAACCGTCAAGGGGGGAACGGATGGTGCAATAGGCGAGATCGAGCCGGGCGCTCTCCACCGCCGCCCGGTCGGCCAGAATGGCGGCCTCCAGGGTGGCGGCGCTGGTCCGCACCTGGTCGTACTGCTCTTCAGACACATATCCCTTCTGGGCCACGGCGCCGTAGCGGTCCACCTGTTTACGGGCATTGTCCAGCTCGGCCAGGCCCTTGGCCAGATTGGCCTGGGCCTCGGCGAGTTTCGCCTCATAGGGCCGGGGATCGATGGTGAAGAGCAGGTCGCCCTTTTTCACCTCCTGCCCCTCCTGGAAATGCACGGTCTGCACCTCCCCGGTGATCTGCGACTTGATGGCCACGGTGGCAAAGGCCTCCACGTTGCCGATGGCCGCAAGCTCCACCGGCACGGTCTTGCGGCTGGCAACGGCGACGGTCACCGGCACCGCCGGTTTTGCCTGCTGGTCCGCCGCCTTGCTCTTCTCCTTGCCGCCG
The DNA here is from genome assembly GCA_023230525.1 of Desulfobulbaceae bacterium. GTDB lineage: Bacteria > Desulfobacterota > Desulfobulbia > Desulfobulbales > SURF-16 > SURF-16. Next base: position 6,731 of record JALNXE010000094.1, read on the forward strand.
CCGGAACAGCCGGCCAGCAGAAGCAGAATGACGGCCAGCAAACCGCAGGCCCTGGTGCGCCAGGTGGTGTTCACATACCCAATCATGACATGATCCTCAAAAAAACTGTTCAAGACGGCCGTGCGCCAGCCGGTTTGCTGTTTGCTATCTGCCGGCATCGGCGCTCCCCTCCCCGCCGGGGTGGATAACAATCGCCTGCCCAGCCGCCAGGCCGGCGCTGCCGGGCTCGGCTAACTGCCAGCCGCCGCCCAGGGCCTTGAACAGGGCAACCAGATCGAGCAAGACTCGCTGATCACTCTGCACCAGCTGGTCCCGGGAGAGAGTGAGGGCCCGCTGACTTGCCAGGACGCTCAGAAAATCCACCAGCCCGGTGCGGTACAGCTCATCGGCGATGACCACAGCCTGCCGGTTGGCCGCCACCGCCTGTTCCAGGGCGCGCCGGGTGGTCTGTTCCCGATCGTAGGCGACCAGGGCATTCTCCACCTCTTCGAGGGCGGTGAGCACTGTTTGTTCATAGGCCAGCAGGGCCTGTTCCTGCCGGGCATTCTCCACGGCGATAGCGGCACGGATACGGCCGGCATCAAAAAGCGGTAGGCCCAGGGCCGGGCCGAAGCTCCAATAGCGGCTGCCGCTCCTGGCAAAATCGGAGAGATTGTTGCTCTGCAGCCCGAGAAGACCGGTAAGGGAAAAGCTGGGAAAAAGCTCGGCGGTGGCCACGCCGACCATGGCGGTGGCCGCGGCCAGTTCCCGCTCGGCGCGGCGGATATCCGGCCGCCGCCGTAAAAGCTCGGAGGGCAGCTCAATGGGGACCTCGGCCGGCTGGCAGAGGGCGGCACTATCCCCGCCAAGCTCGGCAAGCAATGCCGCAGGCGGCAATCCGGCGAGGACACCGAGGCGATGGACCGCCTCCCTGCCCGCAGTCTCCAGTCCGGGGATCTGGGCCTCGGTGGTGGCGAGCTGGGCCTCTGCCTGGGCCACATCGAGCCTGCTGCTCAGTCCAGCGGCAAAGCGGCCCCTGGTCAGTTCCAGGGTCTGCTGCTGGGTGACGATATTTTCCCGGGCCGTCATAATGCGGCGCTGACTGCCGCGCAGTTCCAGATAGTTTCTCGCCACCTCCGCCAGCAAAGTAACCAGCACATCCCGGCGGTTTTCCTCCTCCGCGGCGATGCCGGCATCAGCTGCCTCCACCGCCCGGCGCACCCCGCCGAAAATGTCGATCTCCCAGACCGCGTCAAAGCCCGCCTGGAAGAGATCCTGGGCCCCGGCCGCACTGCTGCCGGTGCCGGAAGAGCTGTTCTCACTGCGCCGGCTGCGGGAGTATGCGCCGGCAAGATCAACCTCGGGCCAGGCCCCGGCTGCGGTAATCCCACGCCGGGCCCGGGCTTCACGGATGCGTGCTTCGGCGATCCGCAGCTCCTTATTGGCGCCCGCGGCCCGCTCGATCAGGCTGTTGAGCTGCTGATCCCCGAATAATGTCCACCACTGGGAAACAGCGGCAGTATCGGCGGCAGCGGCGTCAACCACTCCCCTGCCCTTCTCGCTCCACCCGCCGGGGGTTTCCACCGGCGGCGGATGGTAATCCGGCCCCACCGTGCAGGCCGACAGGGCCACGGTCAGGATGATCAGCAGGATTTTTTGCTTCATCGTCGCCTGAAAAGTTCAGCGCGAATTGTTTCTATCGTCATCTGCGGTCTCGCCCCTGTTGTGAAAACCCTGACTGACGTTGCCAAAGACATATGGGAAAATGCTCCATTTTCATCATGGCTCCTCACTCAAGCAGGCGTCCTTTAAGCTCTGCAAATTCGCGGCAACGGGCTTTTCAAGCCATACCCCGACACTCAGCAGGCTTTGCACCTTATCCCAGCAACCAGCCTTGGCCAGGGCCGGGAGGTCCGGGATCTCCGTCTTGAGATCCCGGACCTGTTCCTGCACCTTGGCATTGGCGCCAAGGCCTGCAACATGCTGAATGGTGGCAACCCCGGCCCAGATGATGAGTGCGCCCACCAACAGCAAACCGGCGAGGCCGACGCCGAGAAAAATTTTGAACTTCCGCTTGAGTTGCTCATTTGCCTTAAACTTTCTCATGAGTTCTAATAATACCAGATGTTTCAAAAAGATCTCCTTTTTTGGTTCGTATTCAAGCAGTGATGCTTAGCGCGGAATCTCCGCCGTATCGTCGTCGTAAATCCCCTGCCCGGCTGTCTTGTGGCATGCCGGGCAGTTTGCCGGGGAACCGATGGCAGGCCGGGCAAAGACCTGCGCCGGGATGTCGTGATGCTTTTCCCTGATATACGGGATGGCGGTGATGCGCTGCGGCACCACGCTTCCCAGGCTGCGCATGATTTTCACCGCCCGTTTGGCCCCGGATTTATCCGCGCTGTTGGCCTGCAGATACCCGGCAATGCCATTGCGGGCAGCGTCATCAAAATCCAGCGACTCGCCGAAATGATCAGCGGAGTTACTGAGGATTGCCTGCCAGGAAGCCGCCGGCAGCAATTCCGGCTGGTAGGCGAAATGGCAGGCCCCGCAGGTTTCTTGATAGACAGGGTTGGTTACGGGAGCGAGATGATGTTTGCCCTCTTTTCCCGGATGCCGGTGATCATTGCCATGATGGGAATCATCGTCAGCCAGGCAGGTGTTCCAGCCTGCCAGGGACAACAGAGAAAAACACAGCACCACGATACCTGTCTTGTGCATCCTGTTCATTGCCGATCCTCCTTTTGCCGCCCGGCGCCTAGGCAGGCGCCGGGCTCGGCTGGGGTTATTGCTTCACCTTAGCGGTCTTTTTCATTGCCGTAAAGTTCCTTATCATGATGTTGGTCTTTTGACTGGCCGTCATGATGCCGCGCCTCTTCGGCCCGGAATTTCAGCAGCTGGTCCGCGGTGAGATACCTGGCTGCCGCCAAACGCGACTCGATGCCCTGGATGAATAATTTCCCCTGCACCTCGGCCATTTTCCCGGCCAGTTCCCGCACCGTGGCCTCGGCGGGCGTTTTATCGGCAAATGCCTGTTCCATTTCCAGCTGGAGCATGCCAAGCTGGTCCTTTAATTCCAGCCGCTGTTTGCGGAAGGCGAAATCCGCATTTTTTAGTTCCGTAATCTGTTTGTCGGACAAGCCAAGTTTTTCCACAGCCCCGGGATCCCGCCAGAGGCCGCAGGCCGATGGCCGCCCCTCATGCAGGCCGGCCCCGTCGTCGTGCCGGCCGTCATGGGCATGGGAACCGGCCATGGCAGGGACGGAAAAGAAGATGATCAGCAGAAAAATGGTCAATGCCCCGAGTTTTTGTCGTTGATTTGCGTACATTTTGTACCTCCGCGTCTGTGGTGTGGTGAATAAGAGTGTGTGTACCTGTTGGTTTGTTTCCTAGGAATTTTTCTTCCGTTGCTGCTATCATAAAGGACCGATGTAAAGATTTTATGTTGATCAGCCGGCAAAATTGTAAAGTTTATGTAAAAAGGGTTGCGGGCCGGCAGGGAGTATGGACAATTGACACAGGCAGGCACTCCGGCAAAGGCGACGAACAATGGCAAGGCATGATGAACAGTGAACAGGTTACGGCGCGCATCAAGGTGCTGATTATCGATGATGACAGGAAACTGTGCCGGCTGGTGGGCGATTATCTGGGTCCCATGGGTTATGACGTGGAGGCCGCCCACACCGGGCCGGCAGGGCTGGCCATGGCCATGGCCGGCGATTTCCAGGTGGTGATTCTTGACGTCATGATGCCGGAGATGGACGGTTTCGAGGTGTTGAAAAGGCTGCGCAAGGCCTCGGACATCCCGGTATTGATGCTCACCGCGCTTGGCGATGAGACGGACCGGGTGGTGGGCCTGGAGATGGGCGCTGATGACTATCTGCCCAAGACCTTTTCCACCCGCGAGCTGCTGGCCCGCCTGCGGGCGGTCACCCGGCGCTCTTTCAAAAAAACGGAGCGGCCGGAGCCCGCCCCGCCGTCCGATTTAACCCTGAGTATCGGCGAGCTGCGGATATTCCAGACATCCCGCACCGCCCGCCTGGGGGCGGAAACCCTGCCGCTTACGCCGCTGGAATTCGATCTGCTGGTCTGCCTGGTAAAGGCCGCCGGACGGGTGCTGACCCGGGATCAGCTGCTGGATGCGGTGACCGGCCGCAGTTACGAGATATTTGACCGGTCCATCGATGTCCATATTTCCTCCCTGCGGCGTAAATTGGGGGATACCCCCAGGAGTCCGAAATTCATCCGCACCGTGCGCTCGGCGGGCTACATGTTTCAGGCACCGGGCCTTCACCCGTTATGAGACCTTTTTCCTCACTGTTTACCAGAATCGTCCTCTGGTTTTTCATGAATATGGCCCTGGTCGCCGCGCTCCTGCTGGTGTTTTTCGCCTTCCAGTCCCAGGTGGATCTGCACGCCTTTTTGGGGCATCAGACCTCCGACCGGCTGCGGGTTGCCGGCCGGCTCATCTCCCATGATCTCAACCAGACTCCCGCCTCACAGTGGCCCGATGTGCTCGCCCGGCATGGGGAATTGTATCAGGTGGATTTCGTGCTGGTGTTTGCCGACGGATCGCAGGTTTCAGCAAAAAAGCTGACAATTCCCGATGTGGTCATGCAGAAGGTGGCGGCCAGCATCCCGCCGCCGCCTCCTCCGGCCAGGGATTTGTTGCCGGACAGACCCCGCGATGCCCATGACGAGGAGCGGGAAAACCGGCACAACGATGATGACGCGGACCGGCGGGACAGCGAGGTGCGGCATAAGGATCACGACAAAGACGGCCGGCCATATCAGCGCTTGATGATCCACACCAAAAATCCGTCCCGCTACTGGGCCGGCATCCCCGTGCCGGTCTTCCCGGCCCCCCCGCATTCCCATGAGAAAGCCATGCTGCTCGCCGTATCGGACTCCATGACCGGCAACGGCTTTTTTTTCGATCCCCTGCCGGGGCTGATCGTTGCCGTGGCGGTGATTCTCTTTTCCGTTCTGCTGTGGCTGCCCCTGGTGCGCAACATCACCGGCCCCTTGACCCGCATGACCCGCGCCGCCGAAGAGATCGCCAAGGGCAGGTTTGACGTGCGAATTGCCGAACCCCGCGCCGATGAGATCGGCCGGCTCGCCAGTGCCATCAACCACATGACATTTCGCCTGGGCGGTTACGTCAAGGGCCAGAAAAGATTTCTGGGCGATGTGGCCCATGAGCTGGGCTCTCCCATTGCCCGGATTCAGCTGGGGCTCAGTGTCCTGGAGCAGCGCCTGGAAGGGGATAACCGGGAACGGGCCAGAGATGTCCTGGAGGATGTGGCCCACATGGCAAATCTGGTGAATGAACTGCTGTCATTTTCCCGGGCGGAAATGAGCCCGGCCAGGATCAGCCTGGCGCCCACGGCAGTGCTTCCCCTGGTTGAGGGTGCGGTGCTGCGGGAGGGGGCGCCCTGGGCGGAGATCGTGGTGCAGATAGAACCGGGAATGACGGTGATGGCGGCACCCGAACTGCTGACCAGGGCCATGGCCAATCTGGTCAGAAATGCCGTCCGGTACGCCGGCAAGGCCGGCCCGATCTGTATTAGCGCCGAAAAAAATAATGATGCGCTGGTTATGGAAATCAGGGACTCCGGGCCGGGAGTGGCCGAGGATCTGCTCGGACGGATTTTCGAACCATTCTTCCGCCCCGAACCTTCCCGTGACCGGGACACCGGCGGAGTGGGCCTTGGCCTGGCCATTGTCAAGACCTGCATCGAAGCGTGCAAAGGCACGGTCGCCGCCCGCAATATCAAGCCAACGGGCTTTGCCGTGGCAATAACCTTAACGGCCTGCGATCAGCCACCGGAGGCCTGAAAGCCTGCGGCGGTTCAATCAGCTTGCCCCCAGGCCGCTTCAGAGACCTCAGTTGGTTTAGTGAAATGCAATAATCTTATGGGGTGGAAGGCGGCGCTTACCTATACCTATCTGGAAGAGCCGTCCCTTGAGGTGACGGTGATCAATCCATAAAAAAAACGAGGTGCCGCCTGCCCTGGCGGCACCTCGTGATTATTGTCCGCTTTGCTGCGGTTTTTCCCAAACCAGAGCGCGGGCTGCCGGCATTGCTACTTTTTCATCACCCTGATGGCCAGTATCCTGCTCCAGCGTTTGCCGGTGACATAAATGCGGTCATTGTCCCGGTCATAGGCGATGCCGTTCAAGACACTGTCTTCATCACCCGGGGCATACTGCAAAGCCAGGCCGCGCAGATCGACCCAGCCGGTTACCTGGCCGTTTGCCGGATTGATCCTGGCAATCCGCCCCTCCTTCCAGATATTGGCCCAGATCTCACCCTTGATATACTCCAGCTCATTGAGCCGGGTGACCGGCTGGCCGCCCTCGGTCACCATAATCGTTTTCTGCCGGGTAAAGGACTCCGGGTCAAGAAATGCCAGGGTCGCACTGCCGTCGCTCATGATCAGCGAATGGCCGTCATGGGTAATCCCCCAGCCCTCGGTGGCATACGGGAATGACCGGATAAACCGCAGACTTTCCCGGTCCCAGACCATGCCGGTGCGGGACTGCCAGGTGAGTTGAATAATCCGCTCGCCGAAAACGGTGACCCCCTCGCCGAAAAGGTGAGCGGGCAGAGCCCGCACCTCTAAGTCCCTGCCGTCAATGGTCATGCGGCGCAGGGTCGAGTGGCCGTATAACCCGGTCCCCTCATAGAGCCTGCCCTGATCAAAACAGAAACCCTGGGTAAAGGCCTGCGGGTCATGGTCATAGCTGGCGACTATCTCATAACCATAGACAGGAACGGCTTGACTCTCCGCCCGGTCAGCGGCCAAGGCCGCAGGCAGGGGGCGCAGCCAGCAACCGGCAACAAGAACAATACACAGGATCTTCAGCAGGGCATCCTGCGGGCAAATCTTACAAGGCTGAGCTTCCATATTGTCTTGATAAAGCAAGAAGGACGAAAACGCACATGAATTAAAATAAAAAAATGGGCCTCAAAAGAAGGGGAGGAAAGAAACTTTTAAGGCCCGGCACAACAAGAGAGGATGAGGAAACGAAACTACTTCATTTTCCGGCGCAGACCGCCAAGGCCAAGAAGACCCGAGCCGAGCAGCCAGACGGCGCCGGGCACAGGGACAGGAGAAGAAGTTGAATTTGCCTGCTCAGGCAAATTCAAACTTCCTTCAAACCAGGCCCCGGACAATCCGGAGCCATAATCTGATATTTCAAAATAAATATCCCCAGCCGTGTAATTATAATGAACATCCGTTGAAACTAAAACTGACCAGGAACTACCGGCGACGCCACCAATTGTGGCGGGAAACCTATCGAGATAGAAACCATCGATAACACCATCGGTAAAATGTGCGAAAGGCGTTGACGATCCCTCAGGGGGAGCTCCAGGGAATTCCGTCAACGTCATTTGCCCGATGGTCAAAAGAAGGGTACTCTCCCAGTCGGTACGGAATTCGATTGTTGATTCCCCGACCGGGCTAACCAGCCCATCATCAACCCAGGTTAATTCGAGAGATACGGGTGAATCATAGGCTATTCCTGAATTGGCAACGGTATCAATATAATCGATTTGACCGTCAAGCGTGACGGAGCCGGCATGGGCCTGAGCGGCAGTGAAGAGCAGCAGGGCGGCAACGGTGGACAGGACTTTGGTGGTGCTATTTCTGGTGATTTTCATTGAGTGCTCCTTATTACTTATTGTTTTCCAGGCAAATTCATTCTCATTTTCCCAACTCTTGACCAGGCTAAGAGCACTAACCGTGCCATTTTGCGGAGAAGAGCAAATAAAATTAAATTTATTGCATATTATCAACAAGTTAGCGAGACAGAGCAACGGACCATGGCAAAATCTCTTATTTAGGAAGCCACTGGGAGAAAAGCCGGGGAAATTGTGGTGAAATCGAGAACTCAATAATATCAGCATATTAGCGATGGAAACCGCGAAGGTTTCAGCCAATGACTTTGGGTTATTTCACGCACCGCGAAATAAAGACCCAAAGGTAAAAATGGGGAAAATGCCCCAGCGGCGATAACCGGAAGTCAGGGGGGTGAGGGAATAGAGCAGGGAGAGAAAAAGGAGAGGGCAAGGGGCTCAAGGCATCATTCTTCATCACGGCCGGCGGACTGCAGGCCGAATTTCTTGATGCGATAGCGCAGGGTGTCCCGTGACATGCGCAGACATTGGGCAGCCTTGGTCTGGTTGCCATTGAAGCGGGCCAGGGCCTGCTGGATAAGCTCCTTTTCCACCTCTTCAATGGAGATGCCATGGGGAGGCAGGGTGATATACCCGCTTTCCGCCACGGCAGGAACTTCATGGCTGGCGGGGCGGGGATCCTTTGTCCTGGCCCGGCCGCACTGACGGATCTCGTGGTTAAAAAACTCATAACTGAGCATGGTGCCGGGCTCGAGCATCATGGCCCTTTCCATGGCATTGCGCAGTTCCCGCACATTACCCGGCCAATCATAACGCTGCAGACAGTCAAGGGCCTCGGGACTGGTTCCCTGCACCCCGCGGCCATACTCCTCGTTTAATCTCTCAATGAAATAACTGGCCAGCGACGGGATATCCTCCTTGCGCTCGCGCAAGGGAGCCAGCGGAATACTCATCACGTTGAGACGGAAAAAAAGGTCGCCGCGGAAGTTGCCGTCCCTAACCATGGAGGGCAGATCCTGATTGGTGGCGGCAATAATGCGCACATCCGTGTCGATATCCCGTGAGCCGCCGAGACGCCGGAACTTCCTGGCATCGATGACCTTGAGGATCTTGGCCTGCATGGGCAGCGGCATATCACCAATTTCATCCAGAAAAACAGTGCCCCCGGCAGCGGCTTCAAAAATACCCTTGTGACTCTTCGAGGCATCGGTATATGCCCCCTTCTCATGGCCGAAAAGCTCATTTTCCAGCAGGTTGTCCGGAATGGCCGCGCAGTTGATCTCGATAAAGGGTTCCTGGGAGCGGGCGCTGTGGTAATGAATGGCCCGGGCCACCAGTTCCTTGCCCGTGCCGCTTTCGCCCAGCACCAGCACGATTTTGGCGTCGGTTTCGGCACAGACCTTGATCATCTTGAAAACTTCGATCATTTTCGACGAGTTGCCGATGAGGTTGTCATAATCATATTTTTTCCGCAACTCACGCCGGAAAAGATCAACCTCCTTACGCAGCTTCCTTTTCTCAAAACCCTGATCAACAATATGCCGGATATTTTCAATATCAAAAGGCTTGCCGATATAATCGTCAGCACCTATTTTAAGTGCGCTCACCGCTGAATCGGCATCGGCGTAGGCAGTAATCATCAGCACAATGACATCCTCATCCTGGGCCTTGAACTCGCGCAGCAGGTCAACCCCGTTGGCATCAGGGAGACGCACATCCAGCAGAACCATTTCCGGCACAAAGTCATGGAATTGTCCCCTGGCCTCCGCCCCGTTGGTGGCCGTCTGCACGGCATAGCCAGCACCGGCAAGCATCTGGCTGAGCGACCAGCAAACCAGTTTCTCGTCATCAACGACCAGGACGCGATGCTCTCTCATGATATCTTCCCATCCCTCAGGATATGCCGCATTGCGAACCTTCCTCCCGGCTGACCGGCAGACAGACGATGAATGTGGAGCCGGCACCCGGTTCACTTTCCACGAATATTGTCCCGCCATGCTGTTCCAGGATGCGCTGGGAGATGGAAAGGCCAAGACCGGTGCCGGTGCTTTTGGTCGTATGAAACGGGTTGAAAATCGATTCCATGGAGGATGGGTCAATCCCCTTGCCCGTATCCTGAATGGCCAGCCTGACGTGTTTGCCGTTCAGATAACGGCATACCGGGCTGCTGCAGCTGTCAACCCGGCCTTCAGCGCCTTCATAGCCGCAACTGTGGAAGGTCAGGGTCCCGCCCGCCTCCATGGCATCGATGGCATTGAGCACAATATTAAGAAACACCTGCTGCAGCTGACCTTCATCGCCCTGGGCCAGGGGCAGATGCAGATCAATGGCCCGCACCACCCTGATCTGCTTGTTTTCCAGGCGCGAGGCGGCCAGGAAAAGAACCTTGTCGATGATCGTGTTCAGGTGAACCTCGGCAAACTGCGATTGACCCGGCCGGGCAAACTGCAGCAGATTGTTGATGAAGTTGTCCAGGCGCTTGACCTGGCTCTGCACCTCATTGAAAATCATCTGGTTGGTGTCGCCATCCTGAAAATTACGGGCCAGGATCTGCATGGCCCCGGATATGCCGGCCAAGGGATTTTTGATTTCATGGGCCACGCCGGCCGCCATTTCGCCCAGAGAGGCCAGCTTGTCGACCCGGGCAAGATCCTGTTCCAGAACCTTTTTGGCGGTGATATCCCTGAAAATACAACTGAGTCCGGTGACGGTATCCACCG
>JALNXE010000095.1 GCA_023230525.1 Desulfobulbaceae bacterium
ACATGCCGCCGATTTTGTCCGGGCCATGTGGATGATGCTGCAGCAGGACGAACCCGAAGATTTTGTGGTTGCCACCGGAGAAACCCATTCCGTGCGGGAATTTGTCGAACGGTCGTTCCATGAGATCGGCATTACCATCGCCTGGGAGGGTTCGGGCCTCGACGAGATCGGTCGGGATGCCGACTCCGGCAAAGTCCTGGTGCAGGTCGATCCTCGATATTTCCGGCCGACCGAGGTTGATTTTCTGCTGGGCGATCCGTCCAAGGCCAAGGAAAAATTAGGATGGGCGCCGAAAATCACCTTCAAGGAACTGGTGAAGATCATGATTCGCGAAGACCTGAAGGACGCGGAAAAGGATCATCTCATCAAAAAAGAGGGGTACCGGCCCTATAACAACTTTGAGTAAGCCATGAATCATTCAGCAAAAATATTTATTGCCGGCCATCGCGGCCTGGTCGGTTCCGCAATTGCCCGCAAGCTGCAGTCGGCAGGGTATGAAAATATCATCACCCGTACCCGGGCGCAACTGGATCTCATTGATCAGCACGAGGTTGCCTCTTTTTTTGCCGCGGAAAAGCCCGAATACGTTTTCCTGGCAGCGGCGAAAGTAGGCGGTATCCACGCCAACAGCACCTACCCGGCGGATTTCATCTATCAAAACCTGACGATCCAGAACAACATCATCCATAACAGCTATGTGCATGGAGTAAAAAAACTTCTTTTTCTCGGCAGTTCCTGCATTTATCCGAAACTGTGCCCGCAGCCGATGAAGGAGGAGTACCTGCTCACCGGCCCCCTGGAGCCGACCAACTCAGCCTATGCCGTGGCAAAGATTGCCGGGATCGAGATGTGCCGGTCATATAATCGTCAGCATGGAACCAGATTTATTCCGGTCATGCCCACCAACCTGTATGGGACCAATGACAATTTTGATCTGGAGAATTCCCATGTGCTGCCGGCAATGATCCGCAAATTTCATCTGGCCAGACTGGCCGCGGCAGGTGATTTTGCCGCCATTGACAGGGATGAGAAATTATTCGGGACAATTCCTGCGGATATCAAAACGGCGATTGCCCAGCCTGCGCCTCAAGTTATCCTGTGGGGGAGCGGCACGCCGAAACGGGAATTTCTTCATGTGGATGACATGGCGGATGCATGCGTCTACCTGATGCAAAATTGCGACAGCACTGACCTGATCAATATCGGTACCGGTACGGACATCACGATCAGAGAACTGGCGGAGCTGGTGGCAAAAGTGGTCGTTTTCCCGGGCGAAATTGCCTTTGACTCCTCAAAGCCGGACGGCACGCCGCGGAAGCTGCTGGATGTATCCCGGCTGCGACACCTCGGCTGGGCGCCGTCAGTCAGCCTGGAACAGGGCATCCGTGCCGTGTATCAGTGGTATGCCAGCCAGTATCTATGACAGAGATTTCGCAATTCAGATAACCTCAGATAACCTGATCTCGGCAGATTTTACCTTGATACCCTGATTGCGTTTCGAGAAGAGTGCCTAAAAGTTTAAAATACTTCAAGTGCCCCTTGAGGGTATAAAGTTATGGTACTTTCTGATCAGATAAAACCTTTAACTTTAAGTACTTTAGGCATTTTACGCAATTTAAGTACTCAATCTACCCCGTATGTCCGGTCATGGGGGCCGAGGAGAATGAACTTCAGGGTTTTGTCTGAGCGGTTATGGCAGTCGCCGCACAGGACGACATTGTTGTCGCCTTTCTTACGGCAGACTTCGCAATAGAGATAGATGATGATAAAGTTTCGTTTGACCGGGCATGAATAAAAACCCTGCCAGTTGCCTTTCAGAGGTTCCCCCATGGCCAGGGGATTATCGATGATCATGTCGATCTTTTTTTTGACAAGCTTTTTGATCGAGGCATGTTTTTTAAGCGCCACCAGAAAGGCGGTTTCAAAAAGGGTCTCCATCAATCGCTGAAGACCTCATCATAGGAATGCCATTCAGCCGTCCCATTGCGCAGCTTCGCTTGCGCTTCTTCCATGGCTTGCACAAAGGCAGGATGCGCGAAAATCTTTTCTGTTTCCTGCCCTTCTACCCTTCGCTTTAAGGAAAGCAGATATTGAGTTATCACATCGGCCACAGAAGTACGATTTTCCATGGCGAATATTCTGGCAAAATCAGCCAGGTCTTTATCCAAGCTTATATTCAGTCTTGTTTTTCCCATAACGGCATACCTCCCGATGTTCCTATTATACGCACTTCAGGCACAAACGTCAATTGCTTGCCGAACTTCATGAGGAATGAATTCGTAAAAAATCTATTTTCACCACGGAAGTCACAAAGAAAATATTTTTAATTACACAATTAGCTATCTCTGTGGGCTTTGTGCTCTCTATGGTTAATTTTCAGTTTTGTCGAGTCCATCATGTTTTGTGACGGCGAAATTCTTCCCAGCAAAAAGGCGATGCGACAATATGCCGCCTTGCAAATACAATTTTTTTCCTGAAAAATACAAAAATGGTCCCACCAAATTGATGAGTTTTTGTAACTGTGTCAGGTTCATAGTCTGTAGGCGTCTTGGTTAAAGTTTGCCGAACCCATCAATTTTGCGGAGACGGATGCAATGGTGCAGCGCTGGGGTATTCTCTTTTTTCCCTTCCTCTTTTCGTTAATCATTGTCTCGGCAGCGCATGCCTGCCTGCATGACGTCAACCATGACGGTGATGTGGACGGCGCTGACCTGGCCTACAACATCGCCCATACCGCGACTCTCGATCCCGCGGGCCTTGCCGCTGAGTTCGGCAGAATAGATTGCCAGAGCACGGCCCCGCCAGTTATCAGCAATATTGCCGTCACCGATGTTTCCGGGCAATCGGCCACCATCAGCTGGACCACGGACCAGCCGGCCACCAGCCGGCTGGATTTCGGCGAGACTATCGCATACGGCAATATCGTGGCGGATACCGAACTCGTTAGCGAACACGGCGTTGTCCTTACCGGTCTTCTGGCCGGCACCACCTATCATTTTACAATCACCGCAGCAAATGCGGCCGGAGCGGCCGCCACATCACCCGACCAAACGTTTTTCACCCTGTCGACCATGTTGTTGACAATCACCTCGCCGGCTGACGGCGAAACAATCACCACTCCCTATGTGCTGGTGCAGGGCACGATCACCGGAACCACGGCAGAGGTCGGGGTCACGGCAAACGGGGTTACCGCTTTGACAGACAGTGGCCGGTTTGCCGCCAATCGTGTGCCCCTGGCGACAGGGGTGAACACTATCACCGCCATGGCCATGGATGGGGGAGGCAACGTTGCCCTGGTAACCATCAACGTCACCTGCCAACCGGCTACGGATTTCATCGAACTTATCCCGGAGGCAGAGTCAGGCATCGCCCCGTTCTCTGGGAACTTCAGCATCACCGCTACCTTTGATATGGCCACAGCCACGACAGCAGTCAGCGCAGTCGGCCCGGTTGCCTTGGACTCGGTGGCAGTAATTGACAGCGAACATTTCACGACGATGGTTTCGGTCCCGGGGCTCTATGTGGTTACTGCGCAGGTAACCGACGCAACCGGAGAAGCCTACACTGATGCCGCCGCCATTCTGATCATGGATAAAAATGCGTTGGACGGTCTGCTCAAGAGCAAATGGAACGGCATGAAGACGGCCCTGGCAGGGGGGAATATCGAAGAGGGATTGGTCTATTTCCTGCCCCAATCAAAAGAGCGGTACAGAGATGCTTTGCAAGCGATCAGTGCTGATCTGCCGCAGATCTTTGCAAATCTGCCCGATGTCGAGATGATTTATGCGAAAGAACGACGGGTAAAATACCGGGTAAACCGCTTACACGACGTAAACGGCACGCCGGTGACCATCACCTATTATGTTTATTTTGTCAAAAACTTGCAGGGCATCTGGCAGATTGAACAGTTTTGATTCGCAAACACCGATATCACGGCCATGGCCAGATTCTACCCTGCAAGATTTCATTGTCTGTTGTTCCCGCTTGCAGAGATGGGGATTTATACGAAAGTCCTTTATCTGCCTTGCTGTGCAGGCAGGGACGTAGGAGCGGGCATGCCCGCGACCTTCGATTGTGCGGCGGTCTCTATCGCGGGCATGGCCCGCTCCTACGCCGCGAGACTTTCATTGTTTGTTGTTACCCGCCTGCGGAGATGGGGGTTAGCCGGAATCCAGGAGTTATGGTATCCGGGAGTTTTCTGTATGCCGAATCAAGTCCGGCATGACGGATTGCTTGCCGTTTTTTTCATACAACCCGTTGTGAACCCGAACTCAAAAAGTCGAATCACATTGAAAAAATCTGAGGCACAGATATGAAAAAAGATACCGTATCCCGTCTGATCCTGCTCATTCTTTCCGCCATGCTTCTGGCCGGCTGTACCATCTCCCGTGACTACGGGCCATATAAAGGAATGGTGCTTGACCTTGAAACAGGCAAGCCGATAGAAGGCGCCGTGGTTTTTCTGACTTTCTATACCATGTTTCAGTTGAGTCCCGGCGGGCCGGTGTCACAGGATGCTGACGCGGTTGAGACGGTAACCGACCGCAACGGCGAATTCTTCATCCCCAGTCATAAGATCAAGCTGTTCCGTATTCTTCATGGCTGGGAACCGGAATGCACTGCCATCATCTTCAAGCCAGGCTATGGGGCCTTCCCGCGTCACAAGAAAACAAAACCGCGGTTCGACCCAAATTACTCCATTCCGGAAGATCAATACATCGTGGTTTGGCTGCCCAGGTTGAAAACCTTAGAGGAAAGACGGGAGAATTTATTTAATGTAGGGGGAAATTTTATGGACGATGTATCCATTGAAAAACAACGCATCATCCTGGAAATGTACAATGCTGAACGGCAATTTTTTGGTTTTGCTCCAGTGCTGACAAGAAAATTAAAACAGCGGTGAGAAACTATGTGCCGGAAAATTCATATTTTAATTTTCATTACCCTGTTTGTTTTTCTTCGGGCCGTGGTTTATGCATATGACAGCAAGAAGGTGCACCCCAAGATAAACGAAACAGCAGCCCGGCAATCACTTCTGCACTCTTACATGATAAACAATCTGGGCTATCCTGACGGCATTGAAACAGTCTATGCCACAAAGGAGATCTGGGACTGGTGCCGTCAAGGCGGCACTGATGAGGACCAAATCCCCTGGTTTCTGAACCATTTTCACGATCCGCTGCAGGAGTGGGATGCTGCGGGACTGGACATTCCCATTATCCCCCAATCCGATTCTTCGCTCACCTATGCCCAGCTGCAGCTCGCCCCCTATTCCTGGCAAAAGGCCCGTATCGCTTACTTCAATGCTCTCAGCACAGGAAGTGAAGAAGAGTATGCCACCCTCTTCCTGACGATGGGACACCTGATGCATCTGGTATCCGATTCGGCTGTGCCGGCCCATGTACGCAACGATCCCCATCCCATTGACCCTGATGATCCACTGGTCAGCATGATCCCGCAGCTGCTCTGGCCGAATTCATGGCTCAGTGATCCCTATGAAGAATGGGCCAAAGATAAGATTGATCAGATCAATTTTACCGGCGTGCAGGTGGATGGCGCAATTTTCAGCAATTTTGCCCAATCCGGAGCAGGCTATCTGCTCTCTCCCATCCCGATAACCGCTCTCTGGGACCAGGACAGATATACCCAGGAAAACCCGGATCCGGACCTCACAAAAAGCCAGGATTCACAGTTTCATAACATCGGCCTGGCCGAATATACCAACGCCAATTTTTTCAGCATCAATACCATATTGCCCACTGAGGTATATCCGCACCCGACAAGTGAGGATGTCACCGCCGATATCGACTGGTTGAATCCGGAAATACATGTCGCGGAAGACGGAAAAACGGATTACAGGCCCTATCTGTGGGGATATGCCGGTGGGGCGAAGCCGATCAGGCTGGCTGCCGGCAGCCTGATTTCCTATAACTGCATGGCCATCAACCACTCCGGCGTGGTGGTACTCGACGACACAGTGCATGAAGATTATGCCTCCGTCCTCGTTCCCAGGGCCGTGGGTTATTCCGCCGCCCTGCTCGACTATTTCTTCCGGGGAACCCTTAGCGTGCGCAACGCCATGCCCAAGCCTGGCGTGCCGATCAGACTTACTGACGGGAAAATACAGTGGATGACACCCATGGAAGACATCAGCGCCGAGGTGCAGAATATTTCCACCCTCGGCACGGATGATGACGGCAATCCGGTCCCCGAGCCTCTGGGCATCGGCTCTCTTATCGGGGTAGCCCGCTATACAAGTGGTGGGACGAATAAATATACAACCTCGGAAGCTGTAACCGTCGATATTGCCTTGGCCGAGGCGCTCAACAGCGGGGCACCTCAATCCTTTCTCTTCCATTTTCCTTCAGGCATTCCGGCTGGAGCAACCGATCTCTCCCTGCAGGTCGTTTTCCAGGGCACCATGGGGAATGAGCAGGAAACCGCGGTTGCCGTGGGACGCTGCCCAGTCCCTGCGGGAACCCTGGCCATCACCTTTCCGGATGAGTTTGTCTATGCCATCATTGACGGCAGTATCAGCCCTCCCCAACTTACCCAAATCAAGGCGAAAATCCGCAACACCACGACCATGATCGATGAAAACGGCCAGACGGTTCCGCTGGAGATGGCCAGCGGTTCCCTTCATGCCATGGCAGTTTACAAGGTCATCCCCGGTCTGCTGGAGGATTTATCCAACTACCCGCAGGACAGTGCAGCCATGGCGTCATTAATGGCCGGCGAACCTTTTACCGCCTCCGAATCTGCGGCAGTTCCGATCGATGCTCTTTCCTCCCAGCAGGGGGCGACCTACACCTTTGATTTTACCGCTGAACCGATCCCGGCCGGCGTTACGGACCTGTATCTGACCGTTTATTATGAGGGGGCCGCACAGACGGACCAGTCTGCCATCATCTGTCTGGGCGGCAAGGACATGAATGAGCCCCAGTATATCACTTACTGGAACTACACCGATTATTTTCTCCTCTATGGTGCAGCGGTCAAGGCTGATGACATCCGCGATGATCCGAATGTTGACCTGTACGGTTATATCGATCCGCACAGGATTTCAGAATTTCTTGGCTTTTCAGCGGCCTATCCCTTTGTCAATCAGCCAACCATTGTCTCAATTGAGTTGCTCGATCCGGCCCGGCACAACAAACTGATCATCCTGACGGAAAGAATTGAGCAATACTATGTCACGGATCGTCTGGTTTGTCATGCGCCGGATGGCGACGCCATATGGTTTGCTGAAACCTACAAATATGCGCTGCCTGGATTTGTTAACCAGATGCGACTCGACTTCACCTGGCAGTGGACTCCTGTTCATACGATAAGGGGGATTACGCAGCATCAAAATCTGTACTATATGAATTTCTATCCTTATTTCACTTACATTAACAGTCTGCCCGCCCCGCCGGAAAATATGCTCGGCTCCTTTCCCGTGACCATTGATTTTCCATAACCTAATATGCGCTCGACCAAGACCGCATCGTATGCGAAACCGCAGGGAGTTAGCTATGGCATTATTATTTTCCATCAAACTCTAGGTGCGACAATTTGCCTGATTGAAAGTATCTTTTTTTTCATAAAAAATAAACCTGACGTTTGTTTTGCAAACCAACCCAAATCAAGGAGGCCTACGATGAAGAAGTTGCTGTTAACACTCTGTATGTTGTTTTTCTTTGCTGCATCTGCCCTTGCTGCCGTCAACATTAACACCGCTGACCTGAAAACCCTTGAATCTCTTCCCGGGATCGGGGCTTCCAAAGCTCAGGCAATTATTGACTATCGGACTGAACATGGCAATTTCAAATCAATCGATGACCTGAAGAACGTTAAAGGAATCGGCGACAAGGTTCTGGAAAAGATTAAAGACCAAATTGAAGCCAAATAGATTTTCCTGAATAAAGAAGGGCTGCCATTCGTGGCGCCCTTCTTTTCAATTTGTCTGGGCATTTTTTTCTCTAAACCCTGGAAAAGGCATAGCTGCTCGGTATGACGGCAAGTGGGTTCTGGGAACCAAGATGAAAATAGGTGACCAGGCTTGACAGCGATACCGGGCGCATTCCTGAAATCGGCAGCAGGCTCATCCTGCCGGCAAACCATCACCCATTACATCGAATTTCTGCGGGCGTTCTTTCTGGTGCTTCGGGAAGTGCCCCATGCCGTCTTTTGCTATGAGTAACTCTCCAGTGGGCTGTAACAGCCGCACATTCTGGATTTTTGGCTGTCTGAAGGCCGGGCGCGGGGGTGGTTGGGGCTGGGAAGAAATCCTACCTGATTGGGGCGTTTGAACAAGTGGACTGAGAGCGATTTTCTGTTGACCTTACCCCGTTATATGCTACTGTTTCGAATATATTGCAGGAACAACTGAACCGCTCCGGCCGAGGTTTTTATGTCCACGCCAAAAAATAAATACAATAAAATGATGGGATACTGCGAAAAAATAAATCGTGAATGCCTCTGGGAGTTCAATTTCGACAATGCCGAAATTTTAAAAATGGCGCAAACTGGAACTGATCAGGAAAAAAAATTCTTATTCAACAAAATTCTGGAAAATTCCTCAGATGTGTTGCAATGCTTAAACATCTTTAACGCCAGTGACCAGCGGAAACTGATCCTCGGCTATCAGGTACCGGAATTTAACCATCGCTTTCTTGACAGACGTCACAAAATCATAAAATATTTTATAACCGATGAGCCAGCCGAAATCCCTGAACTTCGATGGAACATATAGATTACAAACAGCTTTATATGCTTCAGGATAAAATTCTGGAACTGATTTTTTCACAGGATACTGAATTTTACCTAACCGGTGGGACCTGCCTGAACCGTTTCTTTTATGAAAAACGACTCTCCGACGACTTAGATTTTTTTACTAATTTTTCGAACACATTTTCTTACTCTGCACGAGAAATAATCAACAAGCTCTCCCTCTTCGCCATCAACAAGGTTGTCGACTCAAAAGATTTCATACGCATCAATGTCATTGATAATGACATTCTGTTGCAAATTGATTTTGTAAATGACCATGTGAAAAGATTTGGCGACATTATCTATCAAGGGCCTTACCGGCTTGATAACCCTCTAAATATATTATCAAATAAAATATCAGCTGTTATTGGTCGAGACAATCCTAAAGACATCTTTGATATTTTTCTGATCACACAGAACACTTCATGCAAGTGGTCCGATATTTTGGCGGAGGCAAAGGAAAAATTGTTCTTCCAGAAAGAAGACCTGCTCTACCGGCTGCAATCATTCCCCGTCTCACTGCTGAACAGGCTGAGGATAACCGATGAACACTTTCTGGATGATTTCGAACCAAAATTTGCCAAAATTATAAACGATATCAAGGAGTGTAAGTAAATTCAGTTTGACAACCGAAAAGCATATGGATTTAGAAGCTTCGACATCATCAGAATCGCCCTATATCATGCGCTCTGTAAATGCCAGAACCCAAATTCACCCACAAATTTTGCTGAGGAACCTTTTTACTTTTTATTTTTCTTTATATTTTCAGCGAAAAAAGCAACAACTGCCCCTAAAATAAAACAGCCAACCGCATAATATAGAAGATCTAACGATAGTTGCCGGGATACTTGCGGAAGAACATAAATTCCTTCAACCGAAGTTGATTGCGCAAAACCTTGCCAACTAAAAATTATATTTGGTAAAGAGGAAAATAATCCACAAATCCCACCCTTTAAAAGTGTTGAAAAATTTCTAAGTTTTTTTGGAGTTGATAAAAAATCAAAAAAAAGCATGTAACATATTGAAAAAATGGCTCCCTGCCCCCCCCAAAATAACACAGCCATAAAGTTCTCACGAAGAAACGGAGTCACTAAGCAAAAATTGATAAATGCATAAAGTGCCCCCCCCAAAAAACCGATTATAATTTTTATGAATAATCTACAAATTAACAATTAACCGCCCTCAATATTATTGTATTTATTGCAAAAATGTTGCCCGCCTAATGCTCTTGCGTTACCAATATTATCTTGGCATCCATTCTTTCTAGCGTCCCTCATATCTTTCTCAATGTCGAATAGACTGCTAACAGGGTGTGGACTATTTCCTAAAGGATTCGGTGCCATTACATTGTTAACATTAGTTGTTGGTATTGGTAGATATCGTTCATGCACAACTAGTATTTTCATTGTTTCATCGGTGCAGGTATTTTGGCATTTAGCATAAAGAAATCTACCACTATACCATTGAACTCCATGAAACTCTTTGTTAACTCTTTTGTCTTCCCATCCCACAAATCTCCACCAAAGACCATCTGGATCCACATTATTGACAGGATTGCCATTAACATACCCATACAGAACAACATCCCCCCCAGCAAAGCCAATCGGGTCCTTACTTATAAACCTGCCAATCTGCGGGTCATAGTACCGTGCTCTGTAAAAATACAACCCGGTCTCACCATCCCACTCACGGCCAGTAAACCCATACGACTGCTTCACAAGGTTACCCTCTTGTCGCATATTGCCAAACGAATCATACTCATAGGTTTGCACTAACTGGCCATTGGCATCGGTCAGGCTGATGATGCTGCCCAGCCCATCGGCATGATAAAAGTATACTCTGCCATTCTGTTCGATAGCAAGGGGCTCATCAATGCCAGGCCCATGCACAAAACGGTTTATAGATGGTTTGCTGATCCGTTTCTGCCAATGCCTCTTGCCTGACTCGCTGTGGCCTTGATCCTCACCATCCTCATCATCACCGCCTGAGCGAATCTCCAGGATGATATCCTCGTTGTCGTAGACGTAGTTATAGGTTCTGGTCTTGACGCAGCTTGCCTGGTCACCGGGCTCAATCTCCTCAACCCTTTTTTCGATCCTGCGGCCAAATGGGTCGTACTTGAAAGAGACGGTCTTGATCTCGTCCTCCTTGGTACTGGTTGCCTTGACTAGACGATTCTCAAAGTCATATTCATAGGTCCAGGTATCCTGGTCGTCGCTGCTTGTTTCGATCTTAGCACTCTGGTTGCCGTTGGCATCATAAAGGAATTCGAATTTCCTGCTGGCAAGCAGCTGGTTGGCTTCGTTATGGGTGTATATGTCATCCCATCGCGGGCCGCTAATTCGGTTGCCCACCGGATCGTAACTTAAGGATTCCGACAGGTTGCGCAGCTCACTCTCCCATTGTTTGCCTTCGCGCACGGCCAGGGTATCGATGAGCTGGTACGCCGCATCATAAGTGAAGTCAAAGCGCTCGGCCATATAGTGATGACTATGGCCGCCGCCATAGCCTCTGCGCTCTTCCACGCTCTTGGAAAGCCTGTTGCCCACTGCGTCATGGCTGTATAAAAGAGAGCTCAACAGATCGTCCCGGTTGCCACGCCTGGTGATGATCTCGGTGAGCAGGCCCGCCGTATCGTAGCCGTATTCTGTGGTAACGCCGTTGGGCGCGGATAGTTCGGTGCGACGGCCCAGGGCGTTGTAACCCAAGCTGAAAGCACCCAGGAAGGAGTCGATTGCCATGATCCTGTTTGCTTCGTCATAGCGGTAATCAACCTTATCGCCGTCCGGCATGATCATTCGGGTGCGGTTGCCCAGCTTATCATACTCATAGCTGATGGTGTTCCCGTTGGCATCTGTGATGGAAAGCAGCCGGCCCAGGGTATCATAGGTCATGGAGTAGGCGATATGCTGGTTGGCCGCCGTCAGCAAGCGGCCCTTTGCATCATAGCTGAAGGAGGCCGAGGTGCCGTCCGGAAAACTCTTGGCCAGCAGCCGACCGAGGGCGTCGTAGGTGTAGGCAATGGTGTTGCCTGCACTGTCAATGCGGGCGATGACGTTGCCCCTGGCATCGTACTGATAGGCGACGGTCTTGCCCAGGGGATCGGTCTCCCGAATCAGGCGGCCCAGGCTGTCGTATGCAAAGTTGGTGGTCTGTCCCTTGGCATCGCTGAGGCTTGCGGGCAGCTTGCTGCCGGCCAGATAGGTAATAACGGTCATCTGGTTCAGGGCATCGATGCTGCGGGTGACCTGCCGGTGGTGGTCATACTCGTAGCGGGTGATGTTGCCGTTGGCATCGGTTACCGCCACCCGATTGCCCAAGACATCGTATAGAGAGCTGGTCACCTGGCCCTTGGGATCGGTCCTGGTCAGCATGCGGCCCAGAGTATCATAGGTAAAGACAGTGGTGTTGCCCAGGGCGTCGGTCAAGGCAGTCAGGTTACCGGCCGCGTCATAGGCCATGCTGGTGACGGAGCCGAGCGGGTCGGTGTAGGAAGCGGCATTGCCTTGGCTGTCATAGGACAAGGTGGAGATTCGTCCCAGGGCATCGGTGCTGCTGATAAGTCTGCCTTTATTGTCGTAGGCATAGGTTGTGGTGTTGCCCAGGGCGTCGGTGGAGGTGAGCAGGTTGCCGTTGGCATCATAGGTAAAAGCGGTCACTGCGCCCTGCGGGTCGGTGACCGAGGTGACCCGGCTCATTTCGTTATAAGTGTAGCTGTTGGTCTGACCGAGCTGGTCGGTGCTGGAGAGCAGGTTGCCCTTGGCATCGTAGGTCATGCTCACGGTGCCCGAGGCATCGGCGACCGAGGTCTTGTTGCCGGCATCGTCCCAGGTGTTGGCGGTGATATTGCCGGCCGCGTCCTTTTTATGGATGATCTTCTGGTCCTGGTCAATGGTGTACTCGGTGGCGTTGCCGGCAGGATCAATAACGTGGGTAAGTGTATCGTTCACATATTCAACGGTACGGGTCTCTCCGGCACTGTTCACCGTGGAGACCACCCGGTCCTGGTCATCGTAATGGTAGTTATTGGTCTGCCCTGCCGGGTTGGTCTTGGAAACGTAATTGTGCTCATCGTCATAGCCGTAGCTGATGGTCTGGCCGGCCGGGTCGGTGATGGAGGTGAGGTTGCTGTTGCTGTCGTAGGTGAAGGCGAAGGATTTATTGTCACTCGAAGTGATGGCGATGATGCGGCCCAGGCTGTCCGTGGCAAACGCGAGTTCTTCGCCGTTGGGGCCGGTGAGCATGGAGAGCCTGTCATTATCGTAGACCAGGCTGGTGGCATTGCCGTTGCTGTCCATGATCGCAAGGGGCTTACCGGTTGCATCAAAGTCGACAGAGCTGCCGGACTTGCGGTGCAGGCGGAAGGCATCGCCGAGCTTTTCCAGGCGATCATGCACATCCGCGGCAGAGGTGAAGGAGCCGTCGCCGTTTGGGGTGAACATCTCCTCTGATCCGTCCAGATCAATGAGCACGCCGGAGCCGTCCGGGTTAATCAGCAGACGAATGTCAAAATTTGCATTCCATCCATAGCCGACCACGCTCTCCCGCTCAGACTTGGAGTTGTAGGAGATTGTCACCGGCAGCTTGCCAAGCGGCGAGACGCTTACCTGCTCGTACAGGTTGCCGTTGGCGACATTCACCGAGGCTGCATGAAGTGGCAAAGCAATGCCCAGACTGAAAATAATGGCCACGAAGATAGTGATCAGCTTTTTCATGGTTTCCGCTCCCAATATTTCGGAAATAATCTGTTGGTTTTCTGCTCCAGCGCGGCCGGCAACCGCAAACAGCACCGGAAATAGTTGCCCGTGCAGGCCCCACCATCCTAATCAAATGCCACGAGATTTTTGTTGCTGTGGCATCCGCCTGGATCAGGATCCGGACTCTGGTTGTCCTGCGCAGGGGCTGGCTCACCGATGAAAAATGGCACAGAGTAGCTGGTGATCACCTCTCCGTAACGCTTTTGGGCGTAGCCCATATACCACCAGTAAGCAGGCTTGCAGTAGAGAGAAAAGATATCGATAAGCTCAATCAGGATTTCGTGGGGCGCATCTTTCTGCAGGTTTTTCAGCGAAACTGAAAAGGAATAGTTCAACAAGGTATTGAGCCGGTCGTACTCGGTGCCAATGACATAACCATGCCCATAACGAACTGACCCTATACTGTGGCGTTTTCCTCCATCAAGACGGAAAAAGAGTTCGGCATAATAGCCGACCGGCCCGCCGTCACGGCCATCCCAGTAGCGGGGCTGAAATGTTCCTATGCCGCCTGAGCAATATTCGGTAGGACCGGTGAAATTCGGGGTTGCGTCTTCCGTGAGGATATAGGCGCCGGATACGGCAAGGGAAACCTGATCCGTCGGCACGGCAATGATATCTATATCGTCAACAACCGGCGAAGTCACCATCACCTCGCCAGTCGCACCTTGGGATTTGCTTGCAATCAGGCAACAGAAAAAAAGAAAACAGAGAGTTTTCATAGATGAGGGGAAATGCATACCCGGCCACTTATTCATTCGTTTCCTCCACTTGGTTCGAGGTCAAAATGTCGGCTCGCAAACAAAAAAAGCCCGCCTTCGAAAACCGAAGACGGGCTTAAAACGTATTGCGCAGTATCTCTTCGGCAACCCGGCTGCCTCCTTGAGGCCCGTGGCTTTGCGTCCCCGGATCGCTCCGGGTTTGCCTTTGTCGTGTAATCAGGTTAAGGGATTCAAAATGTCCAGTCAAGAAAAAAAATGTTAGGTTTTTTTAGGCGAAAAACAACAAAACATAGAATAATCCTATAGCAGCACTACCATGTTTCCCACACCTGCGGACCCGGTGTTCCAAGCGGCTGGTTTAATTGCCGATAACGGTAGCAAATCCGCTCCTCGGATATCACTTACTATGCATGTTTACGGGAATTTCATGCCTGAATAGACCCCCATAGCCCGTTTCTACCCTGAAAAGCGCTTTTCGCGGGTGTCTCTGAGTAGCGGAAATCTCAGGGACTATAGGATTGATTCCGGCAGATCGAGCAGGAACCGCCAGACTGGAACCACCTCTATGGTCCCACTTCCGACATCGATCCGCTCATCTTCGTTGCGGGTCACGAGAGTGCCGGTCGTGAGACCCAATTCGGTCATCGCCTCGCTTAAAGCCATCGTCTCCCGCTTCCGCGTTTGCGGCTCGGCCAGGGATTCGCACACCTGGACCAGCATTCTTTGCCCTGACGCAGGATTCGCGGCAGGGAGGATGAAATCGACCTCACGACCAGTCCTGGTCTTGTAATAGTATATTTCCGGGCGCAGACGCCGAAGCGCCGTGAAAACGAGGTTCTCCAGGAGATGTCCGGTGTTGACCAGAATCCCCGACGACACCGAGGTGACCAGCGCATGATCGATGCAGTAGACCTTTTTCGGATTGGTGTTGCTGCGCGCCAGCGACGCATCAAATATCCGCACGGTAAACAGGAAATAGGCATCCTCGAACCATTCCAGATAGTCGGATACCGCGGACTTGGGGGCCTTGTGGCCCAGCGCCTTGAGATACCCCGTGAGACTGTTGACGGAGTAGAGCGAGGCAGTGTTGTCAACCAGCCAATGCCCCAGATCGGTCAGTGCCTTTGGGTGGGAAACGTCGTGGCGCTCGATCAGGTCCCGAAACAAAATGGCATGAAAGTATTCCTGATGGGTCTTGATCCGTAAGCGAGGGCCAAGGCCGGCAACCTCGGGAAAACCGCCGGTCTCCCAGTATTCCGCAAAGGCCTTCCGGATAAGAAGCCGTTTCTTCGTCGATAGCGCGCCCTCGCTCTCAATTTGTTTGTAGTCCAGGAATTCCCGGAACGAAAACGGAAACATTTCCCATGACAACGCCCGCCCGCGCATCTGCGTGGCAATCTCCTTCGAGAGCATCCTGGCCGACGAACCCGTGAGATACACCTCGCATTTTTCCGTACGCATCAGCCGGTCGACGAATGGCTCCCACCCGGGAGCCGCCTGGATTTCGTCGAAAAAACAATAGATTGTCTCGGTGTTTTTTTTCTCCGGGTAAATAGAGTAGTATGCCTCGGTAATCAGCCAGAGGTTGTCCTGACGCAGATTGTGAAGACGGTCATCGAAAAAATTCAGATGCAGGACATTTTCTCGCTGGACCCCGCTTGAGAGAAGCCGATCCATGATCTGGAACATGCAGGTCGATTTGCCGCTTCGCCGCACCCCGATGCAGACTGCGGCTTTGCCGTGAACTGCTTCGATACGCAAACGCCTGGGCACCCCGGTCTCCAGCTTGCTTTCCTGAAAATCCAGGATAATGGATTTGATCGTCTCTATCATCGCGGCGCCCCTGGGCATAATTATTCCCGATTCACTCCTCATCCGGTCATAATTATTTCCAGAATTACCAATAAGTGTCAATAAAAATTACCGGGATAAACTTCGCCAAGGCCCTTCCAGCAAAGCCCTCCTCCCCACCTGTCATCAAGTTAGGCCCAAGACCTTTGCTCTACCGCGCTGTCGGTGCCTCAAATGCTACCAAAAACCTGCCAAGCAAACAGGTAATGCGACAATATGCCGCCTTGCAAATGCAATTTTTTCCTTAGGGACTTCGAAGTTATAAAAGTACCGTTTATCTTTGCCGGCATGCCAGCATGTTTTTAGCTGGCATCCAGCTGATGGACGGGATTTCGGCTAACCCCCATCTCCGCAAGCGGGAACAACGAACAATGAAAGTCTCGTACCGTAGATACTATGTATAAGCGCGTACGATTTGCGCAAAACGGGCCGCGCTGTTAAGCTTGTTTTCCAAACAATTAACCAGAACCATTCCAAAAGGAGACAAGCCATGG
>JALNXE010000096.1 GCA_023230525.1 Desulfobulbaceae bacterium
GCCGTTGCTGTTTCCATGGCTTGTCTCCTTTTGGAATGGTTCTGGTTAATTGTTTGGAAAACAAGCTTAACAGCGCGGCCCGTTTTGCGCAAATCGTACGCGCTTATACATAGTATCTACGGCACGAGACTTTCATTGTCCGTTGTTCCCGCTTGCGGTGATGGAGGTTAGAAAGGTGATCACATGGGGAAAATAATCAAAGTTGATTTCCCGCAGAAAAATAAAAAAATAAAGCAAATCCTGCCGGATGTCTATCAACTGAAGATCTCCCTGTTGGGGACTGATCCTGTTGTCTGGCGGCGGGTGCAGGTTCCCGGCTCCTTTTCCCTGGCCAAACTCCATGATGTCATCCAGCTCTCCATGGGTTGGGACGATTCCCACATGCACCAGTTCATCATCGGCAAGGAATTGTATGGCCGGCCCTCCGAAGAAGAGGACTGGGAGGGGACAAAGGTTTTTGACGAACGCAAAACCAGATTGTCCGACCTGAAGGCCAAGATCAAAAAAAAATTCATCTATGAATATGATTTCGGCGATTCATGGCAGCATGAGATCAAGGTGGAAAAGGTGATTGCCGCCAAGGAGACCATCCTCAAACATCCCATCCTGCTGGCCGGTGAACGGGCCTGCCCGCCCGAGGATGTGGGCGGCATTCCGGGCTATGAGGAGTTTCTTGCGGCCCTGAAGAATCCGGAAGACGAGGAGAATGCCGAAATCCTCGACTGGTACGGCGAGGAGTACGATCCGGACCATGTCGGCCTGGAGGAGATCAACAAGCTGCTGAAAAAACTGCGCTGATTTTTTTGGCCTGCGGGCCAGGCTGCTGCGCCCCTGCCGCGGTTCAGCCCTTGAGTTTTCTGACTGCCGCGATGATAACGGTGAGAGCCCGGTCGATTTCGGCAGCGGTGGTCATGCGGCCGAGACTGAAGCGCAGGGTGCCCATGGCCCACTCCGGTTCAATGCCCATGGCCTGCAGCACATGGGAGATGTCCACCTGGTCGGAGTGGCAGGCCGCGCCGGGCGAGGCCGCGATATCCAGGCCGATTTCCTCCAGGATGCGGTTGGCCGCAAGGCCCCGGAAGCCCAGGCTCAGGGTGTTGGGCAGCCTCTTTTCCGGGTGGCCGTTCAGGGCCACGGCGCTGCCTAATGCCTCGATCAGTCCCTGGTGCAGCCGGTCCCGCAGACTCCGCATGCGGCTGCCCTGGCCCTCAAGATCCCTGCCGGCAATCTCACAGGCCTTGCCGAGTCCGGCAATCTCCAGCACATTTTCCGTGCCTGCCCGCCAGCCCCGCTCCTGGCCCGCGCCGTGGCAGAATTTGGCCGGCTGCACCCCGTTGCGGATATAAAGCGCTCCCACCCCCTTGGGGGCATAGAGTTTGTGCCCGGCAACGGACAGCAGGTCAACCCCCAGTGCCCGCACATCCACCCCCACCTTGCCCACCGACTGGGCGGCATCGCTGTGCATGGTGATGCCGCGGCTGCGGGCGATGGCGCTGATCTCGGCAATGGGCTGCAGGGTGCCCACCTCGTTGTTGCTGTGCATGATGGAAATCAGTATGGTGCCCGGCCGGATGGCCTTTTCCAGCTCAATGGGATCAACCAGCCCGCTGCGGTCCACCGGCAGCAGGGTGGTCTCAAAGCCGTCCTCGGCCAGGGACCGGCAGACTTCGAGCACGGCCGGATGCTCGATATCGCTGGTGATGATGTGGTTGCCCAGCTCTCTTTTGGCCCGGGCGATCCCTTTGATGGCGTGGTTGTTTGACTCGGTGCCGCCGCTGGTGAAGACGACCTCGTCCGCCTCACAGTTCAGCAGTCCGGCCACCTGCCGGCGGGCCTGCTCCACCGCCTGCTTCGGGGCGATGCCGTACCAGTGGGAGCTCGACGGGTTGCCGAATTCCTGCTCAAGAAACGGCCGCATGGCCTCGATCACCTCAGGGGCATGGGGGGTGGTGCCGTTGTAATCCAGATAGATCGGCTGCGCCATTTTTCGCCTCCTCATGGAAATGTTGCTTTACAAGGTAACTTCCCTGATGATATTATTTTTTAGTGGCAGTTGATGGGAGCAATGTGTTGCCCGGCTTCTCATTATAGCATTTCATGGCCGGCAATCAATGTGTAAGGCAGTAAAATAAGTGAGGTAATACCATGCAGATAGGCGGAAGCAGCGGCGGAGCAGCCCTTTATGCCCTGCAGCAGGCCACGAAGACGCCTGCGCAGATTGTTGAGTTGCTGAAGAAATCAAGTGAAAGCGCCCAGCAACCCCTTGCCACGACAAGCGCCACGGACCCGAAGGCGGCAGACGTTGCCAAGATGACCGGCAAGGGCGGCAATATCAATGTTATGGCGTGATGAACTCGGCAAAAGTCTTTTTTTACCGCAGAGCACGCAGAGATCACAGAGAAATATTTTTTATTACGTTTAGTCCATTTCCGGGGTGACACAATAAGCACCCCGTCAGAATACAAGCGAACCACCCGGGCTTGGGCCTGGGTGATTCGCTTTTTTGTTTCCCCTGCCATCGCGTAGCCGTTTTCCCTTGCAAATTCCGCCAATGAGAGTTTTGGTTTTTCTGAGCCATTATTTCAGTTTTGAAATTATGGGGATGGCCAGGCCGCAGCATAATGACAGAAAATTTTTGCCCGGTTTACCGGGAATTATCAACTTATCAGGGTAAATTGACCTGATAATCAGTGGTTGGCGTCAGAGGAGTGATCCATGGATGTTCGCTTTTTTCTGAATGAACGAATCAAATTCGTTCGTCAGTTTTACGATACAGCTTCGACTCCTTATCTGTTGCGAAAACATCAAATTGAGGCAGAAGAAGAACCGTACATCCCCCCATACAGTGAAGATGGCGAACCTCCATTTCTGAAAGAATGGCTTGAAGCAGATGAATCGCTTCATGTGTTGGCATACTTGTGTGTGTCAATGCTCGCCGCGGCCCTGCATCTCTATTTTAAAGAGTGGGAGAGACAAAGTCGCTGTCAGATTGGCGAATCCTTAAGGAAAAAACTTTTCAAAAAGGGGTGGTTCCCTGGCTACAGGGCACTATTTTCACAACTGTTTGAAATTAAATTCGAAACAGCTCCGATCAACTATGCGTTGCTTGAAGAAGTAGTTCTCGCACGCAACTGCATTGAACATCCGCCATCCATAACAAATTTGCGAACGCAATATACTGACAAGGACATCAAGAAATTACGTCACCCTTTTTTTGTCGACGAACAAGAGTCTTCATTATTTTCAGACATGGACGAAAACGAAAAGTTATGGTTCATTTCCCCTACTCTACACATTAGTAATGAACAGCTTGTTACAGCAATTTCTGAGGTTGAACGCTTTTCCTGCTGGTTCGAAGTTGAAATAGAAACGCAAATTTATCGCAGATATAATGCCCAACAAGTTAATAAACCTGACCGGAAATAGCCGCTTGGGGAAATGGTTGGGGAAATGGGGTCAAATCTCGATCATTGATTTGCCTCTCTGTTGCTGTGCAGACAAAACAGCCACGCTGTCACAGCTTGTCATGCGAGGATAGGGTCAAATCTCGATCCTTGATTTGACCCTCTGTTGCTGTGCAGACAAAAACAGGGAATTTCGAGGACGCCTTATTCAATTCAGCAGAGATACATCTGCTGCCCCCCCCCAGAATTTTCAACAACCAAGCCAGCAAGTCCTTTTCTGTAAAAAAGCCCGCGGTATCCGGAAACTTTCCCTTCCTGGCAGCTGTCTTAAAATAAAGAATCATTCTCAATCGTGTAATGTTATTTTGCAGTAAGCGCGGGTATGCCCGCGATAAAGTGGCTTTCGCAATGCCCGCGAGACTTTCATACTTCGTTGTTCCCCTTTGGCGGAGATGGCGGTTAGCCGGAGGCAAATGATGAAAACCAAGCGCAAGGCTGAATTACATCCGGAGGTTCGCTTGCCGGCGGGGAAATCACCGCCCAGGGACAGGGATAATTCTCTTTTTCCTGACCAGGCCGGGTCCGCTGGCAAAGAAAACCAGGAGTTGTCCTGCTGCAGCGAACTGCAGGCCCTGCGGGCGGAAAATCTGCTGCTGGGCGGCAGACTGCAGCAGGCCAGGGCCAGGGCTGAGCGGGTGGAAGAGGAGCTGGCCCAGGCCCGGGCTGAGATTGAGACCAGGGTGCGGCAAAGAAGTGGGCAGCTTGCCGGGGCAAACGAAGATCTCAGGCAGGAGATGCTGGCACACCGGCAGGACGAGGAGCGGATCCGGCAGCAGAATGAGTTTCTCAACCACGTGCTTGAATCCCTCACCCATCCCTTTTATGTGCTTGACGCCAAGGATTACACCATCAAGATGGCCAACTCGGCCGCCATCCGGGGTGAGCTGACCCCGGGCATCACCTGTTACGCCCTCACCCATCATCGGGATGCCCCCTGTGACGGCAGCGAACATGGCTGTCCGCTGCAGATCGTCAAGGAGACGAGAAAACCGGTTACACTGGAGCATGTCCATTATGACCGGCAGGGCAATCTGCGCAACGTCGAGGTGCATGGCTATCCCATCTTCGACCGGCAAGGCAATGTGGTCCAGATGCTCGAATATTCGCTGGACATCACCGAACGCAAGCAGATGGAACAGCAGCTGCGCGATAATGCCGAGAAGATCAAGCTTTTCGCCTATGCCGTGTCCCATGATCTCAAAAGTCCGATGGCCGGCATGCTGGGACTGATCCGTCTTCTGCACAAACGCTATGGCGGACAGCTTGATGCCAAGGGGAAAAAATTCTGCGAGCAGATCCTCAAAGGCGCGGAGCAGGTGGCGGCCCTGGTGGAGGAGATCAATGCCTATATCAAGGCCAAGGAGACCGCTTTTCATTTCGAGCCGGTTGATCTCCTGGACATTCTCCGCACGGTAGGGGACGAATTCGCCCCGCAGCTCAGTCTGCGCGGGATTTCCTGGCTCGGGCCGGATTCCTTGCCGCCCATGATCCTGGACCGCATGGCCATGCTCCGGGTTTTCCGTAACCTGACGGACAATGCCATCAAGTACGGGGGCGAGAACCTGAGCACCATCGTCATCGGCTACCGGGATGACGGCGAGCGCCAGCTGCTTTCCTTTTTTGATGACGGCGTGGGCATTAAAAGAGAGGACTGTGAAAAAATCTTTGAACCCTTCGGCCGCCATGAAAATGCCAGGGGCATCGAAGGGACCGGACTGGGGCTGGCCATTGTCCGGGAAATCGTGGCAAAACACCAGGGTAAAATCTGGGTCGAGTCCGACCCCGCCCCCGGGGTGACCTTTTTCATTTCCCTGCCCAAGAAGCTTGCATAAAAAAATACGCCAGCCCTCTGCATGAGGACCGGCAGTCTCTGGTGCGGAAGTTCAGGGTAGCGCTTCATAAAAAAAAGCAGGGTTGCTGACCCCGTCCGTGGTAAAAACTTCCCCGCGTGCAGGCATCTCCCGGCGGTGGTTCTGGCGGGGTTTGCCGCAATCATAGGCCAGCAGGATAATAGCTATGGCTTTTTCCCCGGGTGGGGGGTGGCCAGACCAGGCATATTTGCTGCTTTTGAGTGTTATATAGCTGTTATTCCGTTATTTTTTAATTTCAAAGGTTGACAGAGTGTGGCTGTTTTCATACAATCAGAAAATTGGATGGTTGCCGAGATGGTTTAAGGCGTCTCTCCAGGGTTTTCGTTGATATTCTTATTTATATCAACGTTTTGAGGTCCAAATAAATAAAAAATACTAATTCATGATTATGTCAGGCAAAATCGTATGAGTTGTCGCTGCCGCAACTTATATCCGTCTGCATTCTTCTCTCTGGGGATTTTTTTTCTCCTTTTCCTCCCGTTTTCCGCCGTTTATGCCCAGGACGATCATGCCGGCACCCATGAAGTAACCGCTGCTGTGCTGCGCGATTTCCCCCCCCTCTATGTCATCGATAAGGCAGGGGAGCCTGCAGGCTTTGCCATTGATATATTAAACCGGGTTGCCGCTAAAACGGGATTACGGGTGCATTACCTGGTCCTAGAAAACTGGGCTGCGGCCATGGAGGCGGTGCGGACCGGCGAGGCGGATTTGATCCCTGGTATCGGCATCAGTGAGACACGTTCCGAGGAGTTTTTCTTTTCGGATGCAATCGAGACAATTCCTGTTTCCTGTTTTGTCCGGTCAAAAAATTACACAATTGCCGGCATGGCGTCTCTCAGCGGCCTGCATGTGGGGGTGATAGAAAAAAGTGCGGCGGAGACCAAACTTAAGGCGCGAAGCGAGATCAAGCTGGTTGCTTTCCCGAATATCGACTCGGCCTTGATCCAGCTCCTCACCGGTGATGTGGATGCCTTTGTCTTCCCGGAGCCCGTGCTCTGGAAAAAGGCGCGGGATGCGGGGGTGGCGGATAAGATCAAAGTGGTGGGATTACCCCTGATGGAACTCAAGAGGGGGTTTCTGCTGCGCCAGACAGATACCGTCCTGCTCAAAAAAATAAACCAGGGCATCCAGGCCTATATCCGGTCAGGGGACTACCTGGCGGACTATGCCAGATGGTATGGCAAACCTGAACCCTTCTGGAATCTGCGGCGGACGGTCTCGGCCATGTCCGGTCTGCTGCTCCTCGTCATTGCCGGAATGGGCGGCTGGCGTTATTACTCCGTGGTGCAGTTCAGCCGGCAATTAAACAAAAACATCGCCATCCGCATTGAAGCTGAAAAGGCCCTGCAGCAAGCCCATGACGAACTGGAGGAAAGGGTGGCGGTCCGCACCAAAGAATTAAAGGAAGAGAAGGAAAAGGCCCAGAAATATTTTGATATTGCCGGGGTCATGCTGGGGGCGCTCAACCGGGCGGGAGAGGTCATATTAATTAATCAGAAGGGCTGTCAGATCCTGGCGGTAACGGAAGATGAGGTGATCGGCAAAAACTGGTTCGACCATTGCCTGCCCGGCAGCATCGCCCGTGAAACGAAAGAGGTATTTGATAAATTGATGGCTGGGGAAGCGGCAGTGGCGGAATATTATGAAAATCCTGTGCTGACCAGGGATGGGAGCCAGCGAATCATTGCCTTTCATAATACGCTCTTGACGGATGACCAGGAGAGGATCAAAGGGGTGCTCTTTTCCGGGCTGGACATCACGGAACGGAAAAGGGCGGAAGAAGAAAAGGCAAGGATGGAGGTGCAGCTTCGCCAGGCCCTGAAGATGGAGGCCATCGGCACTTTGGCCGGCGGCATCGCCCATGATTTTAACAATATTCTCAGCGCAATCATCGGCTACAGCGAGATAGCGATTGAGGACCTGCAGCCGGATACCCGGGTGGCCAGAAATCTTGGTAAGGTTCTCCAGGCAGGGTTCCGGGCCCGGGATCTGGTAAAGCAGATCCTTGCCTTCAGCCGCCAGTCAAACATCGATCCGATCCTGCTGAGTCCGGCCAGTATCATCAAGGAGGGGATCAAGCTGCTCAGGTCCTCAATCCCGGCCACCATTGAAATTCATGAGGATATCGACCCGGCAACCGGGGTCATCCTGGCAGATCCCACCCAGCTGCATCAGATATTAATGAATCTGAGCGCCAATGCCTTCCATGCCATGGAGGAAAAGGGGGGAAGGCTGGAGATAGCGCTGAAGGAGGTTGAACTCGGCCGGGAAAGCCTGGACCATGAGCCAGGGGTTAGCGCCGGAACTTTTGCCCAGTTGACCGTGCGGGACAGCGGCATTGGCATTGATCCCGCCATCAGAAACAACATCTTTGACCCTTATTTCACCACCAAGGAGGCCGGAAAAGGCACCGGCATGGGTTTGGCCATTGCCCATGGAATCGTCAAAAACTACGGTGGCTTTATCTCTTTTGACAGCGAGCAGGGCAAAGGGACAACTTTCCGGATTTTTCTGCCGGTGGTTAAACGGGCAACGCCCGTTGAAGAAGAAATTCTCGACGGCATCCCAGCCGGCAGGGAAAAGATTCTGGTTGTCGATGATGAGGCCCAGATCGCCGATCTGTCCAAGGAACTGCTGGAAAGGCTCGGTTACACGGTCACGGTCAGAAAAAGCAGTATCGAGGCCTTAGAGACATTCCATAATCAACCGGATGAATTTGACCTGGTCATCACCGACCAGACCATGCCCGGCATGACGGGCACCGAACTCGCCCGCCGGATGTTGCAGCTTCGTCCCGGCCTGCGCATTATTCTCTGTACCGGCTACAGCTCCACCATTACCGAAGCTGAGGCCAGATTGCTCGGCATCAAGGAATTCGCTTTCAAGCCCATTTCCATAAGGCGTCTGGCCAAGCTCATCCGCAGCGTGCTGGATAGCTGATCGGCAGAGTCGGCATAAAAGCCCGGCCAATATCTTCCCAGGATTTTTTTGTTGCATTTTCCGCAGAAAACCATTCAGTTGCAGGGCAGGAGGACAATGTTGTCATGTCGATCAAACTGCTTGCCGTGGAGCTCTACCGCGCCCAGACCAAGGTGAACCAGCTGGAGGCGCAGCTGGCCCAGGCGCCTGCAAACCAGCAGGAGACCATCAGCGAGAAGCTGCGCGAGGCAAAGGAGGAACTGCGGCTGCTGCGCAACATGCTGGAAGGCGCCAAGGCGCCGTTACCCTTCCGCACCAATCACAATCAGCTGAAACGCGAAATTTGATGTTTTTCCGCCGGGGTTTCCGGCCAGCTGGTTTTTCAACCGCGTTCCTGACGGGCTGAATATGTATCCTTTTGCGAAAACCATCTCATCAATTAAAAAGGGCGATCTGCTGGCGCTGATGTTTGTCTGCGCCGCCTTGGCCGGCTGTGTGGTGCTGCTGACTGTGGCCGGCATCACCTGGCTCACCGACCGGCTGGTCAACCTGCAGACCGGCTGGCTCGATACCCTGATCAACTGGGTGGTGGGCATCGTTACCGGCATCGGCGGCTGGTTCATGCTGCCGGTGCTGATCGTGCTGGTGGCCGGGGTCTTTCAGGAGACCATTATCTACCGGGTGGAGAAGGCCTCCTATCCCGAGGTGGTACGGGGCGGCGAACCCCGTTTCTGGGCCGATGTGGGCCATGACATCAGATTCACCCTGTGGGCCCTTTTCCTGAACCTGCTTATCCTGCCGCTGTATCTGGTCGGCATCGGCTTCATCGTCTCGGTGATCGTCAACAGCTATCTGCTGGGCCGGGAGTTTTTTATTGCCGCCGCCGGTTACCATCTCGGCAAGCCCCAGGCCGACAGTCTGGTGCGCAGCCACCGCCGGGCGGTGTATGGCGGCGGTCTGGTCATCACCCTGCTGAGCCTGGTGCCGGTGATCAATCTTTTCATGCCCATCGTCGCCACGGTGTGGATGGTGCATGTTTATCATGGGTTGCCCGTAAGCGGCGCCCGCTCCTGATTATCCCCCATGCGTTTGGCAATTCTTGCAGATATCCATGGCAACTTCCAGGCCCTGCAGGCCGTGCTGGCCGACCTGGACGGCATCGGCGTCGATGGGGTGGTGTCCCTGGGGGACAATATCGGCTACGGGCCGCAACCCGAGGAGGTGGTGCAGACCCTCCTGGCACGGGGGATTGACTCGGTGATCGGCAACCATGAGCTGGCCTTGGGCAGCGCAGGCTACCTGCTGCGCCTCAACCCCAGCCCCAGAATCTCCCTGGAAATCTCCCGGCAGCTCATGAGCAGTGAGAGCCTGTCCTACTGCCTGTCCCTGCCCATGTATCTTGTGCGGCATGGGGCCCGTTTTGTCCACGGCTGCCCGCCGGAATCCGCCACCACCTATCTGTGGGATCCTGCCGAGACCAGGCTGGCCAGGATCTTTACCTCCTATGCCGAACCGCTTTGTTTTTTCGGCCATACCCATGCCCTGGCGCATTTTGCGGCCCAGGGCCAGCACTATGAGGTGCAGCAGGCGGCATTGCAGGCCCGGGCGCTGGCCCCGGCCAGCCGCTATATCATCAATCCGGGCAGCGTGGGCCAGCCGCGGGATGATTTCAATAACCTGGCCAAATACGGCATCTGGGACCAGGAGGCCCATACCTTTATCCCGCGGGCGGTGCCCTACGACGTGCAGCAGACCGTCAGCCTGCTGCAAAAAAGAAATTTTCCCCGATCAAACGCCGACCGGCTGCTATGGTAGAAAAACAGGAGACGGAACGGATCGGCCGCTATCAGATCCTGCGCAAGCTCGGCAGGGGCGGCATGGGCTTTGTCTACAAGGCCCTGGTGCCGGTGATCGACAAGGTCGTGGCCGTCAAGGTGCTGCAGCCTTTCGAGGCCATGGAGCTGCTGCAGGGTTACGCGCGGCTCAAGGAGATCTTTACCTTTGAGGCGGTTACCATGGCCGGCCTGCATCATCCGGCCCTGGTCGATGTCTGGGATTATGATGTGGACGGCCGGGGACGGCCTTTTTTTGTCATGGAATATTTCTGCAACAACCTGGGCCGGATGATCGGCGAGGATTTCCAGCTGCTGAAGAAATCCCGGCCCGTCCGGCCGGACAAGGTGCTTGCTTACGGCCGGCAGCTCCTGCAGGGGCTGGCCTATCTGCATGACCGGGAGATCGTGCACCGGGACATCAAACCCTTCAACATCATGATCACCGATGATGACCGGGTGAAAATCTGTGATTTCGGTATGGCCCTGGTCCGGCAGGTTTCTTCCGCGCCGAACGGCTCCATGCAGATCGGCTCGCCATTTTACGCCGCCCCGGAACAGAGCCGGGAGCCGGACGCGGTTGACGGCCGGGCTGATCTCTATTCAGCCGGGGTGCTGCTCTACCGCCTGCTCACCGGCGAGCTGCCCGGCATGCGCAGTTTTGCCCTGAGCCGGGTGAACCCCCTTTATGATGCGGCCTGGGATGCGTTTTTTGCCCGGGCCCTTGCCCTGCTGCCTGCCGGCCGTTTCCAGACGGCTAGCGAGATGCTGGCTGCGCTCACCCGTCTGCATGTCAATCTGCAGGGTGGGTGCGGGCAGTTGACCGCGGCCCCGGCGGCAGCTGCAGCGACGGTCCCCCTGCGCAGCACGCCGGAGAATGTCTGCGGGGAAAAGGCCCGGCTTCTTTTTGGTCTCAATGAGCAGTTCCGGGCCCAGGGCACGGGCGGCAAAAAAATGATCGAGGAGCCGGACGGGCTGCTGCGGGATGCGGCCACCGGCCTTATCTGGCAGCAGGGCGGCAGTGTCTACCGGCTGTGCCGGCAGGAGGCCCAGGGCTATATCGATGGACTCAATGCCCGCCGCCACGCCGGCCGTGGCAATTGGCGGCTGCCCACGGTCAATGAGCTTTTTTCCCTGCTCTCTGACGAGCTGCGGGCCTGCCGGGCGAATCCGGAGCGGCCGGGACTCTGGTTCTGGAGCTGCGACAGCCATGGGGCCAGGGATGCCTGGTATGTCAATCTGGACATGGAGTATGCCGACTGGCAGGACGTCAGCTGCCGCAATTTTGTCCGGGCGGTGTGCAGCGGCTGAGGCGCGGCCTGGGCCGGGCTCTTAGTTTTTTGCTTCCGGCACATCAAGCCCCAGCGGTTCCATGATTTCCCGGTTGAAACGCTGCTGGATCACTTCCAGGGGTTGGTGGCCGATAAACCGGGCGATCTCCCTTATCTTTTCCGCCAAACGGCGGTTCCTGTCCCGGCAGCGGCTGCGGGCCTGGTCAATCAGCTGCCAGTTCCCCTCAAGCACGAACTGCTGGAATGCCTCGGCAATCTCCGGAAAGAGCACCTTGCGCAGGCCATCAAGAAAGCCGACGTAAAAGCCAAGGGAAGCCTCTCTCTTTTCCCTGATGATGAAGCCGACCATGCCCTGCGGGTGGGTATCGGCCAGAATGTCCTTGATGGTGCGGCCCACGAATTCAATGGCGGAATCCGGGAAGCTGCCGATGATTTTTTTTAAGGTGTCGCTGTCAAGGGTGCTCTGCTTTCTTTCCCCCACCTCATGGTGGATGAAGATGGGGATTTCGCTGTCTACGATGGTGTCGAGCCTGTCCCGGCAGGCCTGCTGATTGAGCCGGCCGTGGGTGAGCAGCCCATAATGGTCCAGGGCGTGGTGCATGGGCGAGCGGCCTGAGGCGCGGATATCCTGGATATGATCCCAGAAGAAGAAGCGCAGCGGTTCGCGGCGGATGGAGATGATGCCGTCCTGCAGCATGGCAAAGGGACTGGCCAGCTCCCTGGCCTTTTCCCTGCCCAGGATCATGACCGGGCATCCCTCCACCCTCTCTTCCCTGATCTTTTCCGCCAGGAAAAAGATGGCCTTCATGGAGCGGCCGTAGCCGGAACCGTAGACCAGGTTGGTGCCGGCCAGCCTGCTGTTGACCTCGGCCGTCTCCCAGGGGCCGACGGCGCTGCTGTCCAGGGGCAGATTCCGGTAGGTCTCCTGACCCAGGGTCTGCCAGAAATTTTCCCTGGCCTCGATCCAGTCAAGCAGATCAGCCGATTCGGGTTCCTCCCACGGTTCCATGCCATGTTCCCATTTGTAGAGATTGCGCAGCTTCAGGACCAGGGTGCAGATGGAATAGATGCCGTTGTCCCTGGCATCGGAAATATGGCAGTTGTGTTGCACGGTCCGGGTGAATGTCAAATCCGGCATCTCTTTACCTCATGCGTCTGCGGTTGATGATGGGGAGCAAAACCCTGGGCTTGCCGCCTTGTCCGGGCTATCCTGCGGCCCGGGGGTGTCCTTTTCGGCAGCAGCAGGGGTGTGCCGCCGGTTTTTTTTCTTGCAGCAGGTATTGGACCGGCAGGTGCGGCAGCGTTCGTTGCCGCACCACTGGCAGGAAAAGCAGTCCGGGCAGGGGTTCTTTTTCCCCCCTGCTTTGCGGTCCGGAACATAGATCATTCCCTGGTTGCCGGGAAGCGGTTTAAAGGCCATTGTTCACCTCCATCCCCTAAATTACCAAGACGGATTACAGCTGGCAGACAGCGCTATGGCTGCCGGCCACTCATCATTTTTCCCGATCCGTGCCCCAGATCTTATCCAGAAACTGATCCCGGCCCGAGCCGTAGCGGTAAAATTTATAGCGCAGGGGGTTCTTCCGGTAATAATCCTGGTGATACTCCTCGGCCGGGTAGAAGGTGGTTGCCGGAAGAATCGGGGTGACGATGGGTTTGCTGAAAATATTGCTTGCCCCCAGGGCCTCCTTTGATTTTTCCGCCGCTTCCTTCTGCTGTTGGTCATGGTAGAAAATGGCGGTGGTATAAGCGTGGCCGCGGTCAACGAACTGCCCGTCCGGGTCGGTGGGATCAATCTGGTGCCAGAAGACATCCAGCAGCTTTTCATAGGAGATTCTGGCCGGATCATAGATGACTTCCACCGCTTCAATATGACCGCCTGCCGCGTAGTTTTCGTAATTCGGGTCTTTCGTGGTGCCCGCGGTATAACCGGAAATGACCGCTTCGACGCCCTCCAGGCCCTCGAAAGGCTTTTCCATGCACCAGAAACAGCCGCCGGCAAAGGTCGCCTTGGCGTATCTGGAGCCGGCCTGCTCAGCTGCCTGGACGGACTGGGCGGCGAAGCGGAGTAAAAAAAACGAGGATAGAATGAGAGTATAAATCATGATAACGGTTTTCATTGGTTTTCCCTCAATTAATAATGACTATTAGTATCTTTGCTAAAAGATAATCATTAAAAGTGCCGGGGCCAGATGCATAAATAATCAGGAAGGCATGTTCACCAAATCCTCTGCCGCTTTTGCTTCAGTTTTTCTTTTCCCGCCGTTGGTAAACGTTATCACCAAAATGGGTGAAATGCCCGCCTGAAAATGGTGATTTCCCCCATTTTAATCGCGGTCTGCTGGTGGGGCATCCCTTCTTTTTTATGTTAACAATCCGTTATCATTTATTTTTTTCAAAAACACCTCGCATGCCACTTCGTGGCACAGTGAGTGCTATGGCATAGAGATAAACGTGAGATCTGCATTGATACGTTTCCGCAACATTACAGATGTGCATAAATGAAAAGATTCTGATCTGTCAAGTGGTGAATGCGAACACAGAGATCAGCATAAACCCTCTCCGGAACCGCCATTCCGCAGCAGGTGATAAAGATTCAGCACGGTTGCGGGGGCCACACCACAGCCCGCGCCGACAAGGAGGAGCCCATGGAAGGAGCACTGTTTCTCGTTTTGTGGATTGGCTGCGCTTCACTGCATACCCTTTATGATATCAAGGTAAAACCCCTTCTGCAGACCTGGCGCAGGGAAGAGGATTTTTCTTGAGGCCCCAACCGGCAAAGAGTCATTGCCTGCTGGTTCACGGCATCAACCTCATGGCAAGGAGATCTGGCTATGCCTCAGATAGCAGCAAAACCTGTCGAATATCAAGGAGTCGTCGTGGACATCAATAAGTTGAAAACAAAACCTGTGGCCTCCGATCTGCCGCTCTATTCCCTGAAAGAAACGGCAAAACTGCTGAACGTGCACCCGCAGACCCTGCGGAAATATCTGGATGAAGGGTTGATCAGGCCGGCGCGCCAGGGTTCGCGCTGGAAGTTTTCACAGAAGGACATCATGTGGGTGGAGTGTCTGCGGACGATGATCCACAGTAAAAAAATAAGTATCCCAGGCCTCCGGAAACTGCTGCAGATTGTCCCCTGCTGGATGGCTGCCTCCTGCCCGGTGGAGATTCAATGCCATTGCCCGGCCCAGGTTGACTGGAGTCAGCCCCGCAGGCTGGAACTGGTGGGCGGCAGTTCGGCCACCGAAACGGACCAGGCGCCTGGCTGTTCCTGGGAGGCCGGTTTGCCGTGAAGCCCTCATGATGCGCAGCCGGTAGCCGCCCGTTCAACAGGCGGTTACAGTTTCAGGCCCGTGTCGCCATGGTACAGCTCGGCCCGCAACCGTGCCACCTCCTCATTGATCAGGTATTCATCAAAGGGCATCATCCTGTCGATGATCCCGGCCGGGGTGATTTCCACAATGCGGTTGGACACCGTGGCGACGAACTGGTGGTCATGGGAGGTGAAAAGGATCACCTCGGGGTAGGCGATGAGCCCGTCGTTTAAGGCGGTGATCGACTCGAGATCCAGGTGGTTGGTGGGTTCGTCCAGCATGAGGGCATTGGCGCCGCTGAGCATCATCCTGGCCAGCATGCAGCGCACCCGTTCCCCGCCGGACAGCACGCTGGTCTTTTTCATGGCCTCCTCCCCGGAAAAAAGCATCTTGCCCAGAAAACCCCGGGCAAAACTTTCACCCTCATTGGCCGGCGCATACTGGCGCAGCCATTCGATAAGGTTCATATTGTTATTGAAGTAGGCACTGTTCTCCTTGGGGAAATAGGAGGTGCTGATGGTGATCCCCCAGCGGAAACTGCCGCTGTCAGGCTCTATTTCCCCGGCCAGTATCTGGAACAGGATGGTCTTGGCCAGGGTGTTGCCGCCGACAAAGGCGATCTTGTCCCCCTTGTTCACCGTCAGGCTGAAATTGTTTAATACCTGGGTGCCCTCGATCTCCTTGCCCAGTCCCTTGATCTCCAGGATAACGTCACCACAGGGGCGATCCGCCTTGAAAACAATGAAGGGATACTTGCGGGAGGAAAGCGGCATGTCCTCGATGGTGAGTTTGTCCAGCAGTTTCTTGCGGGAGGTGGCCTGTTTGGCTTTGGAGGCATTGGAGGAAAAGCGCTGGATGAATTCCTTCAGCTCATTGGCCTTGGCCGTGACCTTTTTGTTCTGGTCCTGTTTCTGCTTCAGGTTGAGCTGGCTCGCCTGATACCAGAAATCGTAGTTGCCCACATAGACCTGGATCTTGCCGAAATCGATATCCGCCACATGGGTGCAGACCTGGTTGAGGAAATGGCGGTCATGGGAGACGATAATAACCGTGTTCTGGAATTTGAAGAGAAAGTCCTCCAGCCAGGCGATGGATTTCAGGTCAAGATGGTTGGTCGGTTCGTCCAGCAGCAGGATGTCCGGGTTGCCGAACAGCGCCTGGGCCAGCAGCACCCGGACCTTGTCGCCGCCCTCGAGTTCCTTCATCTTCTTCTGCCGGAGCTCCTCACCGATACCCAGGCCGCTGAGCAGCACGGCCGCTTCCGCATCCGCTTCATAGCCGTTCATCTCGCCGAATTC
Organism: Desulfobulbaceae bacterium; assembly: GCA_023230525.1. Taxonomy (GTDB): domain Bacteria; phylum Desulfobacterota; class Desulfobulbia; order Desulfobulbales; family SURF-16; genus SURF-16. The sequence goes on from JALNXE010000096.1 coordinate 15,994, forward strand.
AACCTCAAGCTCACCGGAGCGGAGGCCGTCCTCCTCGGTGAATTCCGCTTTGGCGTAGATCGCCTCCCGCTCGGCCATCACCTCATAAAGCCGTTTATGGCCCATGATAACGGTGTTGAAGACGGTTTCCTCATCAAAGGCGAACTGATCCTGGCTCAGCATGGCGATTCTTTCACCCGGGGCAACAATAACATCGCCCTTGTCCGGTTCCTTCTGGCCGGCCAGAATCCTGAGGAAGGTGGATTTGCCGGTGCCGTTGGCGCCGATGAGGCCGTAACAGTTGCCGGGGGTGAACTTGATGTTGACGTCTTTGAAGATGACCCTTTTGCCATAGGAAAGGGCAATGTTTGCTGCTTGTATCATGGAGATGAATGTCCTCTTGGGGATAAAATGATTACCAGTTAATTTCAGCCGGTTGTGATCCGGTTCTTCCCGGTTTGGCTGAAAAAAAGGGGCAATCAGCAAAAAAAAAGCCCCGCTCAATGCGGGGCTTTGCGTACAATAAACTTCAGGTTTTAGATCTGGCGGACATTCTCAGCCGCAGGGCCTTTGGGGCCTTCGACAACGTCGAATTTA
>JALNXE010000097.1 GCA_023230525.1 Desulfobulbaceae bacterium
CCTTTGCCCGGTTCTCCTTCGATCCAGACATTGCCGCCGTGACGGTTGATAATGCGCTTCACCGTGGCCAGCCCGATGCCGGTGCCGGGGAATTCGCTGACAGTGTGCAGCCGCTGAAACGGCTTGAACAGTTTGCCGGCATAGGCCATGTCAAAGCCTGCGCCGTTATCCTTGACAAAATAGACCCTTTCGCCGTTTTGTTGTTCGGCAACGCGGAACTCGATGACCGCGGCCGGCTGTTTCGCTGTAAACTTGAAGGAGTTTCTGAGCAGATTATCAAGCACCACATTAAGCAGATACTCATCCCCTCCCACAACCATATCGGCGTCGATACGCCACTCCACCTGCCGTTCCGGCTGGCTGCTTTTCCCAAGAGAATCGGCGATCCGCCGGGCCAGGCTGCTCAGGTTCACTTTCTCGTGGCGCATCTCGGCCCGCGACACCCTGGACAGATTCAACAGGTCGTCGATGAGCCTGCCCATGCGCTGCGTACCGGCTACGATGCGGGCCAAGGCGTCCAGCCCCTCTTCATCCAGCTTATCGGCATAATCTTCCTGCAGGGCCTGGCTGAATCCGGAGATGCTCCGCAGAGGTGCGCGCAGGTCGTGGGAAACGGAGTAACTGAAGGCCTCAAGCTCCCGGTTGGCTGCGGCCAGCTGGGATATGCTGATTTTCAGATTTTCGTTCAGCTTCCTGATTTTCGCCTCATCCCGCTTGCGCTCGGTGATATCCCGGGCGACATGCACCGTGCCCAGCAATTCCCCGCTTTCATCAAGCAGAGGGGTGGTGGTCACCAGGAAATCCCCGCCGAGTCTCTCCTCATGCACCTCAGCCGAATGTGCCTTGCCGTCCGCCAGGGACTTGCTGTGGGGACAGAAGGCGGGGGGGCCGGCGGCGCCGTGCACACACTGGTAACAGTTCAGGTCAGCACATTGATCGGGCGTTGCTCCCAGCCGCTCGGCCATGGCCCGGTTCACCCTGATAATCCGGTGATCCTTATCCAGGATGGCGATCAGGTCAGGGACGCTGTCAAAGGTCCTTTCCCACTCCTGCTTGGCCCGCAGCAACTTCCCTTCGGCCAGTTTACGGGCTATGGCAATAGCCACCTGCCCGGTGATGGCGTTCATCAGATCCAGTTCATCCAGGTCGAAAGCGGGCCGGTCATAGGTGCCAAAGGAGAGGGTGCCCAGGGTGCGGCCCTGGTAGATGAGCGGATGGCAGGCATAGGCCTGGATGCCCAGGGCACGGACCAGATGAACCCTCTTATCCGTTGAGTTGGCGACATCCTCAATCACGATCCTGCGGCCCTCCCGGGCAACGCTGCCGCACACCGACAAGCCGAAATCGAGCCACTCCAACTCCGCCACCCGCTCCTCTCCTATACCGGCACAGGCATTGAGACGCATGCCCTGGCCGGATTCATCGATCAGATAGTTCAGAAAGACATGGCAGCCAAGATACTGCATCACCTTTTCACATGTCGTCCGGACAATCTTTTCCGGCGTTTCGCTGGTCAGCAGCAGCCTGGCCGATTCCGCCAGCAGGGCGAGTTTTTCATTGCTCTTCTGCAGCGCATCCTCGATGAGCTCGCGTTCATTGATCTCATCCTGCAGCTGCTCATTGGCCTCCTCCAGCTGGCTGGTGCGCTGCCGCACCAGATCCTCAAGGTGATGGCGATGCTCGACCAGCTCCGCTTGGGCCAGCTTGTGTTCCGTGACGTCGATCCCCATCTCCAGGATCAGGGGAGAGCCGTCCGTGTCGGTAAAGGGATAGTCAAAGATGGCATAATTGCGGTTGTCAGGACCAATCCATTCCCACTCGCCGGGCCTTTTGGTCCGCAGCACTTTGAAGGTTTCGCAGATCTCGCAGGGTTCCGTGCGGCCAAACAGGTATTCATAACAGCGCCTGCCTTGGGATTCGCCGAAGCGTTCACGGAAAAAGCGATTGGCAAAGGGCACATGATACTCAGGGGTCAACAGTATCACATAAACCGGCAGCACATCCAGCACATCCAGGAACCGCCGCCGCTCGGCGCCCTGCACCTCCATGGTTTTGTTGAGTTCGGCGGTCCGCTGCCGGACATGGATTTCCAGTTCGTCATGGGCCCGGCGCAACTGCTCCTCGGCCAGTTTCCGTGCGGTGATGTCATAGGCGTAGATGCGGGCCGAGGCAAACTGCGGCACCAGTTGGACCGTGGCCGCGAAAACCTTTCCCGGCAGGACAATCTCACGGTAGAGGGTCGCTTCCTCCCCGTACTCCAGTTCACTCAGGATAAGGCCCAGGTCAGCGGGCAGAAAGGCGCTGACATTTCCCCGGTCCAGGCCGGCATCACCCAGAATGTCCTGCACCGCGGCATTATAAAAAATGACCTCGCCGGAGGAGGCCACCTCGAGTACGGGATTCGGATTGAGCCGCGGAAATGAGGAAAAGCGTCTTGCCTGCTCTTCCTGCTCCCTGACCCTGGACACGAGGGCGGCATTGTCTTCAGCCAGCCCCCGTTTGGCGGATTTCAGCTCCTCGATGAGGCTTCGCAACTGCGCAATCTGTTCTCTGCTGTCTGTGTCTTCCATAATAAAATGCCGGTAAAGTGCGAGGTCTGATTTCTTAAAATAACGGCTGATTTCCGTCCTGACCAACCCGGCCGGATACCTGAGCCCAATCATGCCGGCCTGGCCGGCATAACGTTTCTAAATTCAGAGATTCCACCCAACAAGAGGTTTCTGGCGGCTACGCTTATCATGCGGACCAAAGCGCGCAGGAAGGGAAGAATGTGACGCGCAGCCCAACCAGATATTCGCTAGCTTTATGAGCAAAAGTAACAAATGTAAATGGTCAGGCACCATGGCGCAAGAAATTTCTTTTACCAGGGTAGAACAAGGAAGGGGAGACTTTTCGGCTGGAACGCCGAACCATCAGAGTCAGGGGAACAGCGGAGGGGAAAATCAGGGTCGGAAATCAACAGCGGCCGGGAGAGGGGGCAGGCGCAACAAGCTGTCCCGACTCATAATTTGTTTATCTTCTCCTTCAGCCGCCGGGCATTGAGCAGATCTTTTTTCGCCTTGAGGTCATCCGGCCGCAGCCGCAGAACCTCCTCCCACTCCCTGATGGCCTGGTCAAGGTCTTCGGAGAGATAATAGCTGATGCCCTTGCGGTAATGGGCATCGGCCTCCTGCTGGATGTGCGCGTCAGTGGTGGCGATGATCCTCGCCACATCCCGGTAATTTACGTCAATCGTGCGCAGGAGGCGCAGGGCCTCCACATATTTCTGCCGGCCGAGCAACTCCTTGGCCTGCTCGTATTTCAATGAATTCTTTTTCGCACCGTCCTCCACCACCGGGGTCTCGTTTGAGGCTCCGGCCTCACCCTGGTTGTAGACTTCCTCCCTCTCCTTTTTTTTCTGCCGCTCCGGGGCAAGCACCTTTGGCCCATCCGGCTGGGCGATGGCTTCGGTGGGCTTGGCGTCCCCGGCCAGCGCCTGATCCAGCGCAACCAGCTTCAGCTCAGTGCCGGGAATTAAATTTTCACAGCTGTTCACCTTATTGAAGGCGCTGAGCAGAAACGCCTTATCCGGGTCGTGATAGATCCTGCGGGCGATCTCCCTGCAGGTATCACCTGTCTGGACCTGATAGGTGATGAACACCTTGTCATGCAGCCTGTTCAGCAGATAGTCCAAGGCCTCGGGATGTTCCGGTTCATAGATGAGGGTATAGAGAAACTCCCGGCGGGCATCGGCCGGCAACCCTTTCTCATACAAGGCAACCCCCTGCTGAAAATGCTCTGCGGCTTTTGTCCGTGTTTCCTGTTTCAGCCGCTCAATCCTTGCGGTGATTTCCTTGTCATGGGGATTAAGGGTCTGCAGAATGCCCCAGCGCAGCAGCGCCTGTCGCAAATCTCCCCGGTGTTCATATTCCAGGGCTTTGCTCCGCAATGAATCCGACAGGGAGACAAACAGCTCCTGTTCCGGGGCCGGCACCTGGGGCTGGGGGGCGCAGGCGCTTAAAAAACAGACAAGGCCGCAAAAACACAGCATTGCCAAAAAGGAACGCCGCAGGGCGCCCGGAAGGGGGCAACGCAGCATGGCCAGCAGGAATGACGTCATCAGCGCAGCGCCTCATTGCTGTATGTTTCCAGATTTTTCTTAAAGGTCTCCAGGCTGAAATCGCCGTAAATCATCCTGCGGTTCAAGGCATACGGGTCCATGAAAAAGGGATTGCTCTCCCTTTTGACGGTAAAGGCTCCCTGGTAGCCGTTTTTCTCCAGAAAGGCCATGACCAGCTTATTGGTCTCCCCATAGGGGTAAGCCAGATATTTGACCTGTTTGTGGAGCTTGCTCTCCACTATTTCCGTGCACTCGGTGATCTCCTGCTCGATTTCCGTGGCATACTGCTGAAACGACTCGTGATCCAGCACCCTGTTCAAGTTGCGATGGGTCTTGGTATGGCACTGAACGTCAATGCCGGCCTTGTCCAGTTCGGCGACCATATCCCAACTCAGGGTTTTGCCGCTGCCGTTGATCAGATCCGTGTAGACAAACAGGGTGGCGGGATAACCGAATTTTTTCAGAATGGGATAGGCAATATCATAAACACCCCGCCAGCCGTCATCAATGGTAATGACCACCGCCCTGGGGGGAATATCCTTGCGGTATTGCAGAAAATCAAACAGCTCGGCAAGGCTTATGGGGGTATAGCCGTTGTCTTGGAGAAATTGCATCTGGGCCGCAAAATCGCTTCTTCGCACCACCATCAGCCCCTCTTTTGACTCGGAGAAATTATGGTAGGTGAGTATGGGCACGGTCTGATATCCCTTGCTGGAGAGCCGGGCCTTGTCAAACGGCTCCAGGGGGATGATCAATTCCTGTCCCGGACTGATCTCCTTGACATCATTGAACTCGGCAATGATCCAGCTTTTATCGGCATTGCCAAGGAATTTGGCGGCAAGAGAGGGCAGCGTGTCGCCGAACTGGACAATGACCGGGATAAAACTCGGTGTTCCTTCAGCACGGGACAGATGCACGAACCTGGTGGGGCCCTTGGCGCACCCCTGCAGGAGCAGCACCAGCATGAGCATGGCCAGGATACGGAAAAATGACGGCAACCCGCCGGCTGGAAAGAATTTATTGATCAGCATTCTTTTCTTTGAGGTTAAGAAAGCGGTACGTTCTGATGGCCTCGGAGGAACCGGCCACCTGCAGCGTCTCAAGCTGTTCAACCAGCACCTGGTCCTTTACCTGGACGTAAATCCCCTCGGCCAGTATGATTTCGCCCGGCTCCCCCTGTCCGATGAGCCAGTAGGCCTCTTTGATACTCTCGCCGATGGAGCTGTACTCAACTTTGGAGTTGGAGCCGATATTGCCGGACAGGACAATACCCGCGCTGATGCCCACACACACATTGGCGAGCAGCTGGCTCTCCATTTCACTGCCGGCGGCCAATGTCCTCTGCAGCTCCACTGCTGCGCGCAGGGCCCGGGCGGTATGCTCCTCCCGGTAGAGGGAAACCCCGAAGATACCCACCACCGCGTCACCGATAACCTTGTCCACATAACCGCCGTGTTTGCTGATGATTCTGGTGACGATTTCAATATACTTGTTCAAGGCGGCGACCACATCTTCCGGTTTTGCCGTGCCGGCATAGGAGCCGAAGCCCTTTACCCCGGCAAAAAGCACCGCAACCTGATGCCTGACCGCATAAGCTTCCCCTTTTGTTACCGGTGATGCCGGGCCTTCCAGAATCCGGTCAACCGAGGAGATTTTCAGATAGTTCTCGAGCTGCACATGGTTATTACCCCGGGCCAGCAGTTGTTCCGCCATGGTGTTCAATGCCGAGGCGGCATCCCCCAGCTCATCGTCGGGTATTTCAGCAATTCTGTGCCGCAGATTGCCCTGGCCATATTCCGCTGCCGCCTCGACAAGGGCGGTGACGCCGGTACGAAACCTCTGGGCATAGAGGTAGGCGAGAACAAAAAGGCCGGCAAGCACCAGCAGCGCCGGGACCAGCAGCGCCGGCAGCAGAGAGGTCTGCTGGGCGGACACGCTGCTGCGGATGAAATCAAGGGGGATGCCGAGATGGACCACCCCGAGGGTCTTGTCATTATAGAAAACGGGCCTGGCCAGATCATAAATCTGCCGGCCCTCATTATCCTGGTACTGGAGAACGGCACCCTCTTTATTTTCACTGACAACCGCCGCATTGGCCGGGGGAGAGTATTGCCTGCCGAGCATCTCCTGCCTTGAGTGGGCCTGGATGACCCCGTTGCGGTCAACGACAAAGGCATAGTCAACCCCGTCAAGACCGACTGCATCCCGGGCAACGGTATTGAGGCGCAGGGTATCATCAGCAAGCAGGGGAACCTTGGCGCTTGCCGCCAAATACCCGACCACCGCCTCAGTGGATTTCAGGGTTTGGGCAAAAAGGACCTCCCGCTGCTTTGCCATCATGAAAGAGAGGGGCAGCCCGATTGACAGGGAATAAAGCAGCAGGACAGCAATGCTGACACGAAGGATAAGAGACTGGCGCCGATGTTTATTCAATTGTTCGTTTTGCACTTTGTCTTCACCGGGAAATTGCATCACCCTGCTCCGGTTGAGCATGGCAAGAATATTTGATATTACCTAAAAGAGCACCGCTATCTCAATGTTTTTTTTGCAACTATACCGCGTTCTCATCGCGCTTTACCATAAAATGCCATATTATCCCGCGGCAGAGCGGCCATCACAAACCGGGGCGGTTCCGGGCCGACACCTCGGACAGACTCTCTGCCGGCTCATCCGGGCTATCCATTTCAGATTGGTGGTTCAAATACTCCTTGACGGCCAATAGGATGTTCTGCATATTATTTTTATTACTATAAAATTTAGGAGACTCCGGATTTTCATGACAACTTTTCAGAAACAACGGCTCGGGAAATACATTCTCCTTGATAAGCTTGCCGTGGGTGGCATGGCCGAGCTATACCGGGCCATGATCACCGGAGTTCAGGGATTTGAAAAACTGATCGCCATTAAAAAAATCCTTCCTCATCTCGCCACCGAAGAGGAGCTGGTCCGATCCTTCATTGACGAGGCCAAGCTCGCCGCCCTGCTCCACCACCAGAACATCGTCCAGATCTATGATTTCGGCAGTCTGGACGGCACCTATTTCATTGCCATGGAGTATCTCCTGGGCAAGGACTGCCGCCTGATCAACAGCAAAGCCAAGGAAAAAAATCTTCCCCTGGAGCTGCCCCTGGCGCTGCTGATCGTTTCCCGTATCTGCGCCGGCCTTGATTACGCCCACAAACTTAAAGATTTCCAGGGCAAACCGCTGAATCTCATTCACCGGGACATCAGTCCGCAGAACATCCTCGTCACCTATGAAGGAGACGTAAAAATCGTCGATTTCGGCATCGCCAAGGCCGCCAGCCAGACCACCATGACCCAGATGGGCATGATCAAAGGCAAGGTTGCCTATATGTCCCCGGAACAGGCCGCCGGCAAACCCATCGACCTCCGCTCCGACATTTTTTCCTGCGGCATCATTCTCTATGAAATGGCGACCGGCAGACGCATGTTTTCCGGCGATACCATGCATATTCTCGCCAAGGTGCGGGAGGCCCAGTTCGACAGACCGGAGGAGGTGCGGCCCGATCTCCCGGAAAACCTGCTGGAGATTCTCTACCGCGCCCTGGCCAAGGAACCGGCTAACCGCTACCAGAGCTGCGGCGACATGCTGACCGATCTGGAGCAATGCCTGCAGCAGTTCAGCGGGCATTCCTCGGCAAATATGCTGACCAAATATATGAAGACTCTTTTTGCCGAAGAGATTATCTCCGAAGAACAGCACATGCAGGAGATCACCGGAATCGGTCTCATGCAGGAGAAAGCTGAGGAGGCCCAACCGGCTGCTGTCCAGCCCCCGGCCAAAGAAGAAGAAACAGTTGAGAAAAAAACCTCCCCTGCCACGGATGCCCTGAAAAAATCCGCTGCGGCTGAACCGCCCGCCAAGCCGTCCCTTGGGTCCGAGTCGCGGAAATCGCTTTTTGCCGGCATCGCCGTGGCAATTGTCCTGGTTATTGCCCTGTCGACCACCTTTTTCGACAACACGAAAGAACCCCCTCCGGCAGAGCAACAGCAATCCGCCCCGGAGTCTGCCGGCGGGCCGGCAGAACAGCAGAGCCCTCCGGCGGCCGAAGCCCCGGGCACGGAACTCTATCAGCAGGCCATGGACGCGCTGGTTGCCAAACGTTACGGCGATGCGGTTAGCTACTTTGAAAAACTTCTGCAGCTCGGCCCGGGCATGCAGGACAAGATCGCGGTTTCCTATGCGGAGGCGCTGGTGGGCCAGGGGGAAAAGCTGGCCGCGACGGATGTCAAGAAGGCCACGGCGCTGCTGGAGAAATCAACCCATATCAATCCTGACAGCGAACAGGCCCATTTCCAACTCGGCATGCTCTATCTGAACCAAAAAGATTACCCCAAGGCCATCGCCAGCTTCCAGAATGTCATCCATATCAATCCGAAATTTCCGGATACATTCTTTAATCTCGGCTTCATTTATGCCCTGTCAAAGGATTATGCCAGGGCGGAGGAAATGTATAACCGGGTCGTTGAGCTTGCCCCGGGTTATGTGGACGAGGCCCTTTTCAATCTGGCGCTGGTGCAGAACGCACAGGGTAAAAAGGCCGAGTGTATCGCCAACCTGGAAAAGGCGGTAGCCGCCAATCCGAAAAATGCCCCGGCCCGGAATTATCTCAAAAAAATAAAAGAAGAGTCAGGAGCAAATAAGTGAAGATAAGTATACGGCCCTCCCGCTTTCTCTTGTTCATCTGCCTTGTCCTGTCATTTCTCCTCATCGGCTGCGCCGCCAAACAGGCCGAGCCGCCCCAGCCTGAAGCGCCGCCCCCCGTTGCGGCCCCGCCTGCAGCGGCCCCTGAACAACCCGCTCCTGTTGCCTATTTTGTCCACACCGTCACCTTGCCGGGGGAAAGCCTGTCAATCATCGCCAAATGGTACACCGGCGATCTGAAAAACTGGGAAACTCTGGCCTGGCATAACCCGACAATCAATCCCAACCGCATTTTCAAGGGTGACCAGATCCAGATCCCCCGCGATCTCCTGGTCAGAGAGGATGCTATGACCCAGGAATTTGTCGATGAATCGCAACCCCGGGCAAAACGGAAGAGCGGCAAGCCGGGAAAAGACCAGCCGTCGGAACCGGTTACCCATGAAGGCGTTCCCTTATTCGGCCCCAGGGATTACAGCAAATAATCCGCCTCAGGGCGTGCGTTCACCCCGCATCTCGCTTTCCACCGTTATCGAGCGGCAGATGAGCATCACGAGCGGCAGCACCCCGTGCCCCTCGGTGTTGAGCAGCAGTTTGCCGCCATGATCCAGCAGAATCTTATGGGCGATATTTAAAAAGAGGCTGTTGCACCACGGTTTGTCGCGAAAAACCGGGGCAAAAGGATCACGGAAGGTGCTGGCATCACCCCCCTGGCCGAAGCGTATGGCCAAGGCTCCTCCCTCCCCATCCCCCAGCCGTATGGGCAGCTCGCTGCCTTGCCCTATGCCGAACAGGATCTCCTTGCACGCCGCGGCCAAGGCTTTTTTCATGAGCTTTCTGTCCACCGGGGCCATCACATTTGCCGTGGCTGAGGCAAACTGCGGGTGGACCTGTTTTTTGCCCAGCTCCTCCCGGCAATCATCAAGCACCTCCTGCACCAGCAGATCCATTCTGACCAGCTGCTTTTCCGGCAGGGAAATCCGGGCAAAATCGTCCACCTCCTGCAGCACGGATTCGATGCGTTCCACGGATTTCACCATGCTCTGCATTTTCTGCTGCTGCCCGCCTGCCTCCTGGTCCGGCCTGGCGATCCTGCGGATCAGTCCGCCCAGGGAAACCAGGGGATTTCTGACTTCATGGGCCATGGCCTGGGCCAGGCGCACGTAAGCCGCCACCCGTTCCGTATCGATCAGCCGCGCCTCCGTGCTGCGCAGCTTATCCACCGTGTCGGCATACTTTTTCTGCAGCTCACTCCACAGCCGGGCATTCTCGATCAGGGGGGCGATGATGGCGGCAATGGACTGAAAGAGTTCCAGGTCGCTGTTACTGTACGCGCCGGGAATATTGCGGTCAAGGTAGATGAGCCCGTTGATCTGATTGTGGTAGATCAGCGGTGCGCACATGGCCGACCTGATGCGCAGATTGATGATGCTTTCCTCTTTCTTGAAGGAATCGGAGCTCAAGGCGTCTTCCAGCAGCAGGGATTCCCCGTTCTGCAGCACCCGCTTGACGATACTGCGGCTAAGCGGCAGGGCGCTGTCCCGGTAATCGCAGCACAGGGGCTTCAGGCTGCCGTCTTCCTGGAACAGGGCGACCACGCCATGGTCCTGCTGAAAATACTCCCGGCAGCTGACAAATATCTTTTCGCTCAGCCGGGTCACGTCACGGCTGCCGGGCAGTTCCGTGGTGATATCATAGATCAGCTCCAGCCGCCGGCGGTCCAGCTCCGGCGCCGCCCTGGCCCGGTCCAGCACATGGAGCACCACCGTCTGCTCGGCGCTTACGGCAGCAGGTGCGGGCAGCAGAAACTTCATCTTCCCCACCTGGATGGAGTCGCCGGGATGCAGAAAGGTCTTGGTGCTGATCCTGCCGCCGTTTACCCAGACCCCGTTGGTGCTCTCCAGATCCTTGATCCACAACTGATCGTCCGGGGTGGCATCGAGCAGGGCGTGGCGGTGGGACACGGCTGGATCAGGCAGGACAAGATCCGCCTCCCTGCCGCGGCCGATCAGACAGGGCAGGCTTATGGAGTATTCTTTGCCTGTTGCGGCATCTCGAAGAATCATAGGCAGGGCAAATCATCCCACAGGTAATTCATTGCGCCGAGCTCGGTTCTGCCGTAAAGCTCGGGCTCTTTTTTCAGTTTTCTACCCAATTATATGCCACTTGCAAAGCTATTTCATTTTCGAGGCCAATTTGATCGTCTCGCCGACCACCATGAAGAGGCCCTTGCCGCGGTGATGGATGGTGCGCGGGTCGTCCACGGCGGGGTTGAGCCAGGCCTTGACCACCTCAAGAATAAAGAGGTTGTAAGCGGTGACCATCTGCCGGTCAACGACCTGGCATTCCAGATTGGCGTAACACTCGTCGATGAGCGGAGCCTGGATGGTTGAGGCCGGGGCCGGGGTGAGGCCGAAGTGCTGGAACTTATCAAGCTCGCGGCCGGAGGTGTTGCCGCAGCCCACCACCTTTTCCGCCAGCTCCACGGTGGGGATGTTGATCACGCATTCCCCGGTCTCTTCAAGGATTTCGAAGGTGAAGTTGTTGCCGCTGATCACGCAGGCCAGCACCGGCGGCTCAAAATCCAGCATGGTGTGCCACGACATGGCCATGATGTTGGCCCGCACCGCCCGGGCCGTGCTGACCAGCACCACCGGCCCCGGTTCGAGCAGGCCGTAGACCTCGGATAAGGGATACGATATTTTCTCCATTGCCGCACCTCCGTTTGCGAAGATTTTCGATCGCTCAAATTTATTAGAATATGCAGCGCACCACGCTCCACCGAACGGGCCACGGAACGTAGGAGCGGGCCATGCCCGCGACCTCTGCCATTGCGAAAACACCTTTGTCGCGGGCATGGCCCGCTCCACAAACCCATGGTGAGTCAATCTTTTTTTGCAGACCCTGGCCCAGGGAGCTTGACCGGCGCGCTCCGCCGCGCCAGTCCGCCCCTGTGTTCCGTCTTCACCCTGCCTACTGGCCTGTGCTATTGACCTCGGGAAAGACGCAGCCCGAAGTAGCCGTAGCGATAGCCCGGAACAAGGGCGAGGCGGCTGGTCGAGCGCACAAGGCGGCCGTTGTGGCGCCAGCTGCCGCCACGCAGAACACAGCCGAGGCCGGTATCAGGACCCTGGGGGTCAATCACCGTGCCGGCCGCGTAATCACCATACCAGTCAGCGCACCACTCATACAGGTTGCCGTGCATCTCATAGAGCCCCCAGTTATTACAGGGCAGCGACTTGACGGTCACCGTCTTTTGCCGGAATTGTCCCTTTTCCCCGTCATGATAGGGATTATTGCCGTCATAGTTTACCTGCTCGGTGCTGATCTGCGGGCCGAAGCTGAAGGGGGTAAGGGTGCCGGCCCGGCAGGCATATTCCCACTGGGCCTCCGTAGGCAATCGCAGATCAAGTTCCGGTATCATACTGTTGATCCGGCTGATAAACTCCATGCTGTCATCCCAGCTCACCGAATCCACAGGCAGACTGTTATCACCGGTAAAATGGCTGGGATTGTTGCCCATCACCGCCTGCCACAGCCCCTGGGTGCAGGCCGTATCGGCCAGCCAGAAGCCCTGGCTCAGCACCACCTCATGCTGCAGTTCATTATCATATCGCCCCGGCTCATCCGGCGGCGAGCCCATCAAGAAACGGCCGGGCGGAATCCAGCGCAGCTGCTGCCGAACCCCTTTACAGGCAAAGGACTGCCACAGGCCGTACTTATCCTGGCCCCAGTCAACGGCCCAGGGATAGGGAAAGGTTGGCGGGCTCAGGCCTGCTTGGCGCGGGTCTTGCCTAGGAACGTTCAATGCATCCATGCCATTTCGTCCAGCACCTCCCGGAAGTCGATTTTCCCCTTGCCGGCGACATCGCCGTTTTCAACCCGGTGCAGATAACAGATGCAAAACGACCAGAAGCTGTTGCAGACGTCCGCCACGAACTGCTTTTCCACCGCGGCGATGCGGTGCTGGCCGCAAAAACGGTTCAACGCCTCCACAGCCTCCATATCCCCATGGGCGGGGACGGTGAAAAATTGAAATCTCATTGCTCTCCTTTCTTCCAAGCAGCTCCAATGCAAGCCATCTTGCGGCAGGAGCGGGCCATGCCTGCGACCTTTGGCATCGCGGCAACACATATCGCGGGCATGGCCCGCTCCTACAAACCCATGGTGAGTCAACCTTTTTCTTGCGGGCACCGGCACCGGAGGCTGACCGACGCGCTCCGCCGCGCCTGTCCGCCCCGGTGCTCCTGCCCTGCCTGCCTGACCTATTGACCTCGGGAAAGACGCAGGCCGACGATGAGGCGGTGGCGATAGCCCGGAGCATTGCCGAAGCGGAAGGCCGAGCGCGCACTGCGGCCGCCATTGCTCCAGCCGCCGCCACGCAGTACACGGTCGACGTCTTGCGCAGGACCCTGGGGGTCTGTCACGGTCCCGGCCCCGTAATCACCCAGCCAGTCGGCGCACCACTCATCAAGGTTGCCATGCATCTCATAAAGCCCCCAGTTATTAGGGGGTAGCGACTTAACAACCACCGTCCTTTGCCGGTATTGCCCCTTCGGTCCGTCACGGTAAGGATTGTTGCCGTCATAATTCACCTGCTCGGAAGTGATCTGCGTGCCGAAGCTGAAGGGGGTGCGGGTGCCGGCCCGGCAGGCGTATTCCCACTGGGCCTCAGTGGGCAGCCGCAGATCAAGGCCGGGGATGAGGCGGTTGATCCTGGCGATGAACTCCATGCTATCATCCCAGCTCACCGAATCCACCGGCAGATTGTCATCCCCGGTAAAGTGGCTGGGATTGTTGCCCATTACCGCCTGCCACAGCCCCTGAGTGCAGGTGGCATCGGCCAGCCAGAAACCCTGGGTTAGAACCACCTCATGCTGCAGCTCACCATCAGCTCGTTCCGGCTCATACGCCGGCGAGCCCATCAGGAAGCGGCCAGGCTGCAGCCAGCGCATGCGCTGCGTGTGTGGTCCGACACTGAATTCAACAAAGAGTCCATACTGGTCCCTGCCGATGGTGTGGGCCCAGTGGGGCTTAGTCATGGCGCCGATGGTAAGAGTGGTACGGCCTGTTTTGATGAACAGGGGAGAATGTTTAGGCTGGGGTATTGCCCGTCTACGGCTGACTGAGATGGTCCGCCGCGGGAGGGGGCCGGAATCGCTCGCCTTTGAATGCGGTCCTTCCATGATCAGGATGGGCAGGGTGACTTGCAGCGGCGCCAGGGACAACGGCACACCGGGGCCAGATATTTCCCAAACTTCTGGGGTCACACTTTCCATCTGCTCCAGCACAAAGTGTTCCCCCACCTGGCGCAGACTGAAACTTCCGACATCCTGCCCGCCGCCGAAGACCCAGAGCACCAGTAACGGATCGCAGCCGGGGGGCAGTTCCACCGTCCCCTGTTCGATCTCCTTTTTATGGACCAGGGTCCACAGGGCCAGCAGTTCCGGGTTTTGCCAGCGCTCGGGCGGCTGACGCCGGCCCAGGCGCCGCACCCAGGCTTGCAGAATCTCCCCCGCCCCCTGCCGGGCGGTTTTCACCAGCCGCCGCAGCAGGCCCTCGTCGTCAAAGCCCAGTTCCTCAAAGAGGATGGCCGGCGGCAGATGGGCATGGTGGCTGGTGAGCAGATCCATGACCTGCTGCCGCAGCCCGGCTGAAAATTCTGTGTTGAAGATGGCCCGGTACTTCTGCCGGCTGGCAAGATGGGCATGGACAAAGTAATTGGGGGTGGGGATGACATCCCGGTGGCGCCACGCCGCGGCCTCGCCGGCCCCATCGCATTCGCCGGCAGGCAGCAGACAGCGTGCAGCCCGCAGCAGGGCCGGTTCCACCCGCACGGCGGGGGCGAGCAGGGCAAGCAGCCGTTCAGCCTGCAAAACTGCGGTCTCCGGGCCTGCGGCAGGCTGGGGCCGCGGCCCGGTCAGCCTCTGCGGCAGCCGCGCGCCCCGGTCCCAGCACGCCTGGAAAAACAGGCTCGAGAGCGGCCGCCGCCATCTCCGCCTGGGGCAGACCGTCAGGGCCACAGGGTTCACCTGGCCGCTCTGCAGCAGGCGGCCGAAACGCAGCCAGCTGTTGCGCCGGGCCCCGTCTTCATCGAGACCGCCGAGATCGCTCAGCACCAGCACCGGGGTGCCCGGCCCGGGCAGGGTATAGGGCCGCAGCGGGTCACCTGGCTTGAAATAGTTGCGGCAGGGAGCGGCCGGGCCGTTTTCCAGCTTCATAATTTCCAGGCCGGAGCGGCCGCGCAGCCTGGCCACCCCCTGGCACAGCCCATGGAAATCATCCCAGAAGGGCAGCAGCCGCTCATGGCAATCAACCAGGACCTGGCAGGAGCGGGCCCAGCCGAGCCGCTGCCGGTAGGGGAAGCGCCGGATAACCTTTCCCATTGCGATCCCGGCCACCACCCGGTCGAGGTCTATTCTGCCGGTGGTGACCCTCTCCCCCAGGGCGGCCCGCAGAAAGGGCCACAGCCGGGACCAGGGGACCAGGGGCACGGGCCGGGGCGGTAGCGCCTGAGTGTCTATCCGGCTGTCGTCGGCACACAGTCCCGGACTTGCCGCCAGCCAGGCCGGTTCAACTGTTGCCCGGATATCTGACCTTTCCTCTTCATACCCGGCAACGTAAAAAAACCTGGCGTCAGGCACCACCGCCGCTTTCCCGGCAGCGGGCGCTGACGCCGAGGGACGCTGCTCCTCCATAGGTCTCTGCACAGGGGAAACAACGGCAGGAGACGGTTTTTTTGGTTCCTGCCGCAGGGCAAAGCCGGCAAAACAGGCCATGTCCCGCAAGCCGTCCGTGCCGGCCCTGGCCAGAAACTCGATGAGATCGGCCCTGCCTGCGCCGGTGCGGCGGATGGCCCCGTATTCCCGCTCTGTTGCCGCCGGGATCATTGATTCTCCGGGGGATATTTTTTCAGGGCGAATTCACTGATCTGCTCCAGCACCGCAAGCTGTGCCTTCTCCCTCAGCTCCTTTGCCACACCCCCGGTCATCCGGCAGACGGCCCGGATCATGTCCAGATACTCGGCCTGGCCCGGCGGGGTCAGCCCCTGGCGTCTGGCCTCCCGCCGGTCCCCCAGCAGCTGCTCCGCCGCCTTCTGATACACTGCGGGAAAACAGCTCCGCTGGAAATGATGGCCGCCGCGCTCCACCAGCCAGGCAACAAATTCCCTGTCATCCTCCGGCAGGCTGAGCTGCAGGACCAGACAGCGGCGGATAAAGGCGCCGGGCAGTTCCCGTTCCTCATTGGTGGTGATGATGACCAGCGGAGGCGCGGCCTCCCCGGACAGCCCCACGGCCCTGTCCAGGTAGGGCACGGTAAAGGCGCCGTTGCCGAGGGTTTCCAGCAGGCTGTTGGGGAGATCGGCGTCGGCCTTGTCGATTTCATCGATCAGCAGCACGCAGCCCTTCGCCGGACTCCAACCATCAGGGGGCTGGGGCCGTCTGATATTATGCCGGCAGCGTCCATACTGCTCCGCAGCGGATTGCCAGTCGAAAACCCACCAGAGCGGGCCGGGGCTCAGATAACGTTCAGCGGCCAGCAGCCTGCCCACCTCCTCGCCCCTGGCCGTGGAACAGAGGGCCTGAGCCTCGCCGAGCCGCGCCACCGCATCGAAATGATACTGCAGGTCCTGCCCCTCGGTCCGGCTGTTCACCACCTCCGAGACAAAAAGACGGCCAAGCGCATGGGCCGCGGCCCGGGCCAACTGGCTCTTGCCGGTGCCGGGCTCCCCCCGCACCAGGAGCGGC
>JALNXE010000098.1 GCA_023230525.1 Desulfobulbaceae bacterium
AAGCTGGATGCCTTCCTTTTGAAATATTTCGGAAAGGGCCTTGTCGCTCATCGGTTTGTCGGGATTCTCGCCCTGAACGATGTGGCGGATGCGTTCCTTGATGCTTTCCGATGAAAGCGAGTCACCGCCGTCCTTTCGTTCGATGGAGGAGGTGAAGAAATATTTGAGTTCAAAAATGCCCTGGGGTGTGTGCACATATTTATTGGTGGTAACGCGGCTGATGGTGGATTCGTGCATTTCGATGTCTTCAGCCACATCCCGGAGCACCAGCGGTTTCAGATACGCCACCCCTTTTTCGAAAAAGTCGTACTGAAACTTCAGGATGCTCTCCACCACCTTGTATATGGTGCGCTGCCGCTGATGAATGCTTTTGATGAGCCAGGCGGCGGATTTGAGCTTTTCCTGGATGTAGTCTTTGGTGGCGTCCTGCTGGCCTCTTTTCTCCTTCAAAATTTCCTTGTAATAGCTGCTGATTTTCAGGCGGGGCAGTCCTTCATCGTTAAGCATGATGACATATTCGTCGTCAATCTTCTGGATAAAGACATCCGGCAGAATGTATTGAGGCGATTCATCGGAGTAGACACGGCCCGGATGGGGGTCAAGGCCGACGATAATTTTCACGGCGGTGAGCACATCGTTGATCGGCTGCCTGGTGGCCTTGCTGATGGCGCCGTAATTTTTTGTTTCCAGAAAATGGAGATGATCCTGCACGATTCTTGCCGGCAGGGAGTTTTCCAGGCCGAGCCTTTTTAGCTGCAGCAGCAGCGATTCCTTGACATTGCGGGCACCCACGCCCGAGGGATCCATATCCTGGATCAGGGCAATCATGTCCTTTGCCATTTGCGGATCGCAGCCGGATTCTTCGACGATCTCCTCCTCGCTTACCTTGAGAAAACCATCGTGGTCCAGATTGCCCAGGATATAAAAACCGACCTTTCTTTCTTCGTCCGTAACCCTGGAGAGGTTGAGCTGCCAGCTCAGATGGCTGTGCAGGTCCGGAGCCTGGGTGAGGATGTCAAAGCGCGAGGGCTGGTCTTCCCCGGCTGATTCGCGCGGCTTATAGGCGCCGCCGCTTTCGTATTCATTGGCATAGTCAGACCAGTCGATTTCCGTCATGGTTGACGGATTTTCTCCCAGAGTGACTTCGCTGGTTTTTTCCGTGACAACCGGGATGCCGCTTTCGGGGGGAGCCTCGATTTCCTGGCCGGGCTCACTATCTGTAGGGCTTCCGGGAATTTCTTCCTCCAGCAGCGGATTCTGTTCAATCTCGTGCTGAATGGTGTCCACCAGTTCCAGGCGGGAGAGCTGGAGCAGCTTGATGGCCTGCTGCAACTGGGGAGTCATTACCAGCTGCTGCGCGAGCTTAAGACTTTGTTTTAATTCCAGGAATGACATATTTTGTTCAGTTTAGGCCTTTTCTTTTTTTTACTTTGTTTCATTATAATAGTATTGCCGGTTATTTGTCATCACATTACAAAATCGTGACCAAGATACATGCGGCGGGCCTCTTCGCAATGGATGATTTCTTCCGCCACCCCGCTGGTCAGCGTCCTGCCGTTGCTGACAATATAGGCAAAATCGCAGACAGCCAGGGTTTCCCTGACATTATGGTCTGAGATCAGTACACCGAGCCCCTTTTCTCTCAGCTCCTTGATAATGACCTGCAGGTCCGCCACCGATAAAGGATCAATGCCGGCAAAAGGTTCATCGAGCAGGATAAAGCGCGGATTGGTGGCCAGGGCCCGCATGATTTCCACCCGCCGCCGCTCGCCGCCGGATAAGCCATGCCCCTTGTTTTTGGCCAGATAGTCGATTTTCAGCTCCTGCATGAGCTGGCTGATCCGCCGATCGATTTCTTTTTTCGCCACGCCCAGCGGTTCCAGGATAATTCTGACATTTTCCTCCACCGTCAGCTTTTTAAAAATCGACGGCTCCTGGGCCAGATAGGAAATGCCGTTTAAGGCCCTTTTGTGGATCGGCAGGGTGGTGATATCCTTGCCGTCAAGCAGCACCTGCCCGGCATCCGGCCGGACAAAACCGGCTATGGCATAAAAGGATGTTGTTTTACCGGCGCCGTTGGGTCCCAGCATGCCGATCACCTTGCCGCTGTCCACCTGCAGGCTGATGCCGTCGACCACCCGCCGGTTCTTGTATGACTTGACGATATTTCTGGCTTCCAGGACTGCCATCACTGGTTTTCCGGATAAAAAAAGGCCTTTACCCGGCCACCGTTGTTTTTGTCCGGTTCAACCACTGTGGTCCCGGTATTGAGATCAAGCATAACCTTTTCGCCGGTCACCAGGTTGTTATCCTGCCACACCTTGGTGTCACCGGTCAGCAGCACCTTGCGCTGATCAGCGAAAAATTCCATGTGGTTGCCGGTGGCCACCAGATTCTCCTGAACAATTTTCACATTGCCGTCAGCATAGAGTTTCTGGATTTTCTGGGGGCCTTCCTGCTTGGTTCCTGCCGCAGCCGGCTGATTTTGGTGATAGACCGTCATTTCGTCGGAATGAATGTTGAGCTTTCCCTGTTTTGCATCCACATTGCCGGTAAAAACGACGGCATTTTCCTTCTGCTTGGAAACCATGAGGTCCGCCTCAACGTGGATGGGCTCATCCGCCTTGGTGCCCTCCTGAGCCACGGCGGCCAGGGCCGGCAGGAGAGGGCCGGACACAATGAGGCAGATGAGCAAGAGTTTTTTAAGCATGGCAATCATTAAACCGTTGTAAAAAATTAACATGGCCAGAGAAATGCGCAAAAACGGCCTAAGGAGCCGTAACGAAATTGAAAAAATGCCAGGTTATTTCGTAACGGCTCCTACTTTTCATGTTTGATTTCCGCAGGCCGCTGTTGTGGCGCATTGTGGCAGCATGCATTATTTACTCGAATAATACTGGGTGAAGGGAAGAAAGTAAAGAAGGTAAACAAGGCAGGCTTTAATATTGCATAAGAAGCGGATTCGATCGCTTTTTCTTTGCTTCGGCCGCGGCGATCATGTAATAATTGACCCTTGCCTTGCTCACCGCGAGCCTGATGCTGGGCAAGAGGTCAATATGTGGGAGCCAGGGCAAGGGGCGCCCCGCCGGGGATGATATCGATTTGCCATGCCGAAAAATTTAACGTTTTCAAATTATTATGGACAAAAGTAAAAGTATAGAAAAGGCCAATATCCTGATTGAATCGCTCCCTTACATCAAGGAGTTCTATAAGAAGACCATTGTCATTAAATATGGCGGCCATGCCATGGTGGACGAGGAGCTGAAAAAGAATTTCGCCCTTGACATCATTTTGATGAAATACATCGGCATCAATCCGATCGTGGTGCATGGCGGCGGTCCGCAGATCAACAAGTTTCTGCAGAAGATGAATATCCAGTCAAGCTATGTCCAGGGGATGCGGGTCACCGACGGCGAGACCATGGATGTGGTGGAGATGGTGCTGGTGGGCAAGGTGAACAAGGAGATCGTCGGCCTCATCAATTTCCACGGCGGCAAGGCCGTGGGGCTGTCCGGCCGTGACGGCGACCTGATCAAGGCCAGAAAAATGCAGGTCATGAAGAGCCTGGCGGAAAACGCTCCGCCGGAATTAATCGACCTGGGCCGCGTCGGGGCGGTCACCCGGGTCAATCCCGAGGTGCTCATCACCCTGGACAGTCAGGACTTTATCCCGGTCATCGCCCCGGTGGGAGTTGGCGAGGATGGGGGATCGTATAATATCAACGCGGATCTGGTGGCCGGCGCCGTGGCCTCGCAGATGAAAGCGGAAAAGCTGATTCTGCTCACCGACGTGGAAGGGGTGCTTGACCGCGACGGCAAACTGGTTGCCTCCATGACCAGCCGCGAGGCTGAGGAGATGATTGCCGCCAAAGTGGCGGTGGGCGGCATGATTCCCAAGATTAAATGTTGCCAAGATGCCCTGGCCCAGGGGGTGGGCAAGGCCCATATCGTTGACGGCCGGCTTAAACATGCCATTTTGCTGGAGATGTTTACCCGGGAAGGGATCGGCACGGAGATCGTTGCTTAAAGGAAGAAGAAATGACAAACATTATGGAAAAAAGCGACAGCCTGTTCATGAACACCTACGGCCGTTTTCCTGCGGTGATGGTGGAAGGAAAGGGCTGTCTGCTGAAGGATAATACCGGCAGGGAGTATCTGGATTTTGTCTCAGGCATCGCGGTCTGCGGTCTGGGGCACTGCCATCCCGCCGTGACTCAGGCCATTATCGCCCAGGCCGGCAAGCTGGTCCATGTCTCAAATCTCTATTATACCCTGCCGCAGACGGAACTTGCCGGGCTGCTGGTGGCAAGCAGTTTCGCCGACCGGGTATTTCTCGCCAACAGCGGGGCAGAGGTCAATGAAGCGGCCATCAAGCTGGCCCGCAAGCATGGCGGGCCAGGCCGCTATGAGATTATTTCGCTGGAGGGCTCGTTCCACGGCCGGACCCTGGCCACAGTGGCCGCCACCGGCCAGGCCAGATTCCACAAGGGCTTTGAGCCGCTGCCCGAAGGTTTCATCCATGCCCCCTTTGGCGATCTGGCGGCCCTGGAAAGAATGATTTCCCCTAAAACCTGCGCCATTCTCTGCGAGCCCCTGCAGGGCGAGGGCGGGGTGCGCCCCCTGCCGGCGGAGTATCTGCAGGGCATCAGAAAACTCTGTGACCGGCACGGC
Organism: Desulfobulbaceae bacterium; assembly: GCA_023230525.1. Lineage (GTDB taxonomy): Bacteria > Desulfobacterota > Desulfobulbia > Desulfobulbales > SURF-16 > SURF-16. Next base: position 4,671 of record JALNXE010000098.1, read on the forward strand.
CTGCTGCTCATCTTTGATGAGGTGCAGGTGGGGATGGGCCGGACCGGCACCATGTTTGCCTATGAGCATTTCGGCATCACGCCTGACATCATGACCCTGGCCAAGGCCCTGGGCAACGGACTGCCCATCGGCGCCATGCTGGCCAGGCAGGAGGTTGCCGCCTCTTTCGGGCCGGGGGATCATGCTTCCACCTTCGGGGGCAATCCGGTGGCCTGCGCTGCAGCGGTAACGGTGATGAAAACCATGCTGGCCGATGGCTTTCTGCCCGGGGTCGTCCGCAAAGGAGAGTATCTGGCCGGCCGGCTGCAGGGGCTTGCCGAGCAGTTTCCTGAACTGGCCGCTGGGGTGAGGGGAATGGGGCTCATCCAGGGGCTGGTGCTGACCCCTCGCGGCGCGGGCCTGGGGGCCGAGATGGTGAAAAGCCTTTTTGCCAAAGGCGTGCTGGCCAATTTTGCCGGGGGGGTGGCCCTGCGTTTCATCCCGCCCCTGGTGGTCAGTGAAAGCCAGATTGATGAAATGGCCGACCGGCTGCGGGAGGTTTTGGGGGCGCTGTAAAAACGGGAATTGCAAAAGGCGGCGCAACCGGGAAAAAAGACTTCCCAAAGAGATACTTTTTTTGTATTGATTAACGCTTTAGTTCTTTGATTATAGCTTCTCGTCAACAGTAAACGAGCCCATGGAGCCCACAGAGTTGGCAGAGCGCGAGATGTGCTCTTCTGCGAAGTCTGTGGGCTCTCTGGTTCATGTATTTTGTGGGAATTATATGTCAAATCATCTTTTGAGTCTTTGGGATTTTGATAAGCAGCAGCTTTACTCCTATATCCGGAGGGCTCTGCAGCTGAAAAAGGAAAGCCGGGAGGGTGTCCGGCACCACCAGCTCGACGGCAAGGTCATCGGCCTGATCTTTGAAAAGCCGTCAACCAGGACCCGCGTCTCGTTTGAGTCGGCCATGTACGGGCTGGGCGGGCAGGTCATCTATCTCTCCGGCCGTGACACCCAGCTGGCCCGCAATGAACCGCTTAAGGACATGGCCAGGGTGATGGCCCGTTATGTCAACGCCATGGTGGTGCGCACCTTCGGCCAGGAAGTGGTTGAAGAGCTGGGCCGCTACTCCACGGTGCCGGTGATCAATGCCCTGACCGATCTCTTTCATCCCTGCCAGGTCTTAAGCGACATCATGACCGTGGAGGAGGTGAAGGGCGAGATCGCCAAGCTGAAAATCGCCTGGGTGGGGGACGGCAACAATATGGCCAACACCTGGATCCAGGCGGCCTGCCGGCTGGGATTTGAGCTGAAACTGGCCTGCCCCCAGGGTTATGACCCTGACCCGGAGATTCTGGCGGCGGCCGTCAAAGAGGCGGCGAAGCCGATTACGCTCCTCCGGGACCCGGTTGAGGCGGTGCGGGATGCCGAGGTGATCAACTGTGACGTCTGGGCCAGCATGGGCCAGGAGCATGAACAGGATGAAAGGGCGGCGGTATTCCAGCCTTATCAGGTCAACCGCGCGCTGCTTGCCGCAGCCAGCCCCAGGGCCACGGTGCTGCACTGCCTGCCCGCCCACCGGGGCGAGGAGATCACCGATGAGGTGCTGGAAGGTCCGCAGTGCTGTGCCTTCGATCAGGCGGAAAACAAGATGCATATTCATAAGGCTATCTTGGAAAAACATATATTGGCAGCGGGTTAAAGGAGTTTTGCATGGCAGGGGAAGTTAAAAAAATCGTTCTGGCCTATTCCGGCGGGCTCGACACCTCCGTGATCCTGAAATGGTTGCAGGAGGAGTATCAGTGTCCGGTGGTGGCCTATGCCGCTGACATCGGCCAGGAAGAGGACTGGGACAAGGTGCGGCAGAAAGGTCTGGCCACCGGCGCCGAGAAGGTTATTGTCTCTGATCTGAAAGAGGAATTCGTCCGGGATTACGTCTTTGCTGCCTACCGGGCCAATGCCATTTATGAAGGCTCCTATCTGCTGGGCACCTCCCTGGCCCGGCCGGTGATCGCCAAGGAGCAGGTGCGGATTGCCCATGAGGAGCAGGCGGATGCGGTGAGCCATGGAGCCACCGGCAAGGGCAATGATCAGGTCCGTTTTGAAATGGCCTATCTGGGCATTGATCCCAGGCTGACCATTATCGCTCCCTGGCGCATCTGGAAGCTCAACTCCAGGACCAAGCTGATCGCCTATGCGGAAAAGCACGGCATTCCCATCCCGGTGACCAAGGAGAAGCCCTACAGCTCCGATGAAAATCTGCTGCATATCAGCTTTGAAGGGGGTATCTTGGAGGACCCGTGGAACGAGCCGGAGGAGTCGATGTTCAAGCTGACCCGCTCGCCGGAGAAGGCGCCTGACAGGCCGAGCTATATCGAGCTGACCTTTGAGCAGGGCAATCCGGTGGCCATCGACGGCGAAAAACTGCCGCCCGCGGCCATGCTGGGCCGTTTGAATGAACTGGGCGGGGTGAACGGCATCGGCCGCCTTGACCTGGTGGAAAACCGTTTTGTCGGCATGAAATCCCGCGGCGTTTACGAGACGCCGGGCGGCACCATTCTGCGCATCGCCCACCGGGATCTGGAGACCATCACCCTGGACCGGGAGGTGATGAAGATCCGGGACAGCCTGGTACCCCGCTACTCGGAACTCATCTATAACGGCTTCTGGTTCTCGCCGGAGATGAAGCTGCTGCAGAAGACCATGGATACGGCCCAGGAAACGGTGAGCGGCCTGGTCCGGCTGAAACTCTACAAGGGCAACTGCATTCCGGTGGGCCGCAAGTCGGACCAGTCCCTGTACCAGGCGAGCTTTGCCACCTTTGAGGAGGACGCGGTCTACACCCAGGCGGATGCCGGCGGTTTTATCAAGCTCAATGCCCTGCGCATGACCATGCAGGCGTTACGAAAAGTCTGACTGGTCTGACTGGTCTGACTGGTCTGACTGGTCCGACTGGTCCGACTGGTCCGACTGGTCTGACTGGTCCGACTGGTCTGACTGGTCTCACTGGTCTGATGTTTGATCAGCTGGGACCAACGGGGCAGGATGAGATGAAGAATTGTCCAACCGGGCCAGTAGGACCAGTATACGACTAATAGGACTAATAGGACCAGTAGGACCAGTACGACTAATAAGACCAGTAAGACCAGTAAGACCAGTAGGACCAGTAAGACTGAAAAAAATATGACAAACGAAAAAAAACTGTGGGGAGGGCGTTTCACCGGGAAAACAGCCGCCTCGGTGGAGGCCTTCACCGCCTCCATTCATTATGACCGCAGGCTTTTCCGGCAGGATATCGCCGGCAGCCAGGCCCATGCAAAAATGCTGGTCAGGCAGGGGCTGATCACGGCCGAGGAAGGCGAACAGATCCGCAAGGGTCTGGCTGAAATCGAGCAGGAGATCGAGCAGGGCGTCTTTGTCTTCAGGCCGGAGCTGGAAGATATTCATATGAATATCGAAAAGGCCCTGGCGGACAGGATTGGCCCGGCCGGCGCCAGACTGCACACTGCCCGCAGCCGAAACGATCAGATCAATCTGGACCTGCGCCTGTATCTGCGGGAGGAGACCGAGCGACTGGTGGAGCTGTTGACCGGGGTGCGGCGCTCCTTTGTCCGGCTGGCCAGGAGATATCTCGGCGCGGTGATGCCCGGCTATACGCATCTGCAGCGAGCCCAGCCGGTGCTGATCTCCCATCATATGCTGGCCTATTATGAGATGTTCGGCCGCGACCAGGAACGGCTGCGCGATTGCGCCAAACGAATCAACGTGCTGCCCCTGGGCGCCGCGGCCCTGGCCGGTACCGGCCTGCCCATTGACCGGGAATTTGTTGCCGCAGAGCTTGGCTTTCCGGCGGTCAGCGCCAACAGCATGGACACGGTGGGGGACCGGGATTTCGCCGTGGAGTTTGTCAGCGACTGCACCCTGATCCAGCTGCATCTGAGCCGGCTGTCCGAGGAGCTGGTGCTCTGGTCCAGCAGCGAATTCCGCTTTGTCGAGCTGGCCGACAGCTTCTGCACCGGCAGCAGCATCATGCCCCAGAAGAAAAACCCCGACATCCCGGAGCTTATCCGCGGCAAAAGCGGGCGGGTGGTGGGCAATCTGATGGCGCTGATCACCATGCTCAAAGGTCTGCCGCTCACCTATAACCGCGATCTGCAGGAGGACAAGGAGCCGGTCTTTGATACCCTGGATACCGTAAGCCAGGGGCTGGCAATCACCGCCGAACTGCTGGCCAATATGAAGTTCAATACGGCCCGCCTGGAGGATGCCACCCAGACCGGCTATATGACGGCAACCGATCTGGCCGATTATCTGGTGATGAAAAACGTGCCGTTCCGGCAGGCCCATGCCATTGTCGGCCAGGCCGTGGCCTACTGCGTGAAAAAGAAAAAGGAACTGATCGAGCTTAACCTGGATGAACTGCGGCAGTTTTCCGCGGCCATTGATGAGGGTGTTTTTGCCGTGCTGACCGTAAAAGGCTCGGTTGACAGCCGCCGTTCCATGGGCGGCACCTCCAGCTTCAGAGTGAAGGAGGCTCTGGAGAAGGCGGAAAGGGACCTGGGGATGTAAGCCATGAGCCGATTCGGGTCTGCCATAGCACTTTGTTGTCTGCTGCTGCTTTTTGCCGGCTGCGGGAGAAAAACTCTGCCCATTCCTCCCCAAGCCGCCATCCCGGTGCCGATTGCCGATTTGAGCCGCACCCTGGATGACCAGGGCGTCACCCTGAACTGGACCTATCCCGCCTTTGCCGAATCCGGCGAAAAAATAGATAACATCAGGACATTTACGCTTTATAAAAGCGAGGCGGCCCCGGAAGATTTCTGCCCGGACTGCCCGGTGCAGTATGACACGGTGATCACCCTGAGCGCGGCCGGCGTGCAGCCAGGCGCCAAGCTCACCTATGCGGACACTGCCTTGAAAAAAGATTACCGCTATACCTATAAAGTGGTGTCCGGGTCGGGCTGGAATATTGTCAGCGATGACTCAAACAAGGTTGCCTTCTGGTGGGAGACCCCGCTGCCGCCCCCCATCGGGCTGACGCTGCAGGTTGCCGACCAGCGGCTGATCCTCGGCTGGCAGCCGGTGACCGCTCTGTATGACGGCACCCCGGTCACCGAGCCGGTTCGCTATCAGGTCTTTCGCAGCAATAAAGGTCAAGAATTTGCCAAAATCGGCGAACCGGTTGACGGCCTTTCCTATATCGATCAGGGGCTGACCAACGGCAGGAAGTATTTTTACCGGGTGAGGGCGGTCCGCACGGTCGATGACACCGAATTGCCCGGTGCGCCAAGCGAGGTGATCGCAGGCATGGCGGTGGATGTGCTTGCTCCCGTGCCGCCGGAAAAATTCACCACCGTGGCCACCGGTGACGGAGTGAAAATCCTCTGGGAGAACGTCGCCCAGCAGGGCGTGGCCGGTTTCCGCATCTACCGGCGCGAGGCCGGTAACCAGGAAATGGAGCTGGTGGGCGAGGCGGACAGGTCTTCCTTCTCCTATACCGACCGCAGTCTGCCGCCGGGCAAGACGACCCTGTACTATGCCGTGACCGCTATTGATGATGCGGTGCCGCCCAATGAGAGCGCGTTTTCGCGGGAAATTGAATTTGCGCGATGATTTTTTCGGCAGCTCTGCTCATTTGATCAAAATTTTAAATTTGTGAAGAAATGAACCATTTTCAATATAAGAATGATGTCCTTTTCTGTGAGGAGGTGCCGGTTGCCGATATTGCCGCTACGGTGGGCACGCCGTTTTACCTTTACAGCACCGCCACCCTGACCCGTCATTTCCTGGCCTTTGACGGGGCCTTCACCTTGCCCCATATCACCTGTTTCGCCACCAAGGCCTGTTCCAACATCGCCCTGCTTAATCTCTTCAGCAGGCTGGGAGGCGGGGCGGATATCGTTTCCGGCGGCGAGTTGTTCCGTGCCCTGAAGGCCGGGATTGACCCGCGGAAAATCGTCTACTCCGGGGTGGGGAAAAGCGAAGATGAAATGCGTTTTGCCCTGGAATCGAACATCCTGATGCTCAACGTGGAATCACACCAGGAGCTGGAGACCCTGCAGCAGGTCGCCGCAGCCCTCGGCGTGACGGCGCCGGTTTCCTTCCGGGTCAACCCGGATGTGGATCCGAAAACCCATGCCTATATCTCCACCGGGCTGGCCAAAAACAAGTTCGGCATCCCCATCCAGGATGCGCTGGATTCCTATCTTGCCGCCCGGGAGATGAAAAATATTGAGATTATCGGGGTAAGCTGTCATATAGGATCACAACTCACGGATGTATCGCCTTTTGTCGAATCCCTGCAGAAGGTGAAGCTGTTTGTCGAGCGGCTCAGGCAGGCCGGCATCTCCATCTCCTTTGTTGACCTGGGCGGCGGCGTCGGCATCCGTTACAGCGATGAGGAGCCGCCGCTGCCTGCCGCCTATGCCGCGGCCCTGGAACGGGAGATGAATGGCCTTGACTGTACCTTGATCCTGGAGCCGGGCCGGGTTATCGTGGGCAATGCCGGCATTCTGGTGACCAAGGTGCTGTATACCAAGCAGGGCGGCAAGAAATTTGTGATTGTCGATGCCGGCATGAATGATCTGGCCCGGCCCAGTCTGTATGACGCCCATCATGCCATCAGGCCGGTGATCCGCGGCAATGACGAGGAGCTGGCTGACGTGGTCGGTCCCATCTGCGAGAGCGGCGATTTCCTCTCCAGGGGCAAGAAGGTGCCGGTGTGCCGGCGGGGCGATCTGCTGGCCGTTATGAGTGCCGGGGCCTATGGCTTCAGCATGTCATCCAACTATAATTCCCGGCCCCGTGTGCCTGAGGTGCTGGTGGATGGCGAGTCGTTTCATGTCATCCGGCAGCGGGAGACCTATGAGGGCCTGATTGCCGGGGAGAGGATTCCGTAAATAGAGATTACACCTTGCTGGTTTGCCCTGACATTTTGAAAGAAAATAAATTATCTGCTTTTGGTGCAGATCGCTTCCCTGCGGCAGGCAGGATTAAGAAGTAAATCGAAAAAAAATCAGTTATGCTGGCTTCGTTATACCTGCTGCAGGCTCCCGCAGAGGGATACAAAGTCAGAACCGTAAGAAAAGATTATGAATTTTCTCGTTGCATTTACCAAGATGAGCGGCACGGGCAATGATTTCATCATCATTGACCATCGCAAACCATTTCTGGCCAAAGAGGAAATGGGCGCCTTTGCCAAGGCCGTCTGCCGGCGCAAGTTTTCAGTGGGCGCCGATGGTCTGATCCTCATTGAAAATTCCGACCGGGCGGATTTTTGCTGGCAATTTTACAATGCCGACGGCAGCGAGGCCGAGATGTGCGGTAACGGCGCCCGTTGCGCCGCCCGCTTCGCCCACGGCAAGGGCATTGCCCCGGCCAAAATGAGTTTTTTGACCGCTGCCGGCCTCATCCGCGCTGAGATCAAGGGCCTTGGGGTCAAGCTCGCCATGACGCCGCCGGAGGGGCTGGCCCTTAACCATGAGGTGGTGCTGGCTGGGGTTGCCCGCCAGGTGCATTTTCTTAACACCGGGGTACCCCATGCCGTCTGTTTTGTTGACGCCAACCATGGCACGCCGGTCAAGTCCTGGGGAGCCTCCATCCGTTTTCACGAGCTCTTTCAGCCGGCCGGGGCCAATGCCAATTTCGTGGAGGTGCTGGGGCCGGACAGCCTCCATGTCCGCACCTATGAAAGAGGCGTTGAGGATGAGACCATGGCCTGCGGCACGGGGGCGGTGGCCTCGGCGATCATCGGCGGGGTGCTCGGGCTGGTCAGCGCCCCGGTACAGGTGACTACTTCCGGCGGCGAGATGCTTACCATTCACTTTACCCTGGAGGATGAAGGGAAAATTTCGAAGGTTTTTCTTGAAGGTCCGGCCCATTTTATCTATGAAGGGCAGTTAAGCGCCGAGGCCATGCTGTAAGCGAAGATAAAATTTATAAGATGATTTCCAAGAATCAGAGGAGGTAAATATGACACCGTTTCGAGGCGCCTTTGTGGCCATAGTGACCCCGTTTATTGATGGGCAGCTTGATGAACAGGGCTTAAAGGATCTCATAGAGTTTCAGATCAGTAACGGCACCGCCGGCATCGTACCGTGCGGCACCACCGGGGAGTCGGCTACCTTGAGCCATGCGGAGCATCACCGGGTGGTGGAGCTGACCATCAAGACGGTCAACGGCCGGGTTCCGGTCCTGGCCGGCACCGGGTCCAACTCCACGTCGGAAACAATCGAGCTGACCAGGCACGCCAAGGAGGCCGGGGCAGACGGGGCGCTGGTCATTACGCCCTATTACAACAAGCCGTCCCAGGAAGGCCTGTACCAGCATTTCAAGACCGTGGCCGAGGCAGTGGACCTGCCCCTGATTCTCTATAACGTCCCCTCTCGCACCGCCATTGACATGGCTGCCGCCACCGTGGCCCGTTGCGCCGAGGTGGACAACATTGTCGGCATCAAGGAGGCCACCGGCGACATGAACCGGGCCTGTGATGTCATCCGGCGCTGCCCCAAGAATTTCGCCGTCCTGTCCGGTGATGATTTCACCTCCCTGTCCCTGGTGCTGCTGGGCGGCACCGGCGTGATTTCCGTCACCTCCAATGTGCATCCCAAGGGCATGTCCGACCTGATGAGCGCCGCCTTGGCAGGTGACGTGGCCAAGGCCCGGGAGATTCAATACCGGCTCTTCCCGCTCATGGGCGCCATGTTTTATGATACCAACCCGGTGCCGGCCAAGAAGGCGCTGGAGCTGATGGGCAAGATTAAATCCGGTACTCCGCGCCAGCCGCTGTGGCAGATGGGTGAAGAACCCATGAACCGCATGAAGGCCGTGCTGAAAGAAATGAATATGATTTGATTGATGGATGCGTAAAAACTGGAAATTGACCACAGAGAGCACGGAGCTGACTGGCTGTAATAAAAAATATTTTTCTGTAATCTCTGGCGCTTTGTGGTGAAAAAAAGACTTTTGGCGAGTTCATCATAATTGTTTTTGGCCAAATGGAGAAAAAGATATGACAAAAGTCATTGTGGCCGGAGCTTCCGGCCGGATGGGAAAGCGGGTTGGCTACATGGTGACCCAGAATCCCGCGCTGCAGCTGGTCGGCGGTTTTGAGCAGGCCGGCAATCCGGCAGTGGGAAAGGATATGGGCGAGGTGGGCGGATACGGGCCGGTGGGTGCGGTCATTGCCCCTGATCTGTCGGCAGTGATCGATACCTGCGACGTGATCATTGACTTCACCTTTCATACCGCCACCATGGGCTTTGCCAGGATCGCCGCCCAGCACAAAAAGGCCATGGTCATCGGCACCACCGGGCTGAGCCAGGAGAATCTGGCGGAACTCAAAGAGCTGGCCGGAGAGATTCCCATTGTGCAGGCGCCCAATATGGCGGTGGGGGTCAATGTGCTGTTTAAAATCACCCAGAAGGTGGCTGCCATCCTGGGCAACGATTATGACATTGAGATTGTCGAGGCCCACCACCGGATGAAAAAAGACGCGCCCAGCGGCACGGCCTTAAAGCTTGGCGAGATGGCCGCCCTCGGGGTGGGCCGGGATCTGCGTAAAGTCGGCGTTTTTGAGCGCAACGGCATCATCGGCGAGCGGACCAGGGAGGAAATAGGCATCCAGACCATCCGCGGCGGCGATATCGTCGGCGAACACACCGTCTATTTTGCCGGGCCGGGGGAGCGGATTGAACTGACCCACCGGGCCCACAGCCGGGACAATTTTGCCCGGGGCGCGGCCGTGGCCGCTGCCTGGATCGCCGGCAAGGCCAACGGCATGTACAGCATGTTCGATGTGCTGGGGCTGGCCGATCTCTAAAAGCGGTGCCGCCCTACGTTGCCCAAGATTGTCCGTTGCCGGAGACCCTTCCCGTGGCACAGGCCTTTATCGGACTCGGTTCCAACCTCGGCGACGGGCGCGGCAATCTGCTTGCCGCCTGGCAAAGGCTGCAGGCAGAGGCGGGACGGGCGGTGGCCCTTTCCCCGCCCTTTCTGACGGAACCGGTGGGCATGGAAAGCGAGCAGCTGTTCACCAATGCCGTGGGGCTGCTGGAAACCCGGCTTGCGCCGCAGGCGCTTCTTGATAAAATGATGGATATTGAAGCCGGTCTGGGGCGCGACCGGCAAAAGGGCAGGGACCGGACGGTGGATCTTGATCTGCTCTATTATGACGAGGTGGTGATCAGGACCGCCTCGCTCACCCTGCCCCATCCTGAAATCGCCAACCGCAGTTTTGTGCTTGCGCCGCTTGCTGCGGTGGCGCCGTTGCATGTCCATCCCGTCCTGGGCCTGACATCGCTTGCCATGCTGCAGAGGCTTGGCCGGCAAACCGGGGTGAGGCGGATCTCCTGGGAGAAAACATGAGCCCGTTGCGTATTATTATTCTGGCAGCCCTGTGTTATATTCTCTACCGGCTGCTTTTTGCCGGCAAAAAAAGGGAGAAGCCGCCATCCAGGCCTGTCTCCCCCGGTTCCCCCGCAGTCCAGGACGTGCTGGTGGAAGATCCGGTCTGCCATACCTATGTGCCGCAAAAGCAGGCGATTCAGGCTGCGAAAGACGGCAAAATTTACTATTTCTGCAGTGAAAAGTGCTGCCAAACTTTTTTAGCGGGTAAAGGAGAACAACAATGAAGTTTTTTATTGATACAGCCAATATTGAAGAAATCAAAAAAGGGGTGGAAATGGGCATGGTTGACGGCGTAACCACCAATCCCTCCCTCATTGCCAAGGAAAAGAAACCTTTTGAAAAGATATTGAAAGAAATCTGCGCCACGGTGGATGGCCCCATCAGCGCCGAGGTGGTCAGCCTCGATGCGGAAGGCATGCTGGTTGAGGGCCGGCAGCTTGCCTCCCTGCACAAGAACATCGTCATCAAGGTGCCGATGATCACCGAAGGCCTCAAGGCGGTCAAGCAGTTTGCCGCCGAAGGGATCAAGACCAATGTGACCCTGGTTTTTTCCGCCACCCAGGCCCTGCTGGCCGCCAAGGCCGGGGCAAGCTTTGTCAGCCCCTTTGTCGGCAGGCTTGATGATATCTCGTTGACCGGCATGGACCTGGTAAGCGATATCATGACCATTTATGACAACTACGGTTACCAGACCGAGGTGATCGTCGCCAGCATCCGCAACCCGGTGCATGTGCTGGACGCAGCGCTCATCGGCGCCGATATCGCCACCATCCCCTATAATGTCATTGCCCAGCTGGCCAAACACCCCCTGACGGACCTCGGCATGGAAAAATTTCTGGCGGATTGGGAAAAAAGAAAAAAGTAAGCTGACGGGAGATTTTTTTAGAACTATAATAAATCCATGTCTACTTTGCTGAGGTCATGGATTATTATGGCGGTGCTGTGGGCCTTTTGCCCGGCGGTTTCATTCGCGACCATGTATACTTTTGTGGATGAAAACGGGGTGATACATTTTTCCAATGTGCCCAATGACCGCCGCTACGTGAAGGTGGAGACCCAGTCCCGCAGCCAGCTCAGGGCTCCCACCCCCAGGTATATCAACCTGCGGGAGTATGAGCATTATATCAGATCGGTGGGCAGCCGCTACCAGGTTGATCCGCTGCTCATCCGGGCGGTGATCAAGGCCGAGTCGAATTTTGATGCCTTGGCCCTCTCCTGCAAGGGCGCCCAGGGGCTGATGCAGCTCATGCCCGGCACGGCTAGGGACATGCGGGTTTCCGACCCCTTTGATCCCCAGGACAATATCAACGGCGGCACCCGCTATCTGCGAAAAATGCTCAACATCTTTGACGATGATCTGCATCTCGCTCTGGCGGCATATAATGCCGGCCCTGAAGTGGTAAAAAGCATCGGCCGCAT
>JALNXE010000099.1 GCA_023230525.1 Desulfobulbaceae bacterium
GCATCAGCCAGGGGACGGAAACCCTGGCGGAATATGCCTATGACTTCCAGGGCAGGCGGGTGAAGAAGACAGTCGGAGGCATGACCACCTGTTATGTCTATGATGCCGATAACAATCTCATTGCTGAGATCGCTGGCGATGGTACACCGCTGAGGGATTACATCTACCTTGGCAGCGAGCCGGTGGCCATGAAGGTTTACGGAGCACAGGCAGGGATTTATTATTTTCTCAACGACCACCCGGGCACCCCGCAGAAGATTGTTGACAGTACCGGCACTATGGTCTGGGAGGCAGCCTATCTGCCCTTTGGACAGGCCCAAATGCTGGTAGCAACCATCACCAACAACCTGCGTTTCCCGGGCCAGTATTTTGATGCTGAAACTGGGTTGCATTATAACTGGCACCGGTATTATGATCCGAGTGCGGGAAGGTACCTTACCCCTGATCCGATTGGGTTGGATGGGGGGATTAATCTGTATGCCTATGCTAACAATAATCCGGTTAATTGGATTGACCCGAGCGGTTTGTTCGTTGAAGGTTTGTATAACAGCGCCACCGGCCAGCTCAACCTCGTCGATCTGGACACTGGCAACAGCGTAGCCATATTGGCTGAGTCTGGTGGTAAGCCTTTTGGTGCCCCAATTCCCCCTGGAACCTATGATATTCTTGACAGGCAAGGCCGACTAGGCTTTTATCGCCTTGATAGGAGAGACGCGACGCCCTATAACGATATTGATGATACTTCTGGGCGGGATCACTTTAGATTGCATCGCCCGGGTAGAACAACTGGATGCGTCGCCGCCAAAGATGATCAGGGCTGGAAAGCAGCCGATGATCTAATTAGAAATACTCCATCCACAGATTTTGTTCCTGATAATTTCAAGCCTTGGTGGAAAATTTGGCCTACTCGACCTGAATACATTAGGCGCTTTGGGACTCTGACTGTTCATTAATAAAGGAGCGTTCATGGTTCTCAAAGGTGGCAGTATTGCAAGGTTAAGTGGCGCGTTGCTGATTACAATAGTGGCCGTCGTCCAATGGGCAGTAGTTCTTGAGCGTTCTTGGGCTGCAATTTGGGGATGGTATAAGTTTTATGGATATGGTGGTGGTCAAATAACGGTTGGAACGAATACTCAGATTTTATTTTATATTTTGTCCACGTTTTTTGTATGTGTTGGGTTAAAACTTTCACGATTGCAGGCGCAAGACGACAGAAGTGGCCGTGCCGTCCAGAAGCTTTGCTATACAGGGGCGTTATTATTAGTAATTGGCATGCTATTTTGGACAATAATTTTAATTAGTCCATTGGCGGTATTTCGTTGATGAGGGCCTGGAAAGAAGTCAGGGGGGAATATAGGGTCGCATCTTTATTCTTGACAAATTTTGCTATCCCTTACCAGGAAAGGCTTTGTTTATGGTAAAGGAAGGTGCCATACAGCTTTGACCGCCCTTGGCCGAGTGACCAATGTTTCCTTCTCGGACGGTTCATCGGCGGAGACAGCAGGCTATGACGCCAACCTTCGGCAGGGGCCGGCTGACTGCGTTCACTGACTCTGCAGGCGGCACGGAATTTTCCTACAACAGCCTCGGTCAGCTGCTCCGGGAGACACGGACCAACAGTGGTATGGCGGCACTTGCCACGGTCTACGGCTATAACTCGGCCAATGCCGACCTGGACAGCATCACCTATCCGAGCGGCCTTGTTGTTTCCTATGGGCGTGACAGCAACGGCCGGATCGCCACGATCCTGGCGGACAATGTCCCTCTCATCGGCACAATCAGCTATATGCCCTTTGGCCCGGCTGAGGATTATGATATGATTGCAGGCGGGGCTGTCCTGCTGCATGTTGACTGGACCTTCAATGAATGGTATCTGCCGACCCTTATCCAGGCCGGCACCGTGATGGATTATCAGTACAAATACTACGCCGACGGTAGCGTCTGGCAGATCAGCGGTGTGCCGACCACAACCGTCAACCAGGAAGTGACGGACTCCTATCAGGTCTCCGGCACCAACCAACTTGATTTCAGCGTAACCGACACCAACCCGCCGGTACAGTATGGCTATGATGCCAACGGCAATACCATCTCAGACGGCAGCAGGACATTTACCTATGATCGGCACAACCGGCTGATCCGCATCAGCCAGGGGACGGAAACCCTGGCGGAATATGCCTATGACTTCCAGGGCAGGCGGGTGAAGAAGACAGTCGGAGGCATGACCACCTGTTATGTCTATGACGCTGGCAACAATCTCATTGCTGAGATCGCTGGCGATGGTACACCGCTGAGGGATTACATCTACCTTGGCAGCGAGCCGGTGGCCATGAAGGTTTACGGAACCAAGGCAGGGATTTACTATTTTATCAATGACCATCTGGGCACCCCGCAGAAAATTGTTGACAGCATCGGCGCCCTGGTCTGGGAGGCAGCCTATCTGCCCTTTGGCCAGGCCCAAGTGCTGGTTGCAACCATCACCAACAACCTGCGTTTCCCGGGCCAGTATTTTGATGAAGAAACGGGACTGCATTATAACTGGCACAGGTATTATGATCCTGTCACAGGAAGATATTTAACTCCTGATCCGATTGGGTTGGCTGGGGGGATTAATCTTTATTCCTACGTCTCTAACAACCCCATCAATTTTATCGATCCATTCGGTTTATGGCAAATTAATGCCGAATTAACCCTTGCTGGTGTAACAGTTGAACAGAATATTTTTGATAGCGATGGGGGTTTCTTTCCTAAAGGCTTAGATCCTAAATTTGAAATCTCACCTGAATTATTCGGTTTAGGCGGCGAACTCCAGCTTGACCCATGCGAAGATGTTCATACCTATTTCAGCCCTTATTTCCCATCAAAACATTTGTCTTTCGGGTTTAGTAGAGATGGTTATCTTAATGAGATATCTATTGGTGCTGGTTTTGGTTCACCTGTAGGAGTCTCGGCAACTATCCCCGACGGAATAGGCGTTGTTGGAGAAAATATAGCCAAGGCCGCAAGCCCTATCGCTAGAAAAATAGCTGAAACCATCTCTGGTTTTATAGAAAGATAACAGGTGAATTCTGTGAATATTTATGACCTGATATTCTGGATTGGATTAGCTTTCTTTGTTTTTGGTTGTGGGTGTCTTTCTGTTTTCCAGGCAAGGTTGACCTTAAGGAAAGGTATTTTAGATTCACTGGGAGCAGTTTTTTCTGGAGACTTAACACCACAAGAAAAAGGCACATTAAAGTTAGGCTTTAAATGCTTGGCATTAAGCCTTATTTGTTTCGCTATTGGGTTGTTGCTTCGTGGGGACGAGCTGCGTAAGTCCGACAGACTCCTAGATTTATTTTAAAGAAACGATGCCAAGAATTACCGAATGCCAGCCAAAAAGGCTGGACAATGGCTGGACAAATAAAAAAGGAGTTGCGACACTAAGATCACAACTCCTTGGTATAACTGGTCGGGATGAGAGGATTCGAACCTCCGGCCCCTTGAACCCCATTCAAGTGCGCTACCAGACTGCGCTACATCCCGGCCCTATTCTTGTGGATCTTTTTTGTAAACGGTCTATTTAGCATGACGGATGAATAACTGTCAAGAAGCATTACGAGAAAGTTATCATTCATCCTGCAATATCTGCCGGATGGCGAGCAGCTCGGCTTTCAGGTCGTGCAGAAGATCCATCGCATCCTTTTTGTTTTTCCCCAAAGGACTCTTCAGCTCACCGCCTTTTTTGCCGGCAAAGAGCTTTTTTGCCCCGGGGATGGTAAAACCATCTTCCTTGAGCAGTTTTTTGATGATTAATATATTTTCAACATCAACCCGCCGGTAGAGGCGCTGCTTGGAGGTGGCGCGCTGGGGCCGGATCAGCTGTTTGAATTCAGATTCCCAGTAGCGCAGCACATGCTGTTTAACCCCGGCTATTTCGCAAACCTCTCCAATCTTGAAGTATCGTTTGTCAGGAATAACACCTTGGTGTTCTGCTTCCTCACCGATTTGGCTGTCCATATGATTGTGAGGTTTGCCGGTCACTGATCCGCTTATCGTGATGATTTACGTTTCTTTGTCAACTCCGCTCTTCTATCGTAACATCTTCAAACAAAAAACTCTTCCCCATTTTTTGCCGCATCAGGCAAATCAGGAATTGATTTTCTGCCGCAAACTCTTGCTTGCCTTAAAAGACACCATGCTGCGTTTGGCAATTTCCATAGTTTCGCCGGTCCGGGGATTTCGCCCCATGCGGGGTGATTTATTCCTGACAGTAAAGGTGCCGAACTGAACGATCTTAACAGACTCTTCATTCAGCAGGGTCTGCTTCAGGGTAGAAAAGACCAGATCGACAAGCTCTCCGGCGCTGCGCTGGGAAATCCCCAGTTTGTCATTGATCGCCTGGGCAAGTTCCTTTCTGGTGAGATTTGATTTCATGCGGTTATACCTCACGTAACTGACCGCCAAAACGCGTCAGTAATATATCGATAATTTTCTGGTGCTCCAGGCCGAGGGTTTCATCATCAAGAGTCTGCTCGGCCGAACGGTAGGTAACCTTGACCGCGACGCTCTTCATCCCCTTGCTGATCGCCCCGCCGCGGAAGACGTCAAAGAGTTCGACCTGCTCAACAAGAGCAACGCCGGAATGCAGAATTGACTCAACCATCTCCCCTACCCGGACCTGTTCGGGCACCACCACGGCTATATCCCATTTCACGGCAGGGAACTTGGGCAGAGAAACAAATTGTTTGGTATCCTTTGCTGCTGCAAGCAGTGGCTCAAGCTGCAGATTGAGGAAATAGACATCCTGCTTGATGCCGAAATTGGCGAGCACCTTTCTGGCCATCCGGGCAAAGCAGCCCAGGGCCTTGCCCTGCACCACGACCTGGGCGAAGGTATCGGAATCGCTATAGGGCTGGACCGCCTCCGGGGCGAGAGCAAAACCGAGACCGGAAAAACCAAGCCTGGCAAGCAACGTCTCCAGCACGCCCTTGACATCGTAAATATCGCATTTTTCCTCCCCCATATGGAACAGGGGGGCGCCCGGCAGCCTGCGTCCGCTCAGCACGGCGGTGAGATAGGTCTTCTCCTCAGGCTGCTCAAGGCCAGGGCCCGGCACGAAACATTTGCCGATCTCAAAAAGACGGATATCAGCCACCTGATAATTAACATTGCGCCGCACATTGTCCAGCAAACCGGGCAGCAGCATGGAACGCAGCACGCTCTGGTCCTCGGCCAGGGGATTGAGCAGCTGCACCGTCCTGCGGCGGGCATCATCCTCGGCCAGTCGCAGCATGTCCAGATGGCGGGGATTAACGAAACTGTAGTTGATCGCCTCATAAAAGCCCAGGGCGGTCATGGCCGCGGCGATATCCTGCCGCAGTTTGCGGGCCGGGTCCTGCCAGGCCGCCGCCATGGGCACCAGCGGCATGGTCTGGGGAAACTCGTTATATCCCTTCAGCCGGGCAACCTCTTCAATGAGATCGATCTCCCGCTCCAGATCGACGCGGAAACTGGGCGGGGTAACCAGCAGGGTATCGTCGCTGAGCGGCCGGACCCCGATTTCAATGGCGGACAGCATGCGGGTGATCTCGTCTGCGCTGAAATCATAGCCGAGCAGATTATTGGTCCTGTTTACCCGCAGCTTGATGGGTTCATTTTTTTTGACGCCGGCAGCACAGTCCACCCCGTCCGCGGCCACCTCAGCGCCCGCCACCTCGCAGAGCAGGCGGACGGCCCGTTCCATGGCAAGAGGGGGAAGCTGGGGATCAACCCCGCGTTCAAAGCGGTAGGATGCCTCGGTGGCCAGATTCAGCCGCCGGGCGGTACGCCGGACGCTCACCGGGGAAAAACAGGCGGATTCCAGCAGCACCTCGGTGGTGTGCTCATCCACCTCGGAGTTGACCCCGCCCATCACCCCGGCCACGGCCACCGGCCGCTGGGCATCACAGATCATCAGCATGTCCGGCTCAAGGGTTCTTTGTACATTATCCAAGGTGGTCAGGGTTTCACCGATTTTCGCCCGGCGGACGACAATGGCTGCGCCTTGCAGTTTCCTGAAATCAAAGGCGTGGAGCGGTTGCCCATATTCAAGCATGACATAGTTGGTGACATCAACCACATTGTTGATCGGCCGCTGGCCCACGGCCAGCAGCCGTTTCTTCAGCCACCAGGGAGAGGGGCCGATTTTGACATTTTTCAGGAGTCTGGCGGCGTAGCGGGGGCAGTCCTCATGCTGGACGGTAACGCTGAATTCACAGTTTTCCCCGGTCAGCCGGGGAATATCCTGCACCGTAACCGGCGGGTTGAGCGAAGTACGGCAAAAGGCGGCGCTTTCCCGGCCGATCCCCATGACCGAGGCGCAGTCAGGACGATTGGGCGTCAGATCAACCTCAATGACCGTATCCCTGAGCTGCAGGGCCTGGGCCAGGTCAACACCTGATTCATGCAGCCAGACGAGCTCCATGATGCCGCTGTGGCTATCGCTGATGCCCAGATCCTTTTCCGAACAGAGCATCCCCTGGGAAACCTGGCCGCGGATCTTGCTCTTTTTGATCGTCACGCCGGAGGGCAGCGTCGCACCGGGCAGAGCTAGGGCGCTGAACAGGCCGGCCCGGGCATTGGGCGCGCCGCAGACCACCTGCACCTTTTCCGCCCCCACCGCCACCTGGCAGACCACCAAACGGTCGGCATCGGGATGGGGCGAGACGGAGAGAATCTCAGCCACCTTTACGCCGTCAAGACCGGCGAAAATCTCCTCGACCGCGTCAACCTCCAGGCCGGCCATGGTGAGCCGGTCAGCCAGCTCATGCGGGGTGAGGTTTACATCAACAAATTGTCTCAACCAGTCAAAAGTAAATTTCATGAGCGGATCGATTTGAGGTTATTCGTCTGTAGGGACATAGTCTCTAAGTGTTTAGTCTGTAAGTGATGAAAAATTAACAAATGAGGCTCCTTGAGCCCCAGCATTTCGACCATTTTTATGAACATATTTCATGTCTGAACACCTAAAAGACTACAGTCTAACACTCTAAACAACCTGGTATTACCCGTCAAAACTGCGAAAGAAAACGCAGATCATTTTCATAGTAAAGCCGGATGTCATTGATACCGTATTTGAGCATGGCAATCCGCTCGACGCCGAGGCCGAAGGCAAAGCCGCTGTACTCCTCCGGGTCATAGCCCACCTGCTTGAAGACCTCGGGATCAATCATGCCGGCGCCGAGAATCTCCAGCCAGCCGGTCTGTTTGCAAACCCGGCAACCCTTGCCGCGGCAGATGACGCAGGCGATATCGATTTCAGCGCTTGGTTCGGTAAAGGGAAAAAAACTCGGCCTGGCGCGCATGGCCGTGCGCTCATCAAACATCCGGGCAATGAAAACACCGAGCACGCCGCGCAGGTCGGCAAAGGAGACCTTTCTGTCCACCAGAAAACCCTCCACCTGATGAAACATCGGGGTATGGGTGATATCGGAGTCGCAGCGGTAGACCTTGCCAGGGGCGATCATCCGGAGCGGCGGCTGCCGCTTTTCCATGATGCGGGCCTGCATGGGAGAGGTGTGGGTGCGCAGCAGCAGACTTTCATTAATGTAGAAAGTGTCATGCATATCCCGGGCTGGATGATGCTTGGGAATATTCAGCGCTTCGAAGTTGTAGAAATCCGTTTCAACATCCGGTCCCTCGGCCACGCCAAAACCCATGCCCTCAAAAACGGCGCAGATCTCTTCCATGATCTGGGTTACCGGATGCAGCTTGCCAACGGGGAAAGTGCGGCCCGGCAAGGTCAGGTCCACGGAGGAAACAGCGCTTGTTGCAGTGCGGGCTGACTCTTCCAGTTCCGCCTTTTTCGCGGCAAACCGACTTTCAAGATCTACTTTAATGTCGTTGGCCAGCTTGCCGAACCGGGGTCTTTCCTCTGCGGCAACCTGGCCAAGTTTGCGCATCAATCCGGTAAAATCGCTTTTTCGGCCGAGATACTGGACCCGGAACGGCTCAAGGTCCTTCAGATCATTCAGGGCTGCCAGGTCCCGGCATGCCTCTTTTTGCAGGCGAAGTAATTCTTCTTCCATAAATTTACCAAAAAAGTCGACTCCGTACCGATTGCGAGAAGACTCTCATGCCTGAAAATAAATGGCCCTTGGGCAGGGCCATGATTGTTTTAGAGAAAGTCGACTCCGATCTTCCATGGGGGAATCACCATCATTCCGCACGGATGCGGCTCGCAGGAGCCAGGGGAAACGTAACGGAATTTATCTTCCGCTAGGATCAGGAAGCGAGCTTCGCAACTGCTGAAAAGGCGTTTGGATCGAGAATGGCCAGGTTGGAGAGAACCTTGCGGTCAAGCTCCACATTGGCCTTCTTCAGACCGCCGACCAGACGGCTGTAGGAGGTGCCGTTCTGTTCGGCTCCTGCACCGATACGCACGATCCAGAGACGCCTGAAATCACGTTTTTTGGCGCGCCGGTCACGATAGGCATAGGTGAGGGCATGATCAACCGCCTCAGCAGCCGTACGGTAAAGACGATGGCGGGCTCCACGAAAACCCTTGGCCAGATTAAGAACTCTATTTCTTCTGCGGCGTGCTTTAAAACCGCGTGTCACTCTAGGCATTACAATCTCCTTGATCTACATATAGGGCAGAATACGTTTGATCCCTTTGCTATTGGCGGAATCAACAACTGCTGACTGGCGCAAATTTCTTTTCCTTTTCGTGCTTTTTTTCGTCAGAATATGACTGGTAAACGCCTTTCTGCGAATAACCTTGCCGGAACCGCTCAACTTGAAACGTTTGGCAGCTCCTCTATTGGTCTTCATTTTTGGCATAACATATACTCCTGTTTATAATAAAATTACAAGTTCTAGATTTCAGCTTTGCAGCCTGCAGCAAATCACAGAGGAATCCGCTGGCTAAAACTTGAATACCTATAAAAATCTTTATCCCTTTTTCAGCTCTTTCGCCGCCCGTGGGAAGCAAAAAACCGGCCGGCTATCAGCTTTTGACTATCGGGGAAAAAACTCTCGACAGCCGTACAGTGCATGATAAGTTGCTGTTTAAACGTCACGAAACTTCTGAGCCGTGACTTTTAGCGATATCAACTTTTCGGCGCTACGAACATCACCATCTGGCGGCCTTCCATGGTCGGCGGCTGGACAATGACGGCCACATCTTCCAGGATAGTGCCTATCTGATTCAAGAGTTCCAAGCCCAGGCTGTCGGCATAGACAATCTCTCTTCCCCTGAATCGCAAGGTCACTTTCACCTTATTTTTCTGCGCCAAAAATTTCCGAATATTGCGGACCTTGAAATCAAGGTCATGTTTTTCGGTCTTTGGCCGGAGCTTGATTTCCTTTACCTCGACAACGGCCTGCTTCTTCTTGGCCTCTGCCTGTTTTTTGCTCTGCTCGTAGCGATACTTGCCATAATCCATAATCCGGCAGACCGGGGGTTCTGCCGAGGCAGACACCTCAACGAGGTCAAGCCCTACCGCTTGCGCCTTGGACATGGCCTCTTCCGTGGAGATCACCCCAAGCTGGTTTCCATCCGCATCAATGACCCGTAACTCTTTCTCCCGGATCTGGTCATTTACTCTGGCCTTTACTTCGCGGCCGCTCTTAACACTTTTTTTTCTTTTAATATGCTTACCTCCACATTATTCCATACGAAAAACTTTACAAAGCCTGGCTGCCTGAGCATCCGACAGTATCAGCGAATCCGGCTCTCCTCCCGAATCATCTCTGCAAAATCCGACACGGACATCGGCTCCAGGTTCTTACCGTCGCGCAGGCGAACCGTCACCGTATTCGTATCTCTCTCTTTATCTCCGACAATCACCATATAGGGAATTTTCGCCAGCTGTGCTTCCCGGATCTTATAATTCAATTTTTCATTACGGGTATCCTTTTCCACCCGCACATTGGCCTGACGCAGCTCCTGATACACCTTTTCGGCGTAATCAAGCTGGGCGTCCGTGATATTGAGGACCTTGGCCTGCACCGGGGCCATCCACAGCGGAAACGCTCCGGCATAGTGCTCGATGAGCACGCCGAAGAATCGCTCCAGCGACCCCATCAGCGCCCGGTGGATCATGATGGGCTGATGGTCCCTGCTGTCTTCCGCCGTATAGGCGAGCTGAAAACGCTCCGGCAGGTTGAAATCCACCTGAATGGTGGAGCACTGCCAGGCGCGCCCCAGCACGTCCTTGATCTTGATGTCAATTTTCGGGCCGTAAAAAACCCCCTCGCCGGGGTCAACCGTGTAGCTCAGCCCCTTCTTCTCCAGGGCCATCTTCAAGGCGTCGGTGGCCTTCTGCCAGTTCTCGTCCGAGCCTACATACTTCTCGGGCCGGGTCGACAGATAAATATCGTATTCACTAAAGCCGAATGTCTTTAAAATGTGAAGATTTAAATCAATAATATTGAAAATTTCTTCTTCAAGCTGCTCCGGCAGGCAGAATATATGGGCGTCATCCTGGGTGAAACCGCGTACCCGCATGAGGCCCTGCAATGCGCCGGTCCGCTCGAAACGGTAAACCGTTCCCAGTTCGCACCAGCGGATGGGGAACTCCCGGTAGCTGCGCTTCCTGGTCTTATAAATAGCGATATGAAAAGGACAGTTCATCGGCTTGATCTGATAGCTTACCTCTTCCACTTCCATGGGGGAAAACATGTCATCAACATAGAAGTCAAGATGGCCGCTGGTCGCCCACATCTCCCGTTTGGCGATGTGCGGGGTATACAGCAGCTCATAGCCGTTGCGGTAATGCTCGTCCTTCCAGTAATCCTCAATAACCCGTCTGACCAGCGCCCCCTTGGGCAGCCAGAGGATCAGGCCGGGACCGACCTGATCGCTGATGGCAAAGAGCTCCAGCTCCTTGCCGAGCTTGCGGTGATCCCTCTTCTTGGCCTCTTCCAGCTGAAAGAGATACTTTTTCAACTCCTTGGCGTCATAAAAGGCGGTACCGTACAGGCGCTGCAGCATCGGCCTCTTTTCATCGCCGCGCCAGTAGGCGCCGGCAATGCGCATCAGCTTGAAGGCCTGCAGCAGACCGGTATGGGCGATATGGGGACCGCGGCACAGATCGGCAAAATCACCCTGCCGGTAGATGCTGACCGTGTCCGCCTGGATATCGTCAAGCAGCTCCACCTTATAGGACTGCCCCTTTTCCTGGAAGAATTTCTTCGCCTCGGCGAGGGAAAGCGTTTCTCTGGTAAAGGACAGGTTGGCCGCCACAATCTCCTGCACCCTGGCCTCAATGGCCGCAAAATCATCCGGGGTGAACGGCTCCTTGCGGTCAAAATCATAGTAAAAGCCGTCTTCCGTGGCCGGTCCGATGGCCACCTTGATATCCGGTCCGAAGAGTTCCACCACGGCCTGGGCCATGATATGGGAGGCGCTGTGGCGCAGGATATTCAGGCCCTCGGGCGAATCCTTGGTCACTGGCGCAAGCACCGCATCTTCCGTCAGAGGCTCGGCAAGATCAAGCAGCCTGTCCCCCACCCGCACGGCGACAGTGTTTTTGCGCTCCTTGCCGGAGCAGAGCGCTTTCACGGCCTCAGCTGCCGTGATTCCGGCGGGAAGATTTTTTGCTTCCCCTCCCGCTATGCTCAACCGAATATCTGCCATATCGTCCAGCTTATGTTGTCTTTGCGAATGTTTCCTGTGGCATGAACAAATAAACTTCGCAACATTCAAATATTGCGAAGTTTATTTGTTCATGCCACAACTATGTAAATAAAAAATTGGTAGGCACGGGCGGGATTGAACCGCCGACTTCTACCATGTCAAGGTAGCACTCTCCCACTGAGTTACGCGCCTGTATTTCTTTATGAACCCGCAAAAAAAGGAGCTTCGCCGGCGGCATGGCTTTGTCAGCCGGCAATTTCGCCTCGCCGCACTGCCGGAGATTTTTTTCAGCGGGACATCAATTTTTCTGGTGTCTCTAAACGGGAAGGAAATACCAATAATGAGCGGCAATGTCAAGAACATTATACATTACCAAGCAAAGTGGTCAATACCTTTTCCGCGCCTCAATTGCCCGGCTCAGAGTCAATTCATCGGCATATTTGATATCCATGCCCATGGGAATGCCGCAGGCCAGCCGGGTGATCTTGACCTCCTTTTGCCGCATGCTGTCAATGAGGTAGGCAGCCGTGGCCTCGCCCGGCACCGTGGAACTGGTGGCAATAAGCACCTCAGCCACCGGCTGCCGGTCAATCCGGTCGAGCAGGGCCTGCACCTTGAGCTCTTCGGGACCGATGCCGTCCATGGGGGATAACACCCCGTGCAGGATATGATACTGTCCCTTGAAGGTGCCGGTCTTTTCGATGGCCATCAGATCCGCCGCCTCTTCGACAACACAGATCAGGCTGCTGTCCCGCTGGGGATCGGCACAGATGGCGCAGGGTTCCGTTTCGGAGAAGGCAAAACAGTTACTGCAGAGCCGGATCGTTTCATGCAGATCCTGTAAATCCCTGGCCAGGGCCTTGGCCTCGGCGGCAGGACGCCGCAGCAGATGCAGGGCAAGCCGGGTGGCCGTCTTCCTGCCCACGCCGGGCAGACGGTTCAGATCTTCAATCAGTCTGGCCAGGGCCGGGGGCACCACGTTCATCTTATCTCACCCGCCGAACAAGCCTGGGATGTTGAGGCCCAGCCCCCCGGTCAACCGGGCCAGCTCGGACTGGGTCATCTCCTTGGCCTTGCGCATGGCATCGTTGACTGCCGCCACCACCAGATCCTGCAGCATCTCCGCCTCATTGGGATTAATGGCCACCTTGTCAATCTGCAGCGAGACAATCTCAAATTTGCCGTTAACGATCACGGTGACCATGCCGCCGCCCACCGTTGAGGTAACCGTTCTTACGGCCAGCTCCTCCTGCTTCTTGCTCATCAGATGCTGAAATTCCTGGGCCCGCTTTAAAATCGAATCCATATCCATATATATTGGTCCTATTGGTCTGGTTGGTACTGCTGGTCTGACTGGTCTGACTGGTCCTACTGGTTTGACTGGTCGGACTGGTCTGACTGGTCTTACTGGTCTTATTAGCCCGACTGGCCTGTTCGTCCGACTGGTCACAGGTTAACGCCGCTCCAAGAACACGTCTCCGGGTAGGAACGGCCATGCCCGCGATAACTTTGTTTTCACCCTGCCAAAAAGGTCGTGGGCATGGCCCACTCTGACGGCCAAAGGGATAGCCACGTCTGCTTGGTCCGACCAGTTGGACTAGTCGGACCAGTCAGACCAGTCAGACCAGACTAACGAAAACGGGGACCGGTGCGTATGGCCCCCACCTGCCCGCCGAAGACATCCACCGTGATCTGCACCAGGGGATCATTTGCCAGGGCGCGCCGTTCCTCCTTGGGGCCGTCCAGGACCGCTTCGCCCTGTTCACCGGCCTTATCGGCCCGGCCGCTGATCCTCACCCGCAGATCCTTCTGGAAGAAATCCAGGACATAGACACTGAGATCCTTCACATGCTCCGGCCCCTGCAGCAGGGTACAGTCAGAGGGATTGTCAAACCGAATCAGCAGCTTTCCCTCCTCCTCCCGCGGATTCTCACAGAGTTTCAAGACTTGGGCCATCCAGGGCTTTCTCTCCTTGACATAGGCGACAAAGCTGTCCCAGTTCTTGCGCACATCCTTGGCATGTGTCTGGCTGGCAAGGCCATCACCTTTTTTTTCTCTGTTTTTCGGTTCCGCAATTTTTTCCACCAGGGCTTCCAGCTTTTTCACCTTGCTGTCCAGCTCAGGTTCAGCGTCTGCCAACGCCGGCGTTTCAGGAACTATGGTTGTTTTCCCCCCCGGCAATGGCGGAGCGGGCGGTTTCTGGGGAGCAGCAACAGCTGGCTTTTCCGGTTCCTTAGCCGCAGGTGCGGCAGTCGGCAGGGCCTGGGGGCCGCCCCCGGCCTTGATCATCTCATCGAGCCGGGCAAGAAGCGCTGCCGCCGGGGTCACCTGACCGGCCTGCACCGCCTTGATAAAGGCCATTTCCAGCACCAGGCGCGGATGGGCCGAATACTGCATCTCGCTCATGCCCTTGAACAGCAGTTGAAACAGCATGGACAGGGTCTCGGGGCTGTGGCCGCCGCTGAGCTGCCGCAGTTCGGCCAGTTCCTGGTCGGAAACCTCGAGCAGCGCCTCCGGCCGGGGACTGGTGCGGCAGATGAGCAGGGCGCGCAGATAGGCAAGCAGATCCGTGGCGAAACGTTTTAAATCAATGCCCGCCACATAGGTTTTTTCCAGCAGATCAAAGCATTGGGCCAGGTCGCCGGCCAGCAGCGACCGGGCGAGATGGGCGAAAATCTGCTGATCAACCAGGCCGAGCACCTGCACCACATCCTCATCGGTTACCCGCTGCCCGCCGAAGGAGAAAATCTGGTCCAGCAGGCTCAAGCCGTCCCGAATGCTGCCGTCAGCCTCCCGGGCAATCATCTCAATGGCCCGGCGGGAGATCTCCACCTGCTCCCTGGCCGCTATTTTTGCAAAAAAGGCGACAAGATCAACAAAGGAGACCCTTTTTAATTCATAACGCTGACAGCGGGAAAGGATGGTAATGGGAACCTTGTGCAGCTCGGTGGTGGCAAACATGAAATAGACATGTTCCGGGGGCTCCTCCAGGGTCTTCAGCAGGGCGTTGAAGGCCTCGGTGGTGAGCATGTGCACCTCATCGATGATAATGACCTTGAACCGGCATTTGGTGGGAAAGAAGCGGATATTTTCCTTCAGTTCACGGATTTCCTGGATACCGCGATTGGAGGCGCCGTCGATTTCCTGCAGATCCACCGCATTACCGGCAGTGATTTCCCGGCAGGACTCACAGACATTGCACGGCTTGTCTTCTGTCTCGCCCGTACAGTTGAGGGCCTTGGCCATGATGCGGGCCAAAGTGGTCTTGCCCACCCCGCGGACGCCCGAGAAAATCATGGCATGGGCGACCCGGTTGCGGGCCAGTCCGTTCCGCAGGGTGCGGACAACAGGCTCCTGGCCGACGACATCGGCAAAGGTCTGCGGGCGCCATTTCCGGGCTAGAACAAGATATGCCATGGGCAGGCTGGATAGATGACGGCTTGATAAAAAGTCATTGTCGCGAACAAAATGAAGATAAAAAAATGATAACAGCTCAGGTCAATAGCCTAAAGGGGATTAGTCTATTGGTCACGAAAAATACCAGATGAGGCTCGGTTTGGCCCCTTAACTTCGGCCATTTTCGCTAACAGACTAAAAGTCTAACCAACCTGAGTAGTGAAAAAAATGATAGCCAGGCACCCCCACGGCACACAGAGGGGATTCACTACCGCTGCTTCCTCCCGGACCTGACGGGGTTCGTGAGCCTCTGTTGCGCGGGACCCGGCTATCAAACTCTTAAAATATGAAAAACAGAGCTGTAGGTCTCCCTGACAATATGTATTTTTGCATATTACACTTTTTCCCAAATCTTGCAAGAGATATGGGAAAAATACTGGCGGAGAAGGGGGGATTCGAACCCCCGGTACGTTGCCGCACACACGATTTCCAGTCGTGCACCTTCGGCCTCTCGGTCACCTCTCCGCTCGGAGCAAATTTGCAAAGTCAAGTACTTTACAAACAAAGTTCAGATTTTGAAAGCGGAAAATTAAATGAAACCGCAAAAAATCCCAGGGTGGAAATATACTGCCGGTAAATCAACGAGTTAAACTCCAGGGCGAAGGCAACACCCTGTTTTCCCCCGGCCGAAAGCTTCAGGGGGCCGCTGTTTTTTTTCTTTTCCGATGAAAAAAATTCCGCAGCACCGCGGAGCATTCCCCGGCGAGAACTCCCCCCGCCACCTCCAGGCTGTGATTGAGGCGGCCGTCCCGGCCCACCTGATAAAGCGACACCATGCCGCCGGCCTTGGGATCATCGGCCCCATACACCAGCCGGCTGATCCTGGCATGCACCAGGGCCCCGGCGCACATGACACAGGGCTCGATGGTGACATACATGGTGGTGCCGGCGAGCCGGTAGTTGGCAAGCTTGGCCCCGGCCTGGCGCAGCACCACCATCTCCGCATGGGCGGTGGGGTCGCTGTATTCAATGGGACGGTTGCCGTCACAGGCCAGCACCGCACCCTGGGCATCCACCAGCACCGCGCCCACGGGAACCTCGCCCCGCTGTGCCGCAAGCTCAGCCTGGTTAAGTGCCAGCTGCATATAATGGGCGTCGGGCAGGACTGCCATCAATCAGCGGCTTCGATTCTTTTCTGCTTGTTGGCAAAATTTGCCGCATACCAGCCGGCCACAC
>JALNXE010000100.1 GCA_023230525.1 Desulfobulbaceae bacterium
CTGATCACCGTGCTGCTGATTGCGGCCAATCTCCTGGCCGCCAACATCTGGCTGGCCCGGGTCAGCTCAGCCCGGCTCGACCTCACCGCCCAGCGGGAGTACTCCCTGTCCCGGGCCACCCGGGAGATCATCATTAATCTGCCCGAGCCGCTGATCATGCGCGGCTATTTCAGCGCCAAGACCCATCCCCTGCTCTCCCCGCTCGTGCCGCGCATCAAAGACCTGATGAGCGAATACGCCATTGCCTCGCACGGCAACGTGCAGGTCTCCTTTGTCGATCCCAAGCTTGACGAGCAGATGGAGACCGAGGCCAACCAGCAGTACGGCATCAAACCGATTCCCTTCCAGGTGGCCGGCCGTTATGAGGCCTCGGTGGTCAACTCCTATTTCCATATCCTGGTCAAATACGGTGATCAGTTCGTCACCCTGGGTTTCGATGATCTCATCGAGGTCAAACCGCGGCCCGACGGCCAGCTCGACGTCTCGCTGCGCAATCCGGAATACGACCTGACCAAATCCATCAAAAAGGTGGTCTACGGCTTTCAGTCCCTGGCCACGGTTTTTGCCGGCAATCCCGCCGGCTACAAAATAATAAGCGTCATCACTCCCCGTACCCTGCCGGAATCATTCCAGGCCATGCCTGACACCATCAAAAAGGTGGCCGGCGATCTGCAGCAGGAATCGGACGGCAAACTTCTCTTTGAAGAAAAGGATCCGGACCGGCTGTCAGCCGCCGAACAGCAGCAGCTGAACGAACAGTACGGCATTGAACCCATCAGGCTCTCCCTGTTTGCCGGCCAAACCTTTTATCTGCACCTGCTGCTGCAGACAGGAGACAGTATCGAACGGCTCTACCTCACCCCGGACATGGGGGAGGCGGAACTGCGCCAGGAGATCGAGGGCGCCATCAAGCGCAACGGTTCCGGCTTCACCAAAACCATAGGCGTCTGGTCGCCGGCAGCCGGGGAACAATCCCCCCTGGCCATGATGGGGCATGGCGCTCCCAAGGATAACTATCAGATCATCCAGCAGCTGCTGCGGGAAAACTATAATCTGCAGAAAGCGGATCTCTCCCAGGGCAGGGTTGCCGGCGATATCGACGTGCTCCTGCTGCTTGCTCCCCAGGGTTTGACGGAGATGGAACGGCTGGCAATCGACCAGTACCTGATGCAGGGAGGAGCCGTGGTGGCCCTGGCCGGCAGCTATCTGCTCGATATGTCCCCGGACGCCCAGTCCCTGCAGGTCAGCAAGATCAAGGACGGACTGGCCGAGCTGCTCGGTCATTACGGCATCACCGTGGAAGATTCCCTGGTCATGGACAAACAGAACGAGCCGTTTCCCATCCCGGTAAACCGCAATATCGGCGGTCTGACCGTCCAGGAGATCCAGCGCATTGACTATCCGTTCTTCGTTGATGTGCGGCCGGAAAACATGGCCTCTGACAACGCCATCACCGCAAATCTTCCGGCGGTGACCATGAACTGGGTGTCACCCCTCGCCCTTGATGACCAGCGTTTACAGGGTAAAAAAGTCGCCGTACTGCTCAAATCAAGCAGTGAGTCCTGGCTTGCGCCCTCGCCCCTCATCGAACCTGACTTCGAGCAGTTCCCGGACAACGGCTTTGCCCCGGGAGAAGATTTCAGGCAGCAGAATCTTGCCGTGGCCATAACCGGTGATTTTGCCAGCTTCTTTCAGGACAAGGCAGACCCCCGGCTGCAGCAAAACGCCGGTAAAGAGCAAAACGGCCATGGGGGCCACGGGGAAGAAGAGATCACGGAACCTGGGCCCACGCAGGAAAAACAGCTGCTGCCGCCCATGCCGATCATCAACCATTCCCCGCCGTCAGCACGCCTGGTGGTCATCGGTTCGGCGGAATTTATCAGCGATACGGTCATCAACATGTCCCAGGGCCTGGGCATGGACCGCTTCTTAAACAGCCTGGGCTTTGTCCAGAACGTCATTGACTGGAGCGTGGCGGATGAAGACCTGCTGACCATCCGCTCCCGCGGTTCCCACGCCAGACTGCTCAAACCCATGACCAGACAGGAGCAAACCTTCTGGGAATGGCTCAATTACGGGGTGGCCCTGGCAGCCCTGGCGGCAGTGAGCATCGTCGGCGCAAACCGCCGGAGAAAGGAAAAACCCATGCAGCTGGTGGGAGAAAAATCATGATCCGCAAAAAAACCAATCTCATTCTGCTCATCCTGCTGGTCTGCCAGTTGCTGCTGATCGCCTTCCTTTATCTGCCAAGCGGCGAAAAGGGACAGCCGGTGGTGGAACTTGTCCCCGGTCTCACCGCCGACACGGTTATCGAGCTGTCCATCACCGACGCCACCGGCAAAACGCTGTCCCTGAAAAAGGAAAACGACGGCAACTGGCTGGTCGATGATGGCAGCCCAGACCTGTTCCCGGCCGACCCCGGTCTGGTCCAGCATATTATCAACAACCTCACCTCTCTCCAGTCCCAGCGGCTGGTCACCAGAACCCGGTCAAGCCATATCCGCCTCCAGGTGGATGACAAGGTTTTCGCCAAAAAGATTGTTCTCACCGCCAAAGACGGCAAAACGCAGACCCTCTTTCTGGGCAGCGCCTCCGGGCCGCAGACCATCCATGTCCGCCCGCAGTCAACGGATGAGGTCTATCTTGCCCGAGGCATTTCCACCTGGAATCTTGATACCCATAAGGAATCATGGTGGCAGAAAGTGTATATGCAGGTTGACCGGAACCGGCTGCAGGAGGTGAGCCTGAAAAACAGCCACGGCAGCTTTACCTTGCGTAAAGACGGGGGAAAGTGGCAGGTGAGCGGTGACGAATCGCGGCCTGCTCCGGACCCGGCCGCCCTGGACAGCTTCCTGCAGAAGCTCACCCATATTGCCATCAACAGCTATCTGGGCAGGCAATATCAGGGCAAACCCCTTGACACCGCCGTGCTGACCCTGATCACGGACAGCCAAACCGTGACCGTCAACATCGGCCCCGCGGCAAGCGGTGAGGACACGGACCACGTCATCAAGTCATCGGCCTCGCCTTTTTTTGCTACGGCGGGCAGCTTTCAGATTGATCCGCTGACCGGCATGAAAAAAGAGGATTTGTACAAGAAAGGGGAAGAAAAAAAACAGCAATAGCTCCGCCGGCAGCCTTGCGTCAGGCAGGCTGCCGGCTGACCGGCACAGAAAGGCTACACGGCAAAACTCTTGCCTGTTATCCGGGCCAGGGCCTCCAGGTAGCGCTCCCTGGTTTTGGTGATGATATCTTCCGGCAGCTTGGGAGCCGGCGGGGTCTGCGGCCAGTCAAGGGTGAGGAGGTAGTCCCGCAGGAACTGCTTGTCGAAACTGGCCTGCCCCCTGCCGATCCGGTAAACATCCGCGGGCCAGAAACGGGAAGAATCCGGGGTGAGCACCTCATCGATCAGCAGCAGCTCTCCCTCATACCAGCCCAGCTCGAATTTCGTATCGGCAATGATGATGCCCCGGCTGCGGGCATAGTCAGCGGCCTTGCGATAGAGTTCGATGCACACCCCCGCGATCTTGTCCGTCTCCGCCCGGCCGACAATCTCCGCCATCCTGGCGAGCGAGATATTCTCATCATGCACCCCCTGTTCAGCCTTGGTGGACGGGGTAAAGAGGATCTCCGGCAGTTTTTCCGATTCCTGCATGCCGGGGGGCAGGGCAAAACCGCAGACCGTGGGGTTCTCCCGGTAGGACTTCCAGAATGAACCGGACAGATAGCCCCGGACTATGCATTCCACGGGCAGGGGTTTGGCTTTTTTCACCAGCATGCTGCGGCCCCTGAGCTGTTCGCGGTAGGGGGCGCAGACGGCGGGATATTGAGCCGGATCAGCGGAGATGAGATGATTGGGCACGATATCCCGCAGATAATCAAACCAGAAAAGAGAAAGGCTGGTCAGCACCGCCCCTTTATCAGGGATGGGATCACTCATCACCACGTCAAAGGCGGAAATGCGATCCGTTGCCACCATGAGCAGTTTATCTTCAACCTCATAGAGGTCGCGGACCTTGCCGCGATGGATCAGCTGCAGATCTGTAAAATTCGTTTCTGTAACCGGGGCGGTCTTCATTTCTTTATCCTCAATTTCGTACTTTGCTCTGAAAAATTTATAAGAATTTGCAAAACTGACAAGGGCCACCAAATTGATGGCTTCGTAAAAAGCCTCGGCGCCGAAATACTGTGACGATAAATCAGTAACTTATCATGCACTGTACGGCTGTCGAGCGGTTTTTTTACGAGACAGTCAAAATTAACAGACATTCTACCTTTTATCCTAGCGGAAAAACCATTTTTTTATCTCAGAGGCGCTGAAAATTTTCACCACCGGCCGGCCATGGGGACAGTGGGAAAAGACTTCCGCCGCCTCCATCTTCTTGAGCAGCTCTTCCCCCTCCTCGGGCAGCAGGATATCATGGGCCTTTACCGCTGCCTTGCAGGCCATGACCGCCAGCATATCATCCATGCGCAGAGCCGCCCCTTTCGCCCGTCCCTCCCGGCTGAGGAAATGGTCAAAAATCCCTTTGACGATTTCCTGGGGGCCCAGATGGCCGAGGATGGCCGGCACCGCCTTGATGACATAGCTCTGGCCGCCGAACTCCTGGATGACCAGGCCGATCCTGGCGATCTCCTGGCCGTGCTTTTTCAGCACCTCGCTCTGCTCAGGGGTGCATTCGATGATCTCCGGGAAAAGCAGGGCCTGGCCAGGCAGCTCCAGCTGCTGATACTGTTTTTTCAGCTGCTCGAAAAGCAGCCTTTCATGGGCCGCATGCTGGTCGATCACGGCAATGCCGTCCTCTGTCTCGCAGAGCAGATAACTTTGCATGAACTGGCCCACATAGCGGTAACGGCTGCCGGGCAGGCTACCCGGCAACGGCAAGGGAGAAGCTGTTTCCTCCCCGCGGTCTGGAGGGGCGGCAGCCTGTTTTACGGCAGGCCGGACAGGTGGTGCCGGCCCGGCAGTTGCCGGTTCAGGCAGCTTGCTTGCGGCAAAGGGCAGCGGAACTTGCGTTTTTCCCGGCTGCACAACAGGAGACGGCTCACGGAGCTGCCAGGCGCTTGCCGGGGGTGGCGGCTGTTCCCGGGGACGGGATTGCGGGAAATTCCCATCCGGGGCAGCCGGTCTGCCGAACACCGCATGCTGCATTCTGCGCTGGTGGCCCTGCATGGCCCGGCCTATGGCCTCAACGACCTGCTGGTGAATATTGTGCGACTGATGAAAACGGATTTCCTCTTTGGTCGGGTGCACATTGACATCCACCCGCTCCGGGTCAAGTTCCAGAAAGACCGCGCCCGCGGGACGACGCCCCTTCATGAGGAAATTGTGCATGCCTTCCGCAACCGCATGGGTGATCATCCGGTCCCGGATCGCCCGCCGGTTGACAAAAATCCGCAGCCTGGCCGCCGCTGCCGCGGCCTCATCCGGCGGCAGCAGGTAACCATGAATCAACAGGTCAGCCAACTGGCCGTCCACCTGGATCAACTCGCTCTTCAGCTGCCGGGCCATGATGCGCTGCACCCGGCAGGCCAGGGTATCAACCCCTGCGGCAAAGGACCAGATATCCCGGCCGTCCACCGTATAGGTCAGGCCCAGCTGCGGCATGGCCAAGGCGCTGTTGATGATGATCTCGTCGATATGGGCAAGCTCGGTGCGGGCCGTCTTGAGAAACTTTTTGCGGGCCGGCACATTGCCGAAAAGGTCGCTGACCTCCATCACCGTGCCCTGGCTGCAACCCATTTCATGCACCCGGCGCAGCTGGCCGAAACGGATCTCCGCCCGGTTGCCCAGCTCGGCGCCGGCGATTCGGGAGGTAATGGTCAGACGGGATACCGAGGCGATGCTGGGGATGGCCTCCCCGCGAAAACCCAGGGTGAGGATGCGGGGCAACTGGTCGGCCGTCTGCAGCTTGCTGGTGGCGTGACGCTCCAGGCAAAGAAGGATATCATCCTGGTCCATGCCCTCGCCGTCATCAATCACCCGGATCAGCCGGTTGCCGCCGCCCTCCACCTGAACCGTGATGCGGCCTGCTCCGGCATCAACCGCATTCTCGACAAACTCCTTGACTACCGAGGCAGGCCGTTCGACAACCTCGCCGGCGGCAATCTGGTTGGCCAGATTTTCAGGAAGAATTTTAATTTTTGACATTTACCGTATCATGCGGTGCCGGGTTTGTTGGTTGCCGAAGAGGACAAGGATACCCTCTGGGAGTGCCCCTACAGCCCCCATCTTCGGGGACGGCCCTGTAGATTGTGGAACTTTGCCGTTATTTCAGATAATTGAGAATATGCAGCTGCAGCCAGCTCTCGTCCCACCACTCAATGGGATTCACCAGCACGCCGTTAACCAGCATGGCGAAATGGAGATGATCGCCACCAGCCATACCGGTGGTGCCGGTGGTGGCGATCACGCCGCCTTTTTCCACCAGATCGCCGACTGCCACATCAATGCCCGAGAGGTGCGAGTAGAGGCTGAAAACCCCCAGGCCGTGGTCAAGCATCACCATATTACCGTAGATGCCCAGATATTGGGCAAAAACAACCTTCCCTCTATTTGCCGCCTCCACTTTGGCGCGCTGGGTTGAGGCGAGATCAATGCCGAGATGAACCTGTTTGTCCACCTCCTGGCCGTTGTAGTAATAGGTGCGGTTGTCGGCGTAGCCGGCCCTGGTGCTGCTGCGGGGCAAACGTTCAAAACGGCCCTGCCAGAGCTGCTCCGGGATTGGTTTGCTGCAGATCTCGGTAATCTTCCGGTTATTGTCAACCCGCACCTTGTTATTGATATAGAGATACTTTTCCAGGGGGGTGCCGGTCATCTCCGGATAATACTGGGAAAACTCAGGGATTTTCAGATCGAGAAAACTATCGGGCACGTTTATCTGGTCGGATTTAAAATTCACCTTCTTGAAAATCATGCCGAATGGGGCCTTGCCGATATTGCCTGCCGCATCTTCCGCCTCCACATGGGCATCCTTGATCTGTTCGGTATCATAGGGAAGACCGATGATGGCGCCGAACAGCTCCTTTTTATTCGGCACGGGAAATCCGGGATGGAAATAACCATTCACCACTACCCCGTGCCGGGTTACCGGCTCACTGATTTGATAAATGACCAGTCCCGCGCCGCCCGGCTTGATGTACTGGGGCGAATCCATTCTTGTCACCTTGGGCGGCTTGGTATCAAGCGTTACCGGGAAAACCAGCTGCACAATGTTGCCGCGCAGCAGGTTCCAGTAAGAAAAATCCTGGGCCGTGAAAACGATTTCCGCCGCGCCATCCTTTAAGCCAAAGGCACGGGTATCAATATTGATCTTTCCCGCCATGCGGTGCGGGCCGGCTGACCTGAAGTGGCTCTGCCTGGGGAAATCCTGCACATAGAGCACCTTCTGCGTGTCGCCCTGCTGGATGAAGACATCAATATGGCGCAGGCCGCTCTTCATATCCGTCACGGCAAAATCGATCTGCCGCTGGGTGCCGATCAGATCAAGCTTACCGGCCACCTCGATCAGCGGCTTTTCCCTCTCAAGCAGAATAATCAGCGCCACCGCACCTGCAGCCAGCAGCAGCATAAGAAAAACATATAAAAAGAAAGGCTGCTTTCTTGACGATCTATCCAAACGTAATGAACTTGCCATATGAAAAACCCCTGGACCGGCCAGGCCGGGAAAGAGTAAAAGATAAAAAAAACCAACTGCGCAACGGGCTAAAACCTTACCACATCCCCTGGCAAAATAAAACCTTTGCGGCTTCACTTCTTTACGTTACATTCTTTTTTATTTTTTCATCATGACAGCCGATAAACATTTCCATACCATTATCATCGGTGCCGGCCCCGGCGGCCTGGCCTGCGCCTCCGTGCTGGCGGCAAAGGGCATTGATGTTCTCGTGCTGGAACGCAGCAGGCGGGTCGGGGTCAAGGTCTGCGCCGGCGGGGTTACCTGGTCCGGCCTGGCCCGCCATCTGCCCGAGGAGTTGATCGAAAAAGCCTTCAGCCGCCAGCATATCCGCACCGGCCGGCAGCAAACCGTCATCGCATCGGCTGAACCGATCATCTCCACCATCAACCGGGAAAATCTCGGCCAATGGATGGCCGATAAGGCCTTCCGGTGCGGGGCAACCATCAGCACCGGAACCCAGGTGACGGCTATCACTGCAAAAGAGGTGATCACCGGCTCCGCCCGCTTTACCTACGACTTCCTGGTGGGTGCGGACGGCAGCAACTCCCTGGTGCGGCGTTATCTGCAGCTGCCTGTGGTGCATCTGGGCGCCGGGGTGCAGTATCTGGTGCCCGGCAACTTTACGGAAATGGTCTGGCATCTTGATCCCGATCAGTTTGCCACGGGATATGCCTGGATTTTCCCCCATAAAAATTGCGCCTCGGTGGGGGCGTATGCCAACCGGGCCGATATGCCCCCCAAGATTCTCCAGGAAAAATTACACCATTGGATGGCTGCGCATGGTATGCATACGGCAGGACTCAAAGCCTGGGCCGCCACCATCAACTTTGATTTCCGGGGCTTTCACTTCGGCAACAGGTTTCTGGTGGGCGACGCGGCAGGGCTGGCTTCGGGACTGACCGGCGAGGGTATTTATTCCGCGGTCTGTTCCGGGGAAGCGGTGGCCCGGACCATCATTGATCCGGGCTATCAGGACCTGCCGCTGGCCAGACTCATTAAAAAGCACCGGCAGCATACCCTGCTGCTTCGCCTCTGCGGCGCCAACCGGCTGTTGGCCAAAATTATCCTGGAATCCCTGGTTGCCGCGCTCAGGGTGAAAATGATCCATTTCAACGCCCTGGAAATGGGAGAATAAGGGACTCAGCTATTGTTGATAAACCGTTTATAAAGCCTCGAAACGTCCGTCATTCCGGCATGCTCTTAGCCGGAATCCAGTCCATCAGCTGGATGCCAGCTAAAAACATGCTGGCATGACGGCAAAGATAAACGGTACTTTTATAACTACGAAGTCCCCTCAGATCTCTTTAATCAGATCTCTTTAAAAGGAACTTTCACCAAGTTTTTGGCATCCTATTCATCAACACCGAGCAACACGGAATAAAACAGACAGGACAATTTCTTTATGGCCATGAGCATGAAAGCAAAAAAAACCCTTATCTACAACCTGATCTTCCTGGTTTTCTGTGGAGGAGTATTCTATTTTCTGTGGAGCGCCCCTCCGGAAACCACCGCCTTTCTTCCCCATGATGAGAAGCATGAACGTTTTTTCCCCATGGAAAAAAAAGAGGCGGAAAAATTCTGTGAAAGCTGCCACAAGCCGGACGGCGAGGCGCCTCTGCCGGCAGACCACCCCCCCAAATACCGTTGCCTTTTCTGTCATAAGAGAACCAAATAACCTCCCGGCCCGTTTCTCTGATGAACCCCTCCGTCCACCTCAATCTCGACAATCCGGCCAAAACGGCGCATTTCGGCCGCCATCTGGGCAAGCAGGCCCTGGCCGGTGATATCTTCACCCTGACCGGCGACCTGGGCAGCGGCAAAACAACCCTGACCCAGGCTATAGGACAAGGGCTTGCCGTGCCGGCCGGCTGTTTCATTACCAGCCCGACCTTCAGCCTCCTCCACGAGTATCCCGGCCGCCTTCCCCTGTATCATATGGACCTCTACCGCCTGGCCACCGCCGATGAAGTTCTCGAACTCGGTTTTGAGGATTATCTTTACGGCGAAGGGCTCACGGTCATTGAATGGCCTGACCGCCTGCAGGGCCTGATGCCTGCCGACCGCCTGGACATCCACCTCACCTGGACCGGCGAAGTCAGCCGGCTGGCCGTCCTCACCGCTTACGGCAATATGGTCCCCCGCCTCCCAGCCTTCCTGCCCGAATAAAAAAATTGACTTTTAACAGCTGAAAAGAAAATACTATTTTATTTGCTTAAGTTAAGAGCCGTTACGAAATAACCTCTGTCTTCTAAGCCATTTCTTTACGGCTCCTTATAACCCTCAAGAGGGTACTGAAAAGAGTGCCGTTGGGGCGCATTTCTCCGGCCATGTTATTTTTTTTACAACGGCTTACTAAAAGGTTTGGCCTGAAAACCCACGGGGGACAATGGAAAACAAACAGCAGATTACCATTCTCATCGTCGACGACACCCCGATCAATCTGAAACTCCTGCAGATTTCCCTGGAGAGGGAGGGCTACAAGGTCATCTCCGCCGGTAACGGCGTACTGGCCCGGGAACTTGTCCTGAAATACCTGCCCGATCTGATCCTGATGGATATCATCATGCCCATGGAGAACGGTTTCGAGGTGCTGGAAAAACTGCAGCAAAACCCCAAAACCAATGCCATCCCGGTAATCTTTCTAACCGGCAACGATGATCTCTCCTCCAAGGTCAAAGGCTTTGAACTCGGGGCGGTGGATTACATCGTCAAGCCCTTCAATAGAACGGAAGTCCTGGCCCGGGTCCGTCTGCATCTGAAACTGAGCCTGGCCACCAAGGCCCTGGTGAAACGGCAGACGGAAAAGCTCAAAGAGCTTCATGATGCCCAGGCCGCCATGCTGGTCAATCCCGCGGACCTTCCCCGGGCCAATTTCGGCATCTACTATTGTTCACTGCATGAAGCGGGTGGAGACTTTTATGATGTGCTGCAGGTTTCCGCCAATATCTCGGTTTACGTGGTGGCTGACGTCTCGGGCCATGATATCGGCACAAGTTTTATCACCGCTGCCGTCAAAGCCCTTATCCAGCAGAATTCATCGCTGATTTACAGCCCGGCCGATACCGTGAAGATGATGAACAGCGTGCTCATCGATATTCTGCCTGAGGGCAAGTATCTGACTGCCGTCTATCTCCGCCTGAACCGGCAGACCCTGATCATGTCCCTGGTAAACGCCGGCCATCCGCCGGTTCTCTATGTCCCGGTCAAGGGTCCGGCCGAGTTTATCACTGCCCGGGGCACCCCGGTGGGCATTTTGAGTGATGCCTATTTCGAGACATGCGACATGAAGGTAACCCCTGGGGACCGTTTTTTTATCTATTCGGACGGGCTGCTGGAAAGGGCGGAATCACGCCGGGTGTGGACATCATTGACCGATGAGCTGCCCCCGCTTGTGGAGGATATGCGCCATATCCCGGTGCAGCAGGCGGCCCAGCAGCTCAATGACAGGGTCTGCGCCCATAAGAGCGCGCCGGATGACGATATCGTCATCATGTCCATTGAGGTCTGAGCATGGAGGATTTTATCTGCAGCGAAAACAACCGCTCCATCTCCTGCAATTTCCCCTCAACTCTGGCCAATGTCGACCGGGCGGTTGACACCATCAAAGATTTTCTGCTCAGCAGACACGTTTCCTTCAGCCCATTTGAGCTGGTCTTTGTGTTACGCGAGGCATTGAATAACGCCGTTATTCACGGCAACGAAAAAAACAGCAGCCTGAAAGTGGCCTGCAGCCTGCATCTTGAGCACGATAGCCTCACCATCATCGTAACCGATCAGGGCAAGGGTTTTGACTGGCAGCGGCAATTGCTGAAGACCCCGGTTTCCAGCAGTACGACCTCGGGCCGGGGTCTGAATTCCATGGAACCCTATGGCTTTACCCTGAGATTCAATGCGGCCGGCAATACGCTTTATTTAACAAAAAAAATCAGATAATGTATACTGATGGATATGTCAGGATTTCAACCCCACAAAGGAAGCAAGACATGAGTCATATCGAAAGAAAAAACGGCGTGGTAACCATGAAGCCGGGAATAGACATCGTGGCATCGCAATGTGCCAATCTGAAGCAGGAGTTTCTTGATATCATCAACAGCGGTGAAAAAAAAATCGTCATCGACTTCTCCGGAACCGAGATGATCGATTCCTCGGGCATAGGTCTGCTTATCTCCATTCGCAACAGCCTGGCCAATAACGGCGGCGGTGAGATCGAATTGCTGAATTTATCCGAGGACCTCAAGCAGCTTTTCAAGGTAATGAAACTGGATAATCATTTTAGAATCAGCTGAAAAATCCGGACATAAAGAGCTGAGGAGAATGTGCAATGCCCCTGATTGACGATGATGAAACCCTGTTGGCTTTTGTTGAAGAATCGAAAGAACACCTGGACGGTATTGAAGCCGACCTGCTGGCCATTGAGGAGGCCGGCGCCAATATTGATGCCGACACAGTCAACAAAGTTTTCCGCGCTGTCCACTCCCTGAAGGGAGGAGCCGGTTTTCTCGGTCTTGATAAGGTAAAGGAACTGGCCCATGCAGCAGAAAACCTGATGAACCTTATCAGAAACGGGGAGCTTGTGCCCACCCCCTCCATCGTCAGCACCCTGCTTGACGCCACCGATCTGCTCGGCAACATGATAAGCAATGCCGCCACCAGCAATGAAGTGGATATTTCCGCCCACATCATTGCCCTGCAAAAAGCTGTCGCCGCAAGTCTCGAAGAAGATGAGAAGCCGACCCTGGAAAACACCCTTGCCCTGGGACCTCCGGACAAACCGGCTATTTTCCGCCTCAGTGAGTTTGAACTCAATGCCACCATGAAAGGGGGCAACAATCTGTTTATCCTCGAATACGACCTGATTGCCGATATCGAGCAGCAGGGCAAAACTCCTCTGGCGGTTATCCGCGAGCTGCAGCAGACCGGCCAGCTGGTTGACAGCAAGGTGGATATCGCCTCGGTTGGCGACCTGACCGCTGATATCGCCACCATGCGGATTCCCTTTTATGCCCTTTTTGCCACCATCATGGAAGCCGACCTGCTGGCCGGTTTTCTCGGCCTGGACTCTTCCAAGATACATGCCGTTGACAGGGAGGACATGCAGTCTTCCGCCCAACCTGGCAAGGAAGGACAAACCGCCCAGGCAAGGGAACCGGCCCAGGGGCCGGCGGCAACAAACAATGCCCCCAAACCGGAACCCGAGCCGCCACGGGCGGACCAAGCCCCGCCGGCTGCCCCCATGCCTGCCGCGGCACCGGTCCAGGCAGAGGAGACCCAAGGGCGGTTGGGTGATCATGGCAGCGCCGGGAAACCGGCAACGCCCAAGGCCGCTCCTGCTCATGAGAGAAAGGATTCGCTGCAGATTCCGGCGGAGACCACTCTGCGGGTAAGCGTCAAAATCCTGGACAACCTCATGACCCTGGCAGGAGAGCTTGTCCTGACCAGAAACCAGCTGATACAGGCCGTTGCCTCCCGCAATCAGCAGGGTGTTGATACGGTTTCCCAGCGGCTTGACCTGGTGACCTCCGAACTGCAGGAGTCGATCATGTCCACCAGGATGCAGCCCATCGGCAATATCTTCAACAAATTCAAACGGGTAGTCCGTGATCTTTCCAGGGATCTGGGTAAAGAGGTCAATCTGATCATTGAAGGTGAAGAGGTTGAACTTGACAAGACCATCATTGAGGCCATCGGTGATCCCCTGACCCACCTGGTCAGAAACTCGGTGGATCATGGCATTGAAATCCCTGCCGTGCGTCAGCGCAGTAATAAACCCGAAACCGGCCTGCTGCGGCTCAGCGCCTTCCACGAGGGAGGCCAGGTTATTATTGAGATTGAGGATGACGGGGCCGGCATCAATACGGACAAACTGAAGGCCAAGGTGCTGGAAATGGGACTCTTTGACCGGGTCCATCTGGAGTCCATGTCCGCCAAGGAGTTGAACAAGCTGATCTTTACCCCCGGTCTCTCCACGGCAAAAGAGGTAACCGATGTTTCCGGCCGCGGGGTGGGCATGGATGTGGTCCATACCAATCTTTCCAAATTAGGCGGCGTTATCGACATTGAATCCTCCCAGGGCCTGGGCACCACCGTCTCCATCAAACTGCCGCTGACCCTGGCCATTATCCCCAGTCTGATTGTCACCTGCCAGCTGGAGCGTTTTGCCATCCCCCAGGTCAACCTGGTCGAACTGGTGCGGGTGCCGGCGGCCCAAATCAAGGAAAGGATAGAAAAAATCGGCGAGGCCCTGGTCATTCGCCTGCGGGGCGAACTGCTGCCCCTGGTCCATCTGCGTGACGCCCTGGGCATCAAAAAACCGGTTTACGTTGATCCGGCCAGCCTGGAAATAAATAATGAACGCCGGACAAATATCTCTGATCCGCGTGCCGGCAAAAAAAGCGGCGGCCCGTCTTCCGTGGAAGACCCAGGGGAAGAACAGCCGGAAGAATTTATGGAGAAACGGCAGGGAGGGGATCGCCGGGTCAACCCGCTGAGCGCCTATAATATCCTGGTTCTCGCCTCCGGGGATTTTCATTACGGCCTGATTGTCGATCAGCTGCTCGATTCCGAGGAGATCGTGGTGAAACCGCTGGGCGCCCATCTGCGCAATTGCAAATGCTATGCGGGCGCCACCATTCAGGGCGACGGCAAAGTTGCCCTGATCCTCGACGTGGTGGGCATCAGCACCAAAATGAAGCTGAACATGGTGGCGGACAAGGTCAAGACGCAGATGCTGCAGACAAAAGAGGAGAAGACCGGCGTGGAAGACTCGCAATCCCTGCTCATCGTCCGGAATGCGCCTGATGAGCAGATGGCCATCCCCCTTGGCCTTATCTCCAGAATTGAACGGATCAAAACCGGGGATATCAAGGTAACCGCCGGCCGCAGAAACATCAAATACCGAGGAGGCAGTCTGGCCCTTTTCGGGGTTGAGGAGGTGGCCAGCATCGGCAGACGGGACCCCGGTTCCCAAACATGCTATGTGGTTGTTTTCCCCATGGCTGGCCGTGAAGTAGGTATCATGGTCAGCCAAATCGTCGATATCCTTGACGCCAAGTTGAAGATAGATGATGTCACCCACAAGCAGCCGGGCATTCTCGGCTCCATGCTCATCTTTGATGAGATCACCCTGCTGGTCGATCTTTACGGGGTAGTGGCCGGCATCATGCCCGAATGGGCGCTTATCAAGAGCCAGCCCGAGGCAGGAGATGATCACAAGTTCAATATTCTCATT
This sequence comes from Desulfobulbaceae bacterium, assembly GCA_023230525.1. Taxonomy (GTDB): domain Bacteria; phylum Desulfobacterota; class Desulfobulbia; order Desulfobulbales; family SURF-16; genus SURF-16. Next base: position 14,908 of record JALNXE010000100.1, read on the forward strand.
GTGGAAGACTCCAGGTTCTTCATGAGCCAGATCCAGAACTTCGTGAGCGAGGCGGGTTACAACACCTTTACCGCGGAAGATGGGGTGGAAGCCTTGAAGATCCTCAATGAGGAACAGATCCATCTGGTGCTGACCGATATTGAAATGCCGAACATGGATGGGCTGGAGCTGACCAGAAACATCAGGCGTGACAGCCGCTGGTCGTCACTGCCGGTCATCGCCGTTACCTCCGTGGCCGGGGAAGCCGCTGAACTAAGCGGCAGGCAGGCAGGCGTGGACGAATATCTGATCAAACTGGACAGGGAACAGATCGTCGAAAAAATTCTTTTTTACCTGAAAAACAAACAACGTTAAGCGCAGGACGATAGCCGGCCCCGCACCGCCCATGCCTTCATCAGCGCAGTGCGGGCTGTCATTGTCTTCCTGACAACTCTAAGGAAGAAGGACTCCTAAAAACTGAAAATTAACCACAGAGAGCACAGAGCTCACAGAGCTCACAGAGATCATTAATTGTAATTAAAAATTTTTCTTTGTGATCTCTGTGTGTTCCGTGGTGAAAACAGGCTTTTTACCCACAAGGGGCATAAATACGAATTCATCAAGGAAAGGATATGCAACAATCGGCAGGGAACACATCGCAAAACACCAAGGAACTGGCCATCTTTCAGGTGGGAGAAATGCCGTGCGGCCTGGATACCTCCTGGGTGCGGGAAATCATTAAAAACACCCAGATTACCAAGGTCCATCTTGCCCCTGATTATGTCAGGGGCGTCATCAATCTGCGCGGAGAAATTGCCACGGTCATTGATTTGCGGAAAAAATTTTCCCTTGAACCCTTTGCAGACGACGAAAAAATGAAAATTGTCGTGGTGCGGCGCAGCTCGGAAAACATCGGCATCCTGGTGGACCGGGTGCGTGATGTTGTCTGGGCTGACGGCAAAAACATCACCCCCCCACCCTCCAATGTCAGCGGCGTAACCGGTGTTTTTTTTGAAGGAATCTACAAAATGGAGCGGGAACTGGTCGCCATCCTCAATATCGATGAGCTTCTCAAAATAGACTGAAAAGAGTAAAAATTCAGACTTGAACCGGCAAAAAGCGAAAATAAGACCGGAGCC
>JALNXE010000101.1 GCA_023230525.1 Desulfobulbaceae bacterium
ATTGTTGCTCAACTCAAATGCCAGATACAATACTTGAGAATTTGTGGTATAGTTCGCGTCGCGGGCCGTTGCTGTTTCCATGGATTGTCTCCTTTTGGAATGGTTCTGGTTAATTGTTTGGAAAACAAGCTTAAAAGCGCGGCCCGTTTTGCGCAAATCGTACGCGCTTATACATAGTATCTACGGCACGAGACTTTCATTGTTCGTTGTTCCCGCTTGCGGAGATGGGGGTTAGTTGGCATCCAGCTGATGGACTGGATTCCGGCTAAGAACACCCCCGTCAAGCGGGGACTGAACTGCCGGAATGATGAACGTTACGAGGCTTTATAAGCGGTATATCCGATGCCATCGTGCGTATTCAATTGAGTGAAAGGCAGGCTCAGCGGTTAGAGGAAAATTAACAATGAAATCATTTTTCAAATCGCCGGATAAAAAGAAGAAATATATTCTCATCTGCGGCGATATCTTTGTCCTCTGTCTTGGGCTTCTTGCCGGTTTTTTCATAAATTTTATGAAAAGCGGGGGAGTTTCCACATTCATAGAGGCATTACCCAACCTTACTCTCTTACCCATCATTCTGGCTCTTGTTAATATATCTTTGCTTTTTCTCAGTGTTGCCAGTTTGTTATCAACGATCTATGCAGTGACGGCATATGTGGTCGGCGCGTTTGATATCGACATAGTATTTAATAAAAAACAGAATGTAATAAATATTGCTCTTGCTGTAGCGCTAAGCATGTTGATAAATTTTGCTGTAATAAATGTCATTTTTGATCAATTTTTTGATAAATATATATGGCTATTTTTCGTATTATTTACTTTTTCAGGTGTTGTGAGCTGGCGCAAAATATTTTACAATAATTTTATTATAAGTGATCCGTATAATATATTAATAATTGATCCTGATAAATTAGCAAAAAAGGCTTCTTTATTATTAACCAATGGCAAACATAATATATTCCATATTGCTGAAATTGCCGAAGAAGAGTTCTTTGCCAAATATTTATTCTTTGACAACAAAGACGGATGGAGAAAATACAATCTGATTGTTTTCCCTTTTTTAACGAACCTGTCAAATGACCATATGATTTCCCTGGTAAAAACCAAGTTCTGGGGGGTCTCAACCTGCAGCAGTCTTACATTTTATATCCATAGTACGGGAAGCATCCCGGTTTTTGATATCGGCCCCAACAAACTGATAGACCTTTCGGTTACTTTGGCCCTATCAAACCCATTGCAGCGAAGAATCAAAAGGGTTGGTGATATCCTTTTTTCGCTCTGTGGATTTGTCATAACTTTTCCGGTGATGATCATTGTTGCCGGCCTTATTAAAGCAACCTCCAGTGGCCCGGTGCTTTTTCGCCAGGAACGGTTGGGTCTTCATGAAAAACCATTCATGGTCTATAAGTTCAGGACAATGAAAGTCAATGCGGAAAAGGACACTGGTCCTGTATGGGCCAAGAAGGGTGATCCCAGGGTGACCCCGATCGGCGGTTTTTTGCGCAAATCACGGCTGGATGAGCTGCCGCAGTTCTATAATGTTTTTAAAGGCGAGATGAGTTTTGTCGGACCCCGGCCAATTAGGCATTTTTTTGCCGATAAGTTATCCAGGGATTTCCCCTTTTATTTTCTGAGATTTTATATTAAACCGGGACTCACGGGATGGGCGCAGGTCTCTGGCGATTATGGCGACACCATTGAAGGACAGTTGCAAAAATTGCAATATGAATTGTTTTATCTCCAGGAATATACTCTTTTTCTAGATGCTGTTATCATTCTGAAAACTATAAAAAAAGTTGTCTGGGCCAAAGGACAGTGAGCCTTCTGGGGGAGGCAGAGAATACGGTTTAATTTTTTTCGCCGATATTAATTTTTCATTTGACAATTGCCTGTCAATTTTTGTTATACTAAATCCTAACTAAAATATTAGATTTGCAATGGGATTATTTTGAGAAAGATCATGGGAAGGAGCAGAAGGAACAAAATGAAAAAAACGATAATATACAGCGTAATCTTTGGATTGTTTTTGTTCGGAGCACCGTCGGTCTTTGCGCAGGAAAGTGCGCCAGCGGGTAAAGGTGGGGAAGCCGGAGCAGGCGCCGCTGCCGGCAGTGCCGAGGCTGGCGGAGCTGCTGCGGCGACTGCCGGTATCAGCACCACGGCTCTTGTTGCCGCTAGTGTTGCTCTTGCCATTGCCGGGGTTGCTGTCGGCGCCTCTTCTGGTTCAGGCGGTTCCTCATCAACGCCCCCCCCTTCAGGTCACGGTCATTAAGAATATTTTATCCGCGAGCTGAGAAGCTAACCGCAGATGAGTTGAACCGGCAATTCCATGCCTTTCATTTCCGGGATTAGTTGTTGACAATCTGAAAAAAGCCACGCATTTGCGTGGCTTTTTTTTATGGTCTTTTCCGTTAAAACATGATATTCCATTTCCTTGTTATAATTGCCGTTATCAACGTGGAGCCCGCGAAGATTCAGTAGTAAATTTCATTTTTTCGATCTTTAAGATATGGCAGGCTCCCGAAACTGCCGCATGGCATTCAAACCAGTGGATGAGAGAGAACTATGAGTTCCTTCAAGATATCGGATCGATTTTTTCAGTGGGCCAGCATCCTTTTGTTTCTGTTACTCCTGGCGGCTCCGCCGGCATCCGCGCAAAATTCCGAGCCGGGACAACCCGCGGCGCTTCCCGCGGAGTCACAGCCTTTGCAGAATTTGACGCCTGAAGGAATCCAGCAGCTTATTCAGACGGCGCAGGAGAATGGCGGCCTTCCCGCTAAGGAACGAGAGGCCGCTCAAGAAGACGTATCATTGGCGGAAAAAGAGGCGAAAGAGGCGAAAGAGGTCACAGAGACGAATGCGCCTCAACAGGGCACCGGGCCGGTGGAAATTTCCAGCCTGGAAAACCTTTATCGCAACAACTACGAAACCGATGCCGCCAAAAATCTGAGCCAGTTCGGCTATGAAATCTTTGCCTCGAGCACGTATAATCCCTCCCGCCTGGCGGTCCCGGATGCCGGTTACATTCTGGGGCCGGGAGACAAAATGCGCATCCGGGTATGGGGTTCCGGATTGGATGCGGAATTCACCGGCGCAATCGATAAGGATGGGTCCATCAATGTGCCGAAGATCGGCATCGTACCCATCACCGGGGTGCGTTTCGGCGATGCCGAAGCGGTTATCCGCCAGGAAGCGGAAAAGTATGTGCAGGGTATTAACATCAGCGTTTCCCTGGCTGAACTGCGCAGCGTCGAAATTTATGTGGTTGGCGATGTCAGGACTCCCGGTCTGCACATGGCGCCTCCCTTTTCCACGGTGTTGGGCGGCTTGATCAGCAGCGGCGGGATCAAAAAAAGCGGTTCTCTGCGAAACATCCAGCTTTACCGTGACGGAATGCTCCATGCCACCATTGATCTTTATGATCTGCTCCTGAAAGGCTCGCGGCAGGATGATGTCCTGCTGACCGACCGTGATGTCATCTTTGTTCCCCGAATAGGGCCCACGGCAGCTGTCATCGGGGCGGTGGCGCAGCCGTCCATCTATGAGCTGGCCGGCGAACATTCCGTCAGGGATCTGCTGAAACTGGCCGGCAACCAGTTGCCCCAGACCTCGGGCGGCAGGATCTATCTGCGCCGCTACCAGGACAATCGCAGTTTTCAGGTGCTGGATATTGATGCATCGGCCAAAGAGGTTCATCTGGGGGATATCGCCATTCAGGACGGTGATCTGCTTGAGATGCAATTCCTCGGTGCTGTCTGGCCGCAAGATATCGTACTTGAAGGGCAGGTCTGGAAGCCGGATGTTTTTGCCTTCAAGCCCGGCATCATGCTTTCCCAAATTCTGACCGGCCCTGAACTGCTGAAGCCCGGCGCGGTCACCGAATATGCCATGCTCTACCGCTACGATCTGCACACAACCCAGTACACAGTGCAGTCGCTGCCCCTTGGCAAGCTGTTCAGCAAAGAATTTGATCTTGCCCTGCAGCCCCATGACAAGATCAAAATACTTGCCCGCCAAGACTTCAATATGCAGGAGCCCATCCGGATTGACGGCGCAGTTTGGAAAACCGGGGAATTTCCCTATTACCAGGATATGAAACTTGCGGATATATTAGGGTTGACCGGCGGTTTTCGCTTTGGCGCCGATACCAGCCGCATCGATATCTCTCGACAGCAGATTGACGGCAGCAACATGACCACCGATCATATTGTTGTCGATATCGCCGAGGCCAAGGATTTCCCACTGCAGCCATACGATTATATTTTTGTCCGCCAGATCAAGGACGCTGCTTCCTTCATGCAGGTGGAAATATCGGGCGAAGTAAAGTATCCCGGCACATACCGCATTAAACAAAATGAAAAGATTGCCGATCTGATCGAACGGGCGGGCGGCTATACCGACAACGCCTACCTCTACGGAGCCCAGTATTTTTCCAGCGATGCCCAGAAAGTTCAGCAGCGCAGTCTGGATAAACTCGTTGATGACCTGGAGATTCGCGCGGAAACCGTGCTGACAGAACAGGTGCAGACCGTGTCCGACACTGCTGAAGTCAAGGCAATCGAGGCCAACCGCGGAGCATTGCGGAATCTGGTCGCCAGACTGCGAAGCATCCAGGCGACCGGGCGGGTGAGCATTCAACTTGCCGACCTGCAGACGCTGCGGGATTCTCCTTTTAATCTGGTGCTGGAGAACGGTGATCGGCTGAATATTCCGAAACAGATGGAATTTGTTTCGGCTGTCGGCGCTGTTTACAACCCCAATTCCTTTCTGTATCAATCTGATTTTGCGGTCAAGGATTACCTTGGCCGGGCCGGCGGACCGGCCAAGAATGCCGATGAAGATTACATCTATGTCCTGAAAGCCAACGGCGAGGTTGCCTCCAGCGCCCAGCAGGGCATGTTTTTTAATCGTTTTGACGATCTCCGGCTCATGCCGGGTGATACCATCGTGGTGCCGGAGAAACTTGATCGTATCCCCATTCTCATGCTCTCCCGCGATATCGCGGATATCCTCTTTAAAATTGCGACAACGGCCGGCGTGGCCCTGGCGTTGTAGTGAGTGAAAAGTGAGGAGTTAGAAGTGAGAAGGGAAAAGGCAAAATTGTAGGGGCGGTTCGCGAACCGCCCCTACTCCTAACTTTTCATTTTTCACTTCTCACTGACAAATAAAATGCCTGAACAACATCATACAACCAAAGAAAAAGAAATTGTCTACCTGCAGCCCGCCTTCCCATGCGACGGCAAAGAGGATGAAATCGATCTCCTCGATCTCTGGAATGTGCTCTGGCAGGGGAAATGGCTGATTGCCCTGGTCGTATCCGTCTCCATTCTGGCGGCAGCCGGCCTGGCCTTTTTTTATCTGCCGGTCACCTATAAATCCGAAGCCGTGCTCCTGGAAACCAAGCAGGACGGATCAGCTCTCGCCGGGCTTTCCGGGCTGATCGGCAACCTGCCGATTCCCAGTGATCTTTCCGGCGGCAATCAGACCAGTATTTTGTCTTTTCTGGAAAGCAGGACATTGAAGGAGCGGTTGATCACCAAATATAATCTGCTGCCGATTCTTTATAAGGATATCTGGGATCCAAACAACAAGAAATGGCTGGTTGATGAACCTGAACAGGCCCCCACTCTGGTAAAGACCCTGCAGAGCAAGAAACTCGACGAAATATTTGAGGTAATTAGTGATAAAACTACAGGGTTAACCACCATCAGCTGGGTTGATCAATCTCCGGCATTCTGCAAGGAGATGCTGGACCGGGTAATTGCTGAGCTCAATTTTTTTCTGGACAACGAATACATCTCCAGTGCCAGGAAGGAACGGGAATTTGTCGAGCATCGCCTTGCCTTGGCCACCAAAGATCTGGAATACTGGGAACGCCAGGTGCCCACCGAGCAGACCACCCTGGCCCAAATCACCCGTGAGCATCTGGCCGCCCAGACCGTTTATACCGAACTGCGCAAGCAGCTGGAGCTGGCCAGAATCTCCGAGGCCAAGGAAAACATCAGCTTTAAAGTGCTGGATGCTCCTTTTGCACCGGAGACTCCTTTTAAACCCAAGAAAATACTCATCGTGCTTCTTGCCGCGACCGGTTCGTTTTTCTTTGCCGTCTTTCTGGTATTCTTTCTGCAATTTGTAAAAAATTTAAAGGCCAGGGAGCGCGAAAAGACGGTAGCCCGTGGTGAGTAATTCTGTTTTTTCGAACCTGCCGCCATGGTCATTACCGGCAAACCAAGTGCGGCCCGGCATCCCTCAGCCCAGACCTCATTGCCGGCAAACAAAGCGCAACCAGGAATCCTTCAGCCATGGTCATTCCGGGCAAACAAAGTGCGACCCGGAATCCATTGTTTTTTTGGGTTCCCGCTGCCGTTTATCCCTGCAATACGTTCTTCTTTCTCTGCTGCTTCTGATCCCGTCGATCGCCCAGGCTGAAACCGCGGCCCAACCTCTTCCCTCCCTCCAGTCCTTTACCGGCATCTGGGATATGCCCACCGCCCGGGTGCTGCCCGACTGGAACATGCGGATCAAGTATGGAAATGCAGAGCCTTATCGTTATTATGGCGTGGCCCTCGGCGTTTTTGACCGTCTGGAATTTCATGGGCAATTTACGGAGACCACGACGGAGATTTCTCCTTTCGGTTCTGCTTACGGGTATCTCAAGGATCGTAATGCGGGCGTCAGGCTGGTGCTGATAAAGGAAGATGATTTTCTGCCCCAGATTTCCGTAGGAGCCTATGATCCGATCGGCACCGGTCTCTTCCCGTCTCGCTATCTCGTTGCCTCAAAAATGATCGGGCCGGTTGATGTCACCTTAGGGCTCGGCCAGGGTATTCTGGGGGGGGAATCCTATCTGGATATCAGAAGGGAAAGGGGTTCCAGTGACACGGAGGAATTCGACACCACCTTTCTCTTCTCCGACCCCTTTCGACCGACCCGTCCCTTTGGCGGCCTGGAGTATCATTTCTCGCCCAAGCTAACCTTTTCCGCTGAATATTCGTCCCTGAAATACGAAGATATGTTCGGTTCCCCCGGCAAGGCGGACATCCCGGTCAACCTGGGGTTCAAGTACCGGCCTTTTGAGAATCTGGTCCTGCAGGGCGGTTACCTCCGCGGTGAGGAGTTGGCCCTGGGGATTTCCCTTGAGCTGCCCCTCAATGCGGAAGGCATCCTGCCATGGAAAAAGGAAAAACCATACAAAGCCGACGAAGCCAGACGCTGGCAGGCCTATGCCGCCGATAACCGGCAGCTTGCCGGACTGCTGGTGGCGGAACTGGAGAGAACCGGCTACGGCGGGGTGGCGGTGTCAGCCAATGACCGAGCCCTGTGGATTGAGGCGCGCAACACCAGGTATCTTGCCGATGCCAAAGCCATCGGCGGGATTGCCGCCATTGCCGATGAACTCAGCCCGGCGCGGATCGACACCTTTTATATCAACTTGACCTACCAGGGCCAGGTACGGCAGAGTTTGAAGGCCAATCGCAACGATCTGCGGGCCTTTCAGGACAGCAGAATCGATAAACAGGGTCTGCTGAGCTTTGCCGATCTGCAGCAGTATGGCAGTGCTCATGCCGAGGAATTTTTCCAGGACAGCGAGAGCACGGATGTTCAGCACGGGGAGTACAGCAGATTTGATTTTGAAATTAATCCCCGGATTAAAACCTTTTACAACAACAAAAATGGTTTTTTCAAGCATAAGGTGATGTTGCAGCCCAGGTTGAATTTCTATCCCTGGGACTATGCATCCATTACCAGTGAACTGGAGCTGACCCTGTACAATGAGTGGGACGACCTGGATTTCCCTCCCCTGGAACCCGAACCGACCAGAACGGATATCGTCAGGTACGAAGAAAATTCAAGCCCCCGTGTTTCCCAGCTGGCCATGAATCAATTCGCCCTGCTGCCGTATGATATTCAAGGCCGCCTGTCAGCCGGGTTATTTGAGAGCGAATATGCCGGAGTGGGCGGCGAGGTGTTTCGTTTTTTTGACGAGGGACGCTTTGGCGTAGGACTGGAAGCGGAGGGTGTGCGCAAGCGTGATCCTGATAACAATTTTAACCTCGATGACGAGATCACCAAAACATACGATACGTATTATGTGAACCTCTATGCTCAGTTGTGGCCGGCGCAAGGCCTTGATGCCGGCTTGAAGATCGGCCGCTTTCTCGGCGGAGATAAGGGATACCGACTGGAGCTGCGACGATCATTTCGCTATTTTACCATCGGCGCCTGGTACACCGATACGGACACCAGTGATTTCACCTCTCCGGAAAATCGCGGCAATAACGAAAAAGGTGTTTTTATTCGCGTGCCCCTGTCCATCTTCGCCGACCGCGAGATCACGGGAACCCTCCTTTACAGCTTTTCCAGTTTTCTCCGTGACCCCGGCCAGTCGGTACGCCAGCCCGCTTATCTTTATCCCATGGATCCTTACAGCTCCGTGGATAATACCAAGCGGACCCTGGAGAAGATGAGGAAGTGAGGAGTGAAAAGTTAGGAGTGAGGAGATAGGAGATGTAGGGGCGGTTCGCGAACCGCCCTGTGAGGGGCATTGTAGGGGTACCCCTTGTGGGCGCCCTGTTAGGAGAACAGCAAAGCAGTGAGGAGTGAGGAATGAAAAACAGATTTTTAAAGATCCCGGATTTTGTGGAAGAATTTTCCTTCTCCCTTCTTCCTTCTCACCTTTCACTCCTCACTCCTCACTCCTCACTCCTCACTTCTTTTCTCCTTCTCCTGCTGCTGCAAGGCTGCGCCTCTCCGCACCAGACCTGGTATAAGGCCGGCGGCAGCCAGCGGGAGTTTGATCTCGATGCCCGGGAATGCGAAGTCATCGCCGAGCAGCAGGCCCTGTTGAAAAGCGAAAACGGCAGGCGCTATGACCAGCTTACCTACGCGGAACTTTATCAGCGCTGCATCACCGCCAAGGGCTGGGGTACGTTGCCGCCCCAGGCGGAGCGGCAACCGGGGCAAGAGACATTGCCGGCACCGGCGCTCGGCATGCACAGCGATAACCGCCTTGCCGCCTTCGGGATCGACTTCGCTCTGCCCGAGGATGCCCTGTTGCTCTCCGAGAAGAAGCAGACCGTGGGGCCCACCCATCTTGATTCCTTCATGTTCCGGATAGGAGGTGGGTTTATGAATTTCATTCTGCAGGAAAGCGAGGAGGCAACCTTCAACCCCATCGATTATCCCGTTTCCCCGCCTTATCAGCTGTATACCGCCGCCTCGGCAGATAACCTGCGCTGGGCCGCCTTCTGGGGCGCGGTCAATGGCGAATGGGTAAAGGGTATCGGCGTTTTTTTTACTGTTTCCGAAAAGCAGCGGGCAATTGTGGTGATTACTGCCGGTATGGCTGCGCCGGAAGAAACTCCGCCGGAAAATCTGCATCTGGCCCACAACCAGTACCAGGAGATGGAAGCATTTGTCCGGCAGTGGCAGCCCTGGCTGGAAAAACAGGCGCCCAGGGAATCCGTGGTAAAGCGGGGCCTGAAGTCCGCCTTTGATATGCTGAAGAGCTTTTAGGGAAGTTAGGAGTGAGGAGTTAGGCGTGAGGAGTGAAGAAGTGAAAAGTGAGATGTAGGGGCGGTTCGTGAACCGCCCTGCGAGGGCGATATGCAGGGGCTGGCCCGCGGGGATTTATCAGTAATCTCCTCACTCCTCACTCCTCACTTCTCCTTACGGCAACGGTTCGCTGGTGTAGGCGATGTTGGCTTGATCCGACGTGTAAAGCGGCATGGACTTGCCGGCCCTGACATCCGCCACCCAGTCTGGATTGAGCAGCATGGATTTGGCGCTCAGGGCGATATCGGCATGCCGCAGGGCCTCTTCGACGCTGTCCCGGTCATGGATTTTGCCGCAGATCATGATCGGCAGCTCCGTAACCTCCCTGGTGAGCTGGGCCATGTTCTTTGCCGTGCCGAAGGCCTTGTCCCGGAAGTCATAGGTGGAGACGGAAATGGCGTCCAGGGGTTCGGCGGCGAGCAGGCTGATCATTTCCTGCCACTCCTCCGCGCTGGCAAACAGCGAGACCTCCATATCGGCAACCCCCCAGTTGGAGATTCTGAAGACCAGGATGACCTCATCAGGTATCTCCTTTTTCACGGCGCGAATGACCTCGCGGGCAAAGCGGAAGCGGTTGGCCGTGGAGCCGCCGTAGTTGTCGCTGCGGTGGTTGGAATAGGAGGAGAGAAATTCGTTGATGAGATAGCCGTGGGCGCCGTGGATTTCGATGGCCTGGAAACCGGCTGCCACTGCCCCGCGGGCGGTTTCGGCAAATCCCTTGATCACATGCTCGATATCAAAGGAGCTCATCTCGTCCGGCACCGGGTAGGGGACGCCGGTCAGGGGATTTGTCTGCCTGGGCGCCACCGGGCTCGGGGCAATGATCCGGCCCGCCGGATTGACCTCGTTCCAGCTCATGCGTCCGCAGTGGAACATCTGCATGACGGCCAGTGCCCCTGCCTGCTCGATGGCCTGCACCACCGGCCGCCAGCCGTCGATCTGCCGCTGGGTGACCAGCCTGGCCTGGCCGGGATAACCCTGGGCGCTCTCGTAATCGGTGACAATGGCCTCGGTATAGACGATTGCCGCGCCGTTTCGGGCCCGGCGCACGAGAAAATCAAGGACGTCCTGCCGGGGAATGCTGTCCTTGACTGACGACATCCGGGTCATGGGCGCCACGCCCAGCCTATTTTTCAGGGTACGGTTCTTCAGGGTGAACGGGGTGAAGATCTTGCTTTGCGCTGGGTTCATCATTTCCTCCAGGTTGAGAATTATAAACGCTCCGTCTCCTCCACCAGCCACTGCTCAACCTCCGCGGGAGGCGGCATGCGGCCGGAGCATTTGATCCTGCCGTTGATGATCAGGGCCGGGGTGGTGATGACACCGTGCCGCCAGATCTCGTCAAGGTCGTGGATCTGTTCGATATCTGCCGCGATACCAAGCCGCTGCATGATGTCGAAGATCATGGTGTTGAGTTTGTTGCAGCTCACGCAGCCAGGGCCGAGGATCTTGATGGTGAGCTGCTGCGGGCTTTGGGCTCCGCCGCTCTCGACCATGAGGTATTCCCGGCGCAGCGCCTGGCGGTAAAGGTCGGTGGCGGTGGCCGGAATATAGTTTTCCCGGCTGACGGCCGCAAAGAGAAAGGCCGTGGCCTCATCCGCACTCAGCTTGCGGCTGACCGCCTGCTGCATGGCCTGTTCCAGGCCGATCAGCCCCACTGTGGCCCTGCCGATTTTGATTTTACGTAGGTTCATAGTCTGTTAGGTGGTTACGGTTAGTCTGTAGCTTTTTCGTATTAGGGGTTTAGTCTGTAGGTGTTAAGTCTTTTAGCTGTGCCAACTAAACACCTACAGACTAAACCCCTAAACTCCTAATACCCTACAGACTATCCACCTAAAATAATTTCAGCTGTCTGGCTGCCGGTTTTTTCGGTTTTTTCCATTCCTCATCCATTGTCTGCAGCAGATGGGCCGGGATCTCGCTGAGAAAGGGCGAGGGTCTGTTCGGCTTAACGTAGGAGAGGATCAGCTTTGCCTTGGCCCGGGTCAGGCCCACATAAAAGAGGCGGCGTTCCTCCTCAATGTCGCAGCCCATGGAGCGGCAGGGCAGCAGCCCCTCCTCCACGCCGGGGATGAAAACCACCGGAAATTCCAGCCCTTTTGACCCGTGCAGGGTCATGAGCGACACCGCCTCGGCCCGCTCATCATAGATGGTGGCCCGGGCGTTTTCCGCCAGGTGTAGGGCAAATGAGGCGAGGCTGCCGAAGGCGCCGGCAAGTTCGACAAAGCGCCTGGCAGAGGGGGACTCACTGTCTGCCCCGAGCAGGGCAAAAACCGGGAGCAAGGCTTGGGGCAGATCAATCGCCGCCTCCTGCTGAAAACAGCGGATCTGCTCGCTCACTGAGCCGATGATTTGGGCCGCTTTGGCCGGCAGGGGCAGGGCCAGGGCGTCACTGAAAAAGTTGCGGCTGGTCAGCGAGATGCGGTTTTCCAGCAGGGTGACGCTTGCCGGGCCAATGCCCGGCACTGCCCGGCACAGGCCAAGATAATCGGAGAAGGTCGCCCGGTCTGTGGCGGCCAGGGTCCAGAAGTAAAGGCCCTGCAGCTCAGGCGCCATGAAAAAGGGGCGGGCGCCGATAATCTGAAAGGGAATGCCCCGCCGCGAGAGCGCCTCGACCAGATCATCCGCCTGCCTGTCCAGGCGGTAGAGCACGCCGATGTCGCGGAAGCTGAAGCCTGCCTCCTCACCCTGGGAGCGGCCCGAGTTGATGGAAAAACTTGAGATGCCGCCTAGGATTTTTTCGATCTGTTTGACCACATTCTCCGCTTCGGCCTTGCCCGAGGCGACCGGATAGAGGGTGATATCGCCGGCATCGCTCTTCTGCGCCTCCAGGCGGGTCTCGCCTTTTACCCGGTTGTGTTCGATCACCGCGCCAGCCGCCGCAAGAATCGCCGCACCGGAACGGTAATTGCGGGTGAGCGCCAGGCGCTGGGTGTCCGCCTCGATCGCAAACTGCAGGAAGAAATGCAGATCGCTGCCGCGGAAGCCGTAGATGGCCTGGTTGGGATCGCCGATGGCAAAGATCTTGGCCGAGCGGGCCAAAAGGGTGACCAGCTCGTACTGGCTGCGGTTGACGTCCTGGAACTCATCGACAAAGAGATGGGCCACCCGGCTGCACACCCGGCTGCTGAACTCCTGCTCGGTTTGCAGCCGGTGCACGAAGACCGGGATGACGGCCTCCAGGTCAATGGCCTGCAGCCGGGCAAGTTCACTGAGGTAGCGGTTGATTTCCTCTTGGCTGTCCTGCATGTCCGTCGTGGGCGCCAGGAAGAAGCCGGTGATGCTGCTGCTTAATTTCTTGAGTTCTTTGGCCGTTTTGTCCGGGCAGAGTCTTTTCAGCAGCATGACCCGTTCCTCTTCGCCGATTACCGTCAGCCCTGGGGTATCCTGCCTGAGCCATTCCAGACAGAAGCGGTGGAAGGTGCCGACAAAAACCCGGTCCGCCTGCTCGCCGGCCCGGCCCGCCAGCCGCTCTCGCATTTCGTTTGCCGCCCGGTTGGTAAAGGTGATGGCAACGATCCGGGCGGCCTCGGCTTTTTCTACCTGCAGCAAGTGGACCAGGCGGGAAACCAGGGTATGGGTCTTACCGGTGCCGGGGCCTGCGGAAACCAGGATGCGGCTGGCCGTGCTGGCAATGGCCAGCTGCTGCTCCGGATTGGGAGTTCCTGTTTTGTCTTTGCTCTCGGCCGGGCGCTGGAGCAGGGGGAGGATATCGGCAGGAGGGGCGGTTTTCTCCTCCTTTTTTTTTCTCCTTGCCACCGGCGAATCGGCAAAAAGGCTTGCCTGGCCGCGCAGACGGTTGATCTCGCCCTCGGCAAAGGTGCGGATCACCCCGAACTGGCCGTCAAAGCCGCCCTGGCGGATCACCCGGTTTGCTCTGATGCGGGCCACGGCCTCGGCCAGCAGCGGCGAGAAAGGGCTGATTTCTTCCACCGGGGTGTGGAGAAAGATGTTGAACTCGGAGCCGAAACGGTTGATCGTTTTCTGGTACATCTCCAGCACCCCTTTGCTGGTAGGCCCCTTGCCCATGATCTCGCCGATCACCTCGGGCAGGGGGATCAGGCTTTGGAAGCCCGGCCCGCCTGCCGGGTAGCCGGGGGTTTGCCGGTCGGCCAGATCGAGCACCCGGTGGCTGACGCCGATGGTAAGGGGGCTGCCGCACACCGGGCAGATGCCCCGGTGTTTCTTGGTCTCCATGGGCTCCATGCTGACGTTGCACTTGCGGTGGCCGTCCAGATGATACTTGCCCTCTTCCGGGAAAAACTCCATGGTGCCGCTAAAGCCCTTGGCCGGGTCTTTCAGGGCCTCCCGCATGGTGAAAAAATCAAAGCCGCAGTCAAAACGGTTGAGTTCCCGGCCCAGTTTGCCAGGCGAATGGCAGTCCGAGTTGGAGATGAGGGTGAAGCGGTCCAGGGCGGAAACCAGGCGGTTCATGTCCGGGTCCGAGGAGAGGCCGGTTTCCAGGGCAAAGATGTGGTGAGTGAGGTCGCCGAAACATTCCTCGATGGCATCGAAACCGGACTTGGAGCCGAACAGGGAAAACCAGGGGGTCCAGATATGGGCCGGCACCAGGAACCCCTCCGGCATCTCCTCCAGCATGATCTCCAGCAGGTCGCGGGAGTCGAGCCCCAGAATCGGCCTGCCGTCCGACTCGATATTGCCGATGGCGGCCAGCTGGCGGTTCATTTTCTCCACCGCGGCGAAATCCGGGGCAAAGAGGATGTTGTGCACCTTGCGCACACGGTCATGCCGTTTGTAGATGGAACTGATTTCGGCCGTCAGCACAAAGCGCACATTGATGGCCTCCGGCGCGGCCAGATTGAAGGCCGGGGGCACGTTTGGGTTGCGCAGCCGGTAGAAGCCCGGCTCGGCCGGAGCCAGATTTTCCTTCAGATGCCTGAACCAGCCGGGATGGGTGAAATCACCGGTGCCGATGAGGTGGATGCCCTTGACCCTGGCCCAACTAAAGAGGCCGGCCAGGGTGCTGTCCTTGCTGGTGGCCCGGGAAAAGGGGGAGTGGATGTGCAGGTCGGCGAGAAATTTCATGGCATTGTTCTTTTGACATTCAGAGAAAGCGGAATTAGTGTATCCTCCTAACATAACCAAAATTGCCTGTTACGTAAAAAGTATTTTAAGTGCCTGAAATACTTAAAGTGCCTTAAGTTGAAGGAGTTATCTGGTCATAAAGTACCGCAACTTCAAGTACTTTAGGCACTTAAGCGCACTTTAGTCACTTTTATTCACAAAGGGGAAGCAACATGTCGGAACTGATTGATGTCATCGTGGTGGGGGCGGGGCCGGCCGGGCTGCAGGCGGCCGTTCATGCCGTGCGCAAAAAAGCCTCCGTGCTGGTGCTGGGACGTCCGCATAAAAGCGCCATTTACTGGGGCCATGTGGAAAATTACCTGTGCGTGGACGGGGTGACCGGCGGCAAGGAACTGCTCGCCATCGGGCGGGCTCAGGCCTTGCGTTTCGGCGCGCAGTTCGTCGAAGAGGACGTGCTGGGCATTGAGCAGCGCGATGGCCATTTTGATATGCGCACGGAAAGCGCCACCTATCTGGCACGAACGGTTATTCTGGCCACCGGCACCTCCAAAACCAAGCTCAAGGTCAAGGGCGAAAAAGAGTTGACCGGCAGAGGTGTCAGTTACTGCGTTGACTGTGACGCCAATTTTTTCCGCAACGCCAAGGTGGCGGTGGTGGGCAATGAGAGCGCGGCGGTGGACGGGGCTTTGACGCTGCTCAAATACGCCTCCGAGGTGCATCTGGTTGTCAAGGAGCTGGCGGTTTCCCAGGAACTGGCCGGCAAACTGGCGGCCAGCAGCATTAAGGTTCATAGCACCTGGGTCAAGGAGATCATCGGGGAAAACGCGGTGGAGAAACTGCTGCTGGAAGATGATTCAACCCTTGCTGTGGAAGGGGTGTTCATTGAGTTGGGCGCCAAGGGCGCCATGGAGCTTGCCACCAATCTGGGGGTGCAGCTTGACATGGAGACCTTCTCCTATATCGATACCAACAAGCGGCAGGAGACCAACCTGGCCGGGGTCTATGCGGCGGGCGATATTGCCGGCCCGCCTCTGCAGATGGCCAAGGCGGTGGGGGAAGGGTGTGTGGCCGGCTGGTATGCGGCAAATTTTGCCAACAAGCAGAAAAGAATCGAAGCCGCTGATTGATGGCAGTCCTGCCCGACGCCCATTATATGCAGCTGGCACTTAACCAGGCTGAGCTTGC
>JALNXE010000102.1 GCA_023230525.1 Desulfobulbaceae bacterium
CTCTGATCTCCGTCATGGGAATTCAGGAGACAGGAGACAGAATTCAGAATGGTTGATTTTATTACGTTTTATTCTGGCTCCTGATTTCTGGCTGCTGAATTCTCTGGAAACAAGCTGCGGTGAGCATGAGGATATCAATTTAATTTCAACATGTTACCACAACTCAGAAAGTTGAACTTATTATGAAGCGGGAATTCATGGAAATTTCCCGGAGCCGCGTAGGGGCAGGCCTTGTGCCTGCCCCGTTCAACGGTGCCGACAGTGGGGGGGAGGACCAAAAAAATCAGTATGTCATGCGGACCCGGCCGCAGTCAGGGCAGACCCAGGTGGGACCGTTGCTGATGCCCCAGAGATTTTCGCGAAAACACTCCTCGCAGATCTGGAAGCCGCAGGGGCAGTTAAAACAATAGGGCAGCTTCTTCTTGCAGCAGTGGCAGACATACTCCTTTTTGCGGCGGTGACGGCTGCTCTTTTTCTGCTCTTCCATCAGGACTCGCAGGACTCGACTTCGCCAATGCCTTCTATCGGCTGCAGCGGCAGCTTGATGACAAAAGTTGTCCCGCTGCCCGGGTTTCCTTCCACCTGGATGGAACCATGGTGATAATGGAGGATATAGCGGCAGATCGCCAGGCTGATCCCCTGGCCTTTCTGATGATGGGCCACATCCTTAATGGCAAACTCATCAAATATCTGCTCCCACCTAGAGGGATCAAGGCCTTCGCCCTCGTCCCGCACGGTCACGAACAGGACACCGTCCGCCTGCCGGCTCTTGATGGTGATGGTGCCTGACTCCGGGGAAAATTTATAGGCATTGTCGATGACAAATTTAAAGACATTGATCAAAAGCGGCCAGTCAGCCTGCAAAATGATCGTGTCATCAAAATCAGTGGTAATACGGATATGCCGGGCGGCATTCTCCTCGACCAGATTATTGATGACATTGGCCAGCATGCCGCTGACCGGTTCCGGATTGAAATGCAGCTCCATGCCGGCTTTGAGCTTGCAGAGCAGGACCGCATTTTTCATGAACTGAAAAAGCTGCTGGCCGGATTTGGCAATGAGGCCCGCCAGCTCCTTTCCCTCTTCCGACAAGGTCGGGTCATTGGCCAGCAGCTCGGCGCAGCCGATGATGCCGCTGACCGGAGTCCTGGTTTCATGGGTAATCAGGGTAAGCAGATCACCCTTGACCTGATCCACCTCTTCCCTGTTTTTCAGCTGGGTAAACACCCGCACTTTGGCCAGCAGTTCCTCTTTATCAAAGGGCTTGCCGATATAATCATCGGCTCCGGCCTCATAGCCCTTCAGGCGCTCGTTGACGCGGGCATGGCCGGATACCATGATTATCTTGGTAAAACGGTACTGATTGTCCGCCCTGATGGCCCGGCAGACCTCATAACCGTTCATGGCGGGAAGCTGAATATCGAGCAGAATAAGGTCGGGCTTGAATACGGGCAGAATTTCAAGGGCCTGCTCGCCTGACTCGGCAGTTTCAACGACATAATCACCAACCGAGGCCAGCAGATCCTGGATATAAAACAGGATGATCGGTTCATCATCAACGACTAAAATTTTATACTGAACCTTCAAATCTCTCTCTCAAGCAGCGATTGCAAAAAAAACAGATAAACCGGTGGGCAGGCCAGGGACTGATGCCATTTTTTTTAACGGAATCAATCCATTTTCGGTTATAGTATTCCACAATTACCCCATTGTAAAAACAATTTTAAGGATGAGATAATGTTACTGGCAGTGGATATCGGCAACAGTCATATGGTGCTTGGCCTGTTTAGGGACAAAACCCTGGTCTGCGACTGGCGCATGCAAACCAACCGCAGCACCACCTCCGATGAACTGGCGGCCAGACTGCAAGGGCTTTTCCAGCTGAAAAACCGCCGGCTTGCGGAAATAACCGGCGTGATCATCGGCTCCGTGGCTCCTCCCCTGGAATCCGTCTGGGGCAACCTGGCAAAAAAGTACCTGCACTGTGAACCCCTGCTGGTCACGGGCGGGGAAATCGATGCCGGCATTGCCATTGTCACCGACAATCCCGGTGAAGTAGGCGCCGACCGGATCATCAATTCGGTGGCCGCGTACAGCCGTTATAAAAAGGCGCTGATTATCGTCGACTTCGGCACGGCGATCACCCTTGACTGCGTGTCTGCCAAGGGGGAATACATCGGCGGGGCGATTGCCCCTGGACTCGGCATATCCTTTGACGCCCTCATTAACCAGACGGCCAAACTGCCCAGGATCGATATCAGCTCACCGCCGAGGCATCCCATCGGCACCAATACGGAAGCCGCCCTGAAATCAGGCCTTTTATACGGTTTCGGCGGTCTGGTGGAAGGGCTGATCAGCCGGATAGCCCAACAGTTCCACCCCGAAATTCCCAAGGTGATCGCCACCGGCGGCATGGCCGGGGTCATTGCGCCCTTTGCCCCGTCAATCGAGTCAGTGGAACCCATGCTGACCCTGGAAGGATTACAGATTATCCATGCACGAAACAGCTGAGCAGGCCACCCCTCTTTTCCCCCGCGCCTTAAGGAAGGGGGACACCATCGGACTGGTAGCGCCCGCCGGCCCCTGGAATGAGGACGAGTTTGCCCGAGGGGTGCGGATCCTCGACCAGTACGGCTTCAAGGTGAAAATAGCCCATGATCTGGGGGCAAAGGAAAACTACCTGGCCGGCTCTGACCGGCATCGCAGCGCCCTGTTCCAGGAAATATGGGGCGATCCCGAGGTCCAGGCGGTCCTGGCGGTCCGGGGAGGATATGGCTCCCTGCGCATCCTGGGGGCAATAGATTACCAGCTCATCCGCCTTCAGCCGAAAATCTTCATCGGCTTCAGCGACATCACCGCCCTGCACTGCGCCATTTTGCAGCAGACCGGCCTGGTCACCTTCCATGGACCGATGGTCACCACCCTGGCCAAGCATGACAAACAGTCCCTGCTCTCTTTTTTTGACACCATCACCAGCGGCGTCTGCCGGCCCATAGCCACCCGTTCCGTGGAAATCCTCAAATCAGGCCAGGCCGCGGGCAGGCTCATCGGCGGCAACCTGACCACGGCGGTCCATCTGCTGGCCACCCCTTATGAGGTGGCCTGGCGGGATAAAATCGTCTTTCTGGAGGATGTGGGCGAGGCTCCCTACCGCATTGACCGCATGCTGTCCCATCTCAAAACGGCAGGCAGGTTTGCCGGCATCCGCGGCCTTATCCTCGGCTCCTTTACCAACTGCGGGGACCAGGAAATGATCTGGGCCAGGGTGATGGAACTGTTCAGCGATGAAGACCTGCCGATCTGGGCGAATTTTCCCATCGGCCACGGAGAACAGAACATGATTGTGCCCATGGGCAGCGAGGCGCGCATGGATTCCTCCACCGGCACCCTCAGTTTTCCTGCGCCCTGCTGCTGGAAAATGATGTCTTAGTCTGCAGGTTTCTCCCGGTGCGTTAACAAGATTTGCCTGGTCATATTTTGAGTCCTTTCCCATTAATTTACTCTGCGCCAGCCAATTTCTGCAGAATCTCGCGCAGATGGCTGGTGTGGAATTGCAGGTGGGACTCGTTCCCCCCTCCTAGCAGGCCGATCCAAGTTTCAAGGGTCGGAAACTCGCCAAACGGGGTGCCCTTCAGCATGGGAATTTGCGCTGTGCGATCGAGCTGCTCTTTTGACAGTCCTTCTGAAAATTTGGCCATCTCCTCGTATGCGCGTTCAACCTCGGAGAACAGCTGGGTAAAGCTCATCCGGGCCCGCGACTCGCTGAAAAAGGGATTCTCTGCTTCAACATCGAGCCTGGGGGTTTCTTGTTGGAGAAAGGCCTGCAGAAGCTGGAGATGACCGGTTCCTTCCGGCCCCAGCAGGTGGGAAAGGATCTCCCTGGGCGACCATTTTCCGGTCGGCGCTCGACTGGCGGTGCGCTCATCAACTCCTTTGCATACCTTCCTCAGCTCTTCGATTCTCAGGCGGATGTTTTTCGCCAATTTGTTTCCTGCAGAATTTGCCATGTCGTTTCTCCTTTCCTGTTATTCGTTGCCTGCCGTGATGCTGTAATGTCTGCACCGCCGCACAAAATGGTAAAGGGAGGTTGAGCAAATTTCATGCCCCTATTTTTCCCGGAATTACAAAGGCATCCGCACCACCGCCTGAGAAACCTCAAACCTTCTGCTGATAAGGGAATACGGACGATCTGCAAAAATAGGTGGTCAAAGACCAGCAGGATTTCACGTCTCGTGACGCAGGATAATGTCCTCTGCCGCAGGAAGATTGCCGTTTTTACTATCCGGGGACGGAACTCGCAGCCATCCGCATGATGATATGCATGAGCAGCCTCCCGAAAATCAGATCCATATGCAAAAATTTCTATCGGCGAACTGTTTTGGCGATTACTATACCAGGACAGGACTTGATATGAAAATGAGAGAGCTTCTCACTTTCTCGATGCTCTTGTCCCTCGGCGGATGTGAGCCGCAGCTGAAAGGGCATGTGCAAGGCAATATCAATGTTGGAAACGATAAACAGGTATTACTCAGTACCGTTACGCAATTGTTGCCTTACGTGGGATATCCAAGAACGCTTAATGCAATAAGGTGCGTCAATGAGGTTGTACCGGAGCCGGGCTGATCCCCGAGCCAGGTTCCGGTTCTGTGGACTCCGGCCTCTTCCGGATCGCCCGTTACACGAGGCCCTAACCGCCGGTTTCCTGGCGAGAGCGAGAGGATGATACGTGATTGATCAATTCGATAAAAACAATGCTTATTGCCGCATGCTCGGGCATGTTCTCCCCTTTCATTATTGCCGGACCATGAATGAAGGTCTGCCCTGCGGCAGAATTCTCGACTGCTGGTTCATGCGAATACCCATCAGGGAATTTATCGAGGGCAATTATTCCGAAGAGGAACGGCAGCGGATTTTTCAACCGCCAAAGCCGAAAATGGTTTCCCTCGCCGAGATCGTGGCCAAGGCGCAGAAACAGACGGAGAAAGGCGGGGATGCAAAATAAAAGGGAATTATCCGGCAGGCTCCTAAAATACCGGCACGTAGAAGAGATATTTTTGGTACCTGAAAATAACCCCATCCGTTGAAATCTCAGCCACTTTCAGATCCGGGGCAAGCATCTGACCTTCCCGCAATACTTTGCCGTTGATGCATGCCAAGCGCGCGGCCGGTTTATCTTTGTAAAAGAGGTGCGCACTGATGTGAAAGTCCGGCAGTTGCCGTCTGATGGCCACGGGAAGCTGGTCAATGTGCAGGGCTTTTTTAGTCAAACCGGCTTCTGGCTCAAGGGGGCCGGAATCCGCCGTTTCGGCAAGCGGGGGGCGCTGCGGCTGATCCTGCTCCGGTTTTTCGTTATATTCTTCCGGGTGAGAAGCCGTTACCGGGCCGGTAATGGCCTCCTCTTGCGGAGGAGCGCTCATGTTCGCCTCTTCCGGCCCGCTCTCCCGGGTATCCTCTGCCTGCGCCTCTTCCTGCAATTGCCCACCTTCTTCTATTTCTCCATTCGCTATGGATGGTGCCGCGGCAGGATCTGGCCGGGAGGCGGCAACACCCCCCGCCCTATTTGCCGCAGCGCTTTCATCCTCGGCCGCGGCAGGTTCGGCCGGCAGGGGCTCGCGGCTGGCAGGCGAGGGTTCCGGCGTTAATTGAGGCGCGCTGGTGTTCGCCGCATCTGATGCGCCCGCCTGGGGATCCTCTGCATACGCCTCTTCCTGCGGTGGCGGAGCTGCAGCTGTTTCTTCCTGCGCCATGGGTGGTGCTGCGGCAGGATCTGGCCCGGAGGCGGCAACACCCCCCGGCCTGTTTGCCGAAGTGCTTTCATCCTCGGCCGCGGCAGGTTCGGACTCGAGAGGCTCGCGGCTTACAGAAGAGGGTTCCGGCGTTGCCTGTGGAGCGGCAGCCTGCCGTCTCTCCTGCACCGTTTCCTGTGGCGCCTGATCAGAGCCGGGGATGATGGCCTGCGTTTTTGTGGCCGGCTGCTTGTGGAGCAGAACAAAAAAGAGGATGAAAATCACATTCGCAAGCACAATCACCCCAAGGGGTAAGAGCCACGGTGCTTTTTTCTTCTTTGGCGGGGCAAGCTCCAGCTGGACGGTGTTCAAATCAGGAACGCGCGCCTGCTGCCGCTGCTTATCAGACTTTTTAAGGGCGTCGAGAATATAGGACATGTTAATTCTCCTTGCCCACGGCAACCAGTCTGGGCGCTTTGCTGTCACATGCCGCATCCAGATGAATGATTGTCAGTGGGCCGACGATACCGTCCGGGACAAGGTTTCTTGCAAACTGGAACTGCTTTACCTGACTGACCAGAACGTCATCATAGAGGACGGGTTTCTCGGTACTGGCCGGCCGTTTCTGGATGAGGGCAAGTTTCTTATCCAGCCACTCCACCTCAGCGGCATGATTTTCCGGTTTGATGGCCGTGACATAGCCTGCCGGTTTTTCCCACAACAGGCTGTATTCGCCATTCCAGTGTGCTTTGAAATCTTCGAGGGAGACACGTTTGTGTTCAGTGCCCAAGACCAACTCGACGGACTGGCCGTCGAAAGAGATAATGGTTGCGTAAAAGCGTGCGCCCTTGTCATACAAGCTTAATACTGCAGGGCTGTTGAGCGCAAGCAGGCTCGCGAAACTGCCTTCCTGATCAAGGTATCGTAAGTTGTGTGATGCAGCAATGGCACGGGCCTTGGCGAGATCTGCCGGAACCTGGGCAATCCCCCAGCTGGCTAAAAGTGCCTGGTGGGCCATCATCATGTTGGCGGCAAGGGGCACACCCTCAGGCCTTGTCAGCGGAGAAAGTGGCGGTGGGTTGCCGGCTGCGGCAGCGATTTCTTCCGCCGGGGCTTCGTCTTCAGGGGCGGCACTTGGCTGAGGAACCGCCTTCATGTCCCCAGCCAGCGGCGCCTCACTCAGCTGCGGAGCAACCTTAATGTCCTCAGCCAGCGGCGCCTCACTCAGCTGTGGAAACACCTCAATGTCCTCAGTCAGCGGTGCCTCACTCTGCCGGGGAACCGCCGTAATGTCCTCAGCCTGTGGCGCCTCCTGCGCCGGCTGGGGAGACGGAAGCGATTCTGTCGCCATCCGTGCTGCGTCTTTCTCGGGCTGGGCAATTTCGACCAGGCGCGCCATCAGGCCCTGAAAAAATGAAGTGTCCGGTATTTGCGTAAGATAGGCTGCGGCCAATACGAAACCACCCAAGAGAAGCATAAGTCCCGCTATGAACATACCTGACTTTTTTACTGTGTGCGCCGGCCGGTCAGCGGTTTCGCCGAAAACTTCCCGCGCCGCCTTTTTAATGGTCGCAATATCCACCATGTCCTGATCCTGCACGTAAGCGCCGAGGAGGGCCCTGTCGCAGATAATATTGAGCAGGCGCGGGGTGCCGTTGGTTAACTTGAACAGGGTTTTAATGGTTGATTCCGGGAAGATTTTTTTGCGGGCCCCGCTTATTGCCAGCCGGTGGTCGATATAGGAGCCTACTTCGCTTTCGGAGAGCGGGGTAAGGTGATACCTGGCGGTGATTCGCTGGGCAAGCTGGCGCAACCCCGGCTGCTCCAGCATGCGGATAAGCTCCGGCTGGCCCAGCAGAATGATCTGCAGCAGTTTTCGCGTATTGGTTTCCAGGTTGGTAAGCAGGCGAATCTGCTCCAGAACATCGGTGCTGAGATTCTGGGCTTCATCAATAATGAGCACGGCCTTTCTGCCGTTTGCATGGGACTGGAGCAAAAAGCTGTTTAGGTGATCGACATAGAATTTGATACTGTGTTGTTCTTTTTGATGATGGATGCCGAACTCATCGCAGATTGTCGCCAGCAGTTCCTCAACGGTGAGTTTGGGATTGAAAATAAACGCTATATCCGTATTTTCCGGAACCTGTTCAAGAAGACAGCGGCAGATGGTTGTTTTTCCCGTGCCCACTTCCCCGGTGAGCATGACAAAGCCGCCATCAACCCGCATGCCATAGAACAGATGCGCCAGGGCCTCGCGGTGGCCTTCGCTCATATAGAGGCTGTGCGGGTCCGGGGCAATGGAAAAAGGCGCTGCGGTAAAACCGAAATGTTCTTGATACATAGGCGCTGTTCAATCGGATGCTGGTTACTTTTCCCCCAATACCAGATCAAAAAATACATTTTTTATAGAACAATGGGCCTAAAGGTTAAGACATTAGGGAGATAGACCCAAATTCTACCTTAACAGGACGAAGCGCAAACCTCATGGGGACAGTCAACTTATTCCTCAATTGGTATCTGTCCAAAACAAATCGCGCCCCGGGACCTTCGCATAATCATCCGATTTCGCTACCAGCCCCGGGACCGCTCTTACTGTTTGCCCGAAAAATCGGGGCAGGATTTCGTCCGGGTCAGCAGGCCTGCATCCACTAAGCCTGTTGAGCTGGGGGGAGGAGGACAAGCCGGAATCCCAGGTTGTTGTTGCGGTTATCCGGCGTATTCCTGTTGCGGTTCGCCGAGCGCACGTTCCTGGCGTTGTTGTTCCAGCTGCCGCCGCGATTCACGCGGTTCGTGCCTTAAGACAAAACCCCATACCGTTGTATAACATGCTTTCGGAATCCATGCGAGGAAGCTATAAAGCTAAAACCGAACAATGGCTCCATGTGGCGGATTAATTCCTTTTCCGTCCACTGCCCTGCGAGAAATTTCTGTTCATACTGCCGGAATTTTACTCGAAACCGCTTTTTGCTCCGTACACCAAGTTTCAGACGGCTTGGATAAACACGAAAGCCAAGAAAGGGAACCCCGTGACGGCATCGGTTCAGTTGCACATTGTCCTTGGGTTGTAATCGCAGTTGGGTGTCAAGAAAAGCACGGAGAGAAATAAGGTGTTGGCGCAACTGCAACCGGTTTTCGGCAAAGAGGATAAAATCATCCATATAGCGCAGGTAGCAGCGGACGCGCAGGGTCTCTTTTATCCAGTGGTCAAAATGACCGAGATAAAAGTTTGCCAGGTGTTGCGAGATCAGGTTGCCGATGGGCAAACCCTTGCCCGGCTCTGTATGGTAGGTGGCAAGCAGATCCTCAAAGAGATGAAGCAGCGGTTTGTCCTTGAATCGCCTGCACAGCAAACGGATCACTGTCTCCTGGTCGATGGAGTCAAAATACCGGCGGATATCGAGTTTCAGGTACCAGTTATTTTTTCGTGTAAACCAACGGGCGCGTTCCAGGGCGCGGACACTGCCTTTCCCCTTTCTGCAGGCATAGGAGTCGTGAATGGCATAGCGGTCAAGGACAGGCTCGCAGATATTCATCACCGCATGATGCAGTACCCTTTCGGGAAATGAGGCCGCGCAGATACTGCGCGGCTTGGGATCGCGCACCTGAAAAAAATGGTAATGACCGATATCGGGCTTTTGCCGGACAAGCTGTTGTTGCAATTTGGCAAGATTGTCCTCAAGGGCTTCCCTGAACTGAATGACCTCCTGCCGGTCATGTTTGCCTCTGGCTGCTTTGCAAAAGGCCAGGCGCAGATTTTCCCGTGCAGCAATAGATTCATACAGATTCCCTGCCCGTTTCATCCTGCGTTTGCCCCCCAGCGATCATATCCTGCATGATTTGCAGCACCGCATCACCGTATTTTTTTATTCTCGATTCACCTACGCCCTCAATCTCCCGCAACCCTGTTTTTGAAAGAATGCGCCGGGCGGCGATTTGGGCAAGCTGCTCATTGGTGAATATGGTATACACCGGCACCCCGGCCTCATCGGCTTTATCTTTGCGCCATTCCCGCAGCCTGGCAAACAATGCGAAATCTTCGGGAGAGAGGACCTCTTTATAATCCACCCGCTCTTTTCCTGAACGACCAGGAGTTTGCTGCCCGGCTGCCCGGTCCGCACCGCCCAGATACTCAACAGCCAGGCTCCAGTAGGAGTTTTCCCCGTCCTGGACGAACCCGCGATGAATAGTCAGTATCCTGTTGTGACGGAGGAAACGGTTCAGTTCCCCTTCATCTTCAGGATTGCCGCGCGCTGCGATGGAGAAGAATTTATATTGGAGAGGCATGTTGGATTGACACCATTAAAAAAAACGCGAGTGCTCCGCACAGGGACAGGCCTGCCCAGCCTGGAACAGCCCTTCGTCCCTCCGGGCTGTCTCAGTCTGTGCCTGCCTGTTCCCCGTGCTCCGCTCCCCGGCTTGGCTCACTGACCTGGGGGGAGGAGGACAAGCCGGAAACCCAGGTTGCCGTCGCGGAAATCCGGCGAATTCCAGTAGCGGTCCGCCGAGCGCACGTTCCTGGCGTAGTTGCTCCAGCTGCCGCCGCGACCCACGCGGATCGCGCCCGACGAAGGCCCCTGTGGATTGTCTTCGGGGCTGATGCTGTAGTAACCATCCCCATACCAGTCCTGGCACCACTCCCAGACATTGCCCAGCATGTCATAAAGCCCGAAATTATTTTTCCTGAATTTTCCCACCGGCGCGGCAAACTGGTAGGAGTCCTCGCAGGGAAATGATGAGGACCAATACTTCGGGTTTGCCACATTTGCATAGTCACAGGCATTGCTGTCCACCGCATCACCCCAATAACGGATCGTCCGGCTGCCGGCCCGGGCCGCGTACTCCCATTCTGCCTCGGTGGGCAGACGGAAGGTGCGGCCGGATTTCCGGTTGAGCCAGGCAATAAACTTCTGGGCGTCGTTCCAGCTTACACAGGCAACCGGATAATCCTCTTCCTGGGGAAAACCGGCCTGCCGCCAGCTGTAGCCGCTCTGCCAGTCCCACTTATCGTCTTTGAAAGCATAACAGCCATCCGCTCCTCCGGCATTGCCTTCCGCATCCGTTTCATAGCCGGTTTCGTTGACAAACCGCTGGAACTGGCCGATGGTCACCTCGTATTTCCCCATATAAAAACCGTCCACGCAGACCCGGTGCAAAGGCACTTCCTTGGCAAAGTATTTTTTATAGGTGTCCTCTCCTACCTCCTGGATGAGCTGCTCCTTTTCGGCCTTCCGCTGGCCCATGTCGAAGCAGCCCTCCGGCACCCAGACAAACTCCATGGCGGTGACTGGCTCGCGCCAGATGGCGCCGGCGCCTGGTTTTGCCCCTGGTTCCTTGCCACCCTTCATCACCGAATCCGTTGCATCTTCCTCCAGCTCGTCTCTTGCCGCAAAAGGCGAACGGAAAAGAAAATTCCCCTGTTCGTGGCCGGCAATGGTTCCGCCGCGGGGGGTCTGGGAGGAACCGGAGGCAGCTGCTTCCAGATAAGCTTGCAGTTCAGAAGCGGTGATAAACCCGTCGGGTTTCAAGTCTGCCTTGCCATCCTTCAGGGCCGCCAGCAGATAGCCGGTGAAATAACTGTATCCCGCCTTGGGGCCGGAGGCAGGCACTCTCTCATCTTTACCGCCGGCGGTCAGATATTGCCTGGCCTTCTGGCTGGAGATGCGCCCGATATAATTTGGAAATTTTTCATCTATTGAGGACATGGGGCCTTTTTCAGCAAACAGCCCGCCGAAACAGGAATCAAAGATATAGAGCTGATGGCGGGCGGCACCGAGTTTTTGTGACAGCTCCCGCAAAATGTCCATGGAAATCCAGGTGGAATATCTGCCTTTTTCCCCTTCATAGGGAATGATATAGCCACAATCGAGTTCCCCAAAATGGACAGTCTCGCCATGGCCGGAAAAATAGAACAGAAAGCGGTCCTGCCCGGTAATACGCGGGGCCAGGGTGTCCTCCAGATAGGAGACGATATCATCCTTAACCGCCTCCTCTCCATAGAATGGTTTGACCTGGAAACCCTGGGCTTCGAGGTAGAGCTTCATCCCCTTGGCGTCATTGACTGAATGGGGAAGGTAATCCCACTGTTTTGATTTGTACCGGTCAATGCCGACAACAACCGCGTAGCTGTTCCCGAAGAGTTCCTCCGCCTGGACAGCCGTTCCAGCAAACCATGATATGAAAAAAAGAAACGAAATGGCGATTGATCGGAAAGACATGTCCTCAACTCCTGTGCGGTTATATTCGTCAATTGCATCAACTATTGAAAATCAGCCACCTTTGCCCCATAGGTCTTGGCGTCCAGCCGGGCAGCCTGGCGGATCGCCTCCTGCGCTGCGGCCAAATCGCCCGCCGCCTTGAGAGACAGGGCCAGAGTATAGAAGTGGGAAGCCTCGTTCGGCATGAGAGTCACCGCCTGCCGGGCATGCTTTACGGCTTCTGCAAAGTCTTCTTTTTTATAAAGAACATTGGCAAGGGTGTCATGGTATATCCCGTTCTCCTTGTCAACCTGGACCGCCAGTCGGGCAAGGGGCAGGGCCTCATCGGTCCTTTTCTGCTTGAGGTACAGGCAGGCGATCTGGTTGAAGGCCTTGGCCGCTTCAACAAGGGGGATATCTGGGATGGAGAGGGCTTGGCCATAAACGGCGATGGCGGCAGCATCATCGCCGCTCCTTTCCAGGCTGATGCCGGATTTAAGGAGGGCAGCAAATGCACCGCTTTCAGAAAGACCGGCGTCCGCTGCGCCGCCTTTCATCTGGATGCGCCTGACTACGTCTTCATGGGCGGCCTGGTTTTTCCCGACTTTATCCAGGTCTTCAATAACAAGTTCCGGTCCGCCTTTTACCAGCATGACAGCAATGATTAAACAACCGAAAAGGGCAAAACAGGTGCCTGGGGCGGCATTTTTGACGGAGAGCCTGACATCACCCGCCTGGCCTTCCACATCGGAAGTCTGCTGCGGCATGACTCCCCGCAGGAAAAGACGGTAGCCAAGAATGATACAGACAAGACCCGTGCCGATAACCGAAAGGCGAAAACATGTGGTATATATGAGAAATCCTGTAATCATATCCATCTCTCCTATTTCCTTTTCCCCTGGTGCACCCTAAAAATGAATATATATTCCCAATCCGGGGACACAATACTTAATTACTGTCAACCAGATTTAACGTTAGGGAAGTAAGTAAAAAATACAAAGTCACCATATTCCAAAAGCCATTAACCGGAGAAATATTGACTTGGCACGTTATTGCTGGCCTCGCTACCAATATGGATACCCATACGCAAAATTTCAGCCATAAAGCATTGCTCCTCACTGTTCGTGAAAACGACCTTTGAAGGCATGCAGGAGCGGCAGCAAGGCAGGAATATCCTGTTCGATGATGTTCCACAGGATATCGTTGTCAATGCCGAGGTAAGCGTGAATCAGGCGATTGCGGATGGCGATTATCTGCCGCCAGGGGATACTTGGATCGCCCCGGCGGATTTCTGCAGGGATATGTGTAGCCGCCTCACCAAGCAACTCCAGGTTCCGCAGCGTGGCGTCGTAAGTGAGGCCGCTCCCTTCAAAACGGGCCTGGTCAAAGCCTTGCGTATAGGCAAGTATTTTTTCAGCAAAACCGATCATGTCGTCAAGATAAAATCGCCATTCACGCTCAGACATTGACCGCCTCCAGTTCGATAAACGGGCGCAGCTCCGGGCGCAGGGCCTTTTCGGTCACCAGATCAACCGGGCAGCCAAGGGCGTCCTCCAGATAGAACTGCACGCCAAAATATTGCTGTGAGGTAGCTGGTCCATTGAACGACACCACGATATCCACGTCACTGCCAGGGTGGGCTTCATCCCGTGCCATGGAACCGAACAAGGCCAGCCGGACAACCCCGAAACGTCTTGCCAGTTCGGGTTTTGACCGGGCAAGCACCTGGAGCACCTCTCTTCGATTCATGATTGCACCCCCTTTCATTTTTTCTCACCGGAAAGTCTGGCACCAGTTCCGGGCTCGCATATTTTTTTTGCGGTTAGTGTCCTTTATACCCTATCTTATAGGAAAAAGCTGCGTCAACTCCGTGAACCTGGGAAAACAAAAGACTTTTAATTCGCTGTCTTCCTGCTGGCCCCGTTGCTCAAAACACAAGCCCTCCGACGATATCTGCCACATTCGCGACCATCCTCTTTGGACTCCGGGTATTCTGTGTACCGCTTCTTCCCAAAGGTGAATTCGTGGAGATGGCTGTCGGTCCAACCCATCACCATCTGAATAACGTCATGTAATCGATCCAGCGAAATGCTGGCTGGCACTGCAAACCTCCGCCGGATTTCCGGCTCGATTTCCACAAGTCTTATTTTCAGCAAATAAAATCGTTCGTTCATATCGTTGCGCTCGACCTCACTCCCCTAGTGGCTGCAAAGGCACTGTAGATCGGCAAAAAGGTGATTCTCTGCTCTGGAAGATCGGCATATGGCCGATCGGAAAAGACCAGGGCGCCAGCGCACTCCGGGTATGAATTCAGGAAAAGATGCAGGCTCCTCAGGCTGCCTGCGGCGCCGCTTTTTACCTCCACCGGATGAATTCCGCCGTCAATGACTGCCAGATAATCAACCTCGGCGGAACTGCTTTTTGCCTGCCGGTCCCAGTAATAGAGACTGCCATTTTGCGAGATGAGCATCTCCTGCCCGACAAACTGTTCCGCCATGGTGCCGCGATAGATGGCAAGCAGATCTCCCCTGGCATACTCAACATCATCCGGCATGCCGGACAGATACCGCATCAATCCCAGATCCAGCATCAGCGCCTTGAATACCTTTGCCGAAGCGCTTGCGCCTAATGGCAGGCTGGGGGGAGAAACCGAAGGAATCCGGCGGGCAACCTGCGCCAGACAAAGCGCGTCAAAGGCCTTCTTCAGTGTCTGGTTGCCATATCCCTCGCCCAGCCGTGCGTATTTGATCTGTTGTCCAACACACTGAGCAAGCTTGGTAAAGACCGAATCGAGGCAGTAACGATCAACCCGCGGGTTATATTTTGCAAAGTCCATCCGGTATGATTCCGCAATCTCACCCTGCACCTCGAAGGCATCCCGGAGCGAGCCGCTTTCGCTAAAGGCCTTGACCGCCGCCGGCATGCCGCCGATGAAAAAATAGCGTTTCAGTTCGTCGCGGAGGAGTTCATGCACCGCGGGGGAAATGTCGGCCGGGTTGGCCAAAACAGCTGCCGCGGCAGGGGGGTTGCCGATTGCCTCCAGATATTCGGCAAAACAGAGGGGATAGAGATTGAGAAACTGAATCCTGCCAACGGGAAAGGAGGCGTCCCTGAGGGCGAATTCAAGGAGCGATCCGGCCGCCACGACATGCAGCTCCGGCATCTCCTCATAAAAATAGCGCAGGGCGGTAATGGCGCGGGGGCAGGCCTGGATTTCATCAAAAAAGAGCAAGGTCTTGCCCGGTGTGATCTTCTGTCTGAGCAGCACTTCAAGGTCGGAACAGATCCGCGCCGCGCCGAGTTCGCCATCAAAGAGTTTGCGCAGGGAGGGATTCCGCTCCAGATCCACCAGGGCAATGGATTCAAAATGGTTGCCCCCAAACTCCTTCAGCGACCAGGTTTTACCGACCTGACGTGCGCCTCGAAGGACCAGCGGCTTGCGCCGTGTCCCGTCTTTCCAGAGCTTGAGTTCTTCGTCAATAAATCTGCGCATATCTCGCCTTGTTAAACTAAGCAGAAAATTAATAATACAAGGCAATTTATTATGTATTGATTAAAAATACAAGGCAAATACATTTAGGATCAGGCTTAGGGTCTTGAAATATAAGTTTAAACTTCAACTTTCTGAGTTGTGGTAAGATGTTGAAATTAAATGATATCCTCATGGTCCCCGCAGCTTGTTTCCAGAGAATTCAGCAGCCAGAAATCAGGAGCCAGAATAAAACGTAATAAAATCAACCATTCTGAATTCTGTCTCCTGTCTCCTGAATTCCCATGACGGAGATCAGAGCAG
>JALNXE010000103.1 GCA_023230525.1 Desulfobulbaceae bacterium
GGAGACAGGAGACAGAATTCAGAATGGTTGATTTTATTACGTTTTATTCTGGCTCCTGATTTCTGGCTGCTGAATTCTCTGGAAACAAGCTGCGGTGACCATGAGGGGATCAATTGAATTTCAACATGTTACCGCAACTCGAAAGTTGAATTATTTTTTTTACAACGGCTTAACAGAATTTTTTCCCGGCAAGGAGATAGCGTTCCACTTCCAGGCCGGGCAGAGGCCTGCTGATAAAAAATCCCTGAATCTCATCGCATCCCTGTTCCTGCAGAAAGGCCAGCTGCTCGGCGGTTTCCACCCCTTCGGCGATGGTTTTCAACCCCAGGCTTTTGGCCAGGGCAATGATGGCCTTGATGATGGCGGCATCATTGGCATCCGTGGTGATATCCATGACGAAACTGCGATCTATTTTCAAGGTATCGAGAGGAAATCTCTTCAGATAACTCATGGACGAGTAGCCGGTACCGAAATCATCCACCGAGAGATTGACCCCCAGTTCCTTTAATTGAATCAGGGTATCGTTCACCAGGCTGACATTCTCCATGATGACGCTTTCCGTCAGCTCAAGTTCAAGACAGCCGGGGGCCAAACCAGTTATCTGCAAAACCTTCCTCACCAGGGCGGCCAGGCTCTGCTGTTTGAACTGCAGGCTGGAGATATTGACCCCCATGCGCAGCGGGGCAAACCCGGCCTGCCGCCACTGCACCGCCTGCCGGCAGGCCTCAACCAGCACCCACTGCCCGATATCCACGATCAATCCCGTCTCCTCGGCAATGGGAATAAACATGGATGGCGGCACCATGCCCAGGCGGGGATGCTGCCAGCGCACCAGCGCCTCCACCCCGGCCAGCCTGCCGGCCTGCAGATCTATCTGGGGCTGGTAATAAAGCAGCAGCTCGTTTCTCTCCAGCGCCTTTTTCAAATCCGTCTCGATGCTGAGTTTTTCCATGGTCCGCTGGTTCAACTGCGCGGAAAAGAACTGAAAGGAATTCCTGCCGCTCTCCTTGGCATGATACATGGCCACATCCGCATTCCTGAGCAGCATATCCACATCCTCGCCGTCACTGGGGTAGAGGGTGATGCCGATACTGCCCGAGATATAAACCTCCTGATCGCCTATCCTGTTCGGCTGGCTCAGCAGATCGAGAATCCGTTGCGCCACCCGGCCCGCGTGTTCCTCCTCGGCCAGCCGGGTCAGCAGGATGGTGAACTCATCCCCGCCCAGCCGCGACAGGGTAACCCCTGGTTTGTCGGCAGGACCGGCCTTGGCAACGATATCCGAGGAGCGGATGCTGTCCCCCAGGCAACCGGCAATCGCCTTCAGCAGTTTATCGCCGGCACTGTGGCCCAGGGTATCATTGATGCGCTTGAAGCGGTCAAGATCGAGGTAGAGCAGGGCGATTTTGCTGCCGTCCCGCTGGGCGGCAAACAGGGCCTGGTTGAAATGCTCAAGGAACAGCTGCCGGTTGGGCAGGCCGGTCAGCCGGTCATAATAGGCCAGGAAACGGATTTTTTCCTCGGTATTGATCCGCTCGGTGATATCCTGCACCGTGCCCTGCATGCTCACCGGGTTACCCTTCCCGTCATGCACCACATCCGCCTGTTCATGCACATTGCGGCAGGCCCCGTCAGGCAGGGTAATGCGATAATCGATGCTGTAGGGTTTTCTGGCCTCCAGAGCTTTGCCCACCAGATCCTTGACCGAGTCGCGTTCATCCGGATGCACCCGCTGGAGAAACACCTCATATGCTGCCGGGGATTTATCGGCCGGCAAGCCGAAAATCCTGTACATCTGGGGGGAACAGTACAGGCTGTTCTTATCAATATCCCAGTCCCAGTTGCCCAGGCTGGCGATGTTCTGGGCAATGGACAGCCGCTTCTCACTCTGGCGCAGATTACGGAAGGCGCGGCCTGCCCGCAGCAGATAACGCACCCGGTGGCTGAGCAGGGGCCAGTTGACCGGTTTGGTGATAAAGTCGGTGGCGCCGGCGTCAAAGGCCCGGCCGATGGAGGCGAAATCTTCAAGCCCGGTGACCAGCACAATGACCGCATCCTGCCCGCCGGCAAGCCCGCGCATCTTTGCGCAGGCGGTAAAGCCGTCCATCTTGGGCATTTTCACATCCATCAGCACCAGGTCGGGAGAAAACCGCGCAAAAGCGTCCAGGGCCTCCGCGCCGTTTGCCGCCTCCTGCACCACCAGGCTGCTGTCGTGCAGGCTTTCCCGCATGAGCAGCCGCTGGGCCATATCATCATCAACAATAAGAACAACGGCCCGTTCCCCGGCTGATCCGTGCTTAGTCATCGCCTGTTTTCTCCATCTCCAGGGCCAGGGAGGCTATCACCTCCTGATAGCTGGCATCCAGCCGCTCAAGCAGCTCTGCCGCCGCCTCGGCCTTGGCCCGGCCGCCCAGATCCTCCAGTTGCTTGCACAAGGAGGCCAGCCCGGTGGCCCCGAGATTGGCGCTGCTGGTCTTCAGACTGTGGGCCGCTTCCCGCAGGGACTCCGCATCACCCTGTTGCACCGCCTCACGGATGGCGCGCAGAATTTCCGGGGAACTTTCCTTATACATGACGATAATCCTGTCAAGCACCGAGGGACTGTCCGGACGCTGCATGGCCCGGATCATGTCCAGCCGTTTCTGATCAAGAAGGGACTTTGCCCGGCTCTCCCCGGCAGAGGCGGCATCCTCCGGGACGACGGACGCCGATGCCTGAGGCGCAAAGCCGCCGGCCAGCCAGCGGCCCAGTATATTCTGCAGATCATTCATATAAAAAGGCTTGCCCAGAAAGTCGTCCATGCCGACCGCCTGGCATTGCTCCCGCACCCCGGTCTGCACATCGCCGGTCAGGGCGATAATGGGCACCCTTCTCCTGCTGCCTTTTTCCGCTTCCCGGCGCCGGATTTCTGCGGCCGCGGTAAATCCGTCCATCTCCGGCATATGGCAATCCATGAGGATCAGATCAAATTGCCGCTGCGCCGCCGCATCCAGGGCCTGCCGGCCATTTTCGGCCACCTCCACCTGGCAGTTCATGTAATGCAGCATCTCCCGGGCCACATCCTGATTAACCAGATTATCTTCAACCAGCAGGATGCTGGCCCGGAAGGGCAACGACTCGGCCCGTAAAGCGCCGGCCCCCTGCTCCCGGCCATCTCCGGCACCCGCCGCAGCTTCTTCCCAGAGGGTGGTGAGGCAGCGGAACAGCAGACTCTGCCGCACCGGCTTGCTCAGGTAGAGATCAACCCCCGCCCGGGTCGCCTTGACCGATTCCTCATCAAAGGCCGCCGAACTGAGCATCACCAGCAGCAGCTCTTTCCTGCCGTATTCCCTGCGGATGAGTCCGGCAAGCTCGATGCCGTCCATCTCCGGCATATGCCAGTCCAGCAGGACGATATCATAGGGCTTGCCCGCGCCTGCCGCCTCCCGTAATTTTTCCAGGGCCTGAAAACCGTTCTCCGCCGTGTCGCAGCTCATGCCCCAGGACCTGACCTGGCTTTTCAGGATGGCGCGATTGACGGCATTGTCATCGACAATCAGCCCCCGCAGGCCCACCAGATCTTTCAAGTGCTGTTCATCATCGCCTCTTTGCTCCAGCTGCTGGCGGATAAAGGTAAGGGTAACCCAAAAAGTTGACCCCTTACCCGGCTCGCTTTCCACTCCAATTTCCCCTCCCATCAGGTCCACCAGCTTGCGGGAAATCGACAGGCCAAGGCCTGTCCCGCCATATTTGCGGGTGGTTGAGCTGTCAGCCTGGGAAAAGGCCTGAAAGATGTGTTCCTTTATCTCCGGCGCGATGCCGATACCGGTATCCTGGACCGCGAAGCGCAGGGTGACCTCATTGTTCTTTTCACCCAGCGGCTCAGCAAGCAGCATCACTTCACCGTGCTCCGTGAATTTGATGGCATTGCTGAGCAGATTGACGATAATCTGCCGCAAACGGTTTGAGTCCCCCAGCAGTACCTCGGGCAGCTGGCCGGAAAAAACAGGTATCAGTTCAAGCCCCTTGAGATGAGCCCCCTCGGCCATCATCTCCGCCGTATCCTCCAGCAGTTCGCGCAGATTGAAGGTGTGACTCTCCAGTTCCAGCTTGCCCGCTTCGATCTTGGAGAAATCGAGAATGTCATTGATGACCCCCATCAGCGAGTCGACCGCCCGCTGAATGGTCTGGATAAAGCGGAGTTGGCGATTGTTGAGCCCGGTGCCGCGCAACAGTTCCGTCATGCCGAGTATGCCGTTCATCGGTGTGCGGATCTCATGACTCATGGTGGCCAGAAATTCGCTTTTCGCCTTGCTGCCCTGCTCAGCCGCCTCTTTTGCCCTCTCAAGATCGGCAACCAGTGACGCCAGCTCTTCATTGGCCAGGGAAAGCTCCCTGGTGCGTGTCTCAACCATCCTCTCCAGTCCGGAACTGTATTCCTGCAGTTCAGCTTCCCGGCTCTGGACCTCGGTGAGCATGTCGTTAAAGCGGTCGATCAAGGTGCCGAACTCATCGTTGCTTGTCTTCCTGACCCGCACCGCATAGTTTTTCTCCCGCCTGACCATGGCCATGGACTGCATCAACTCCAGCAGGGGCTCGGTGAACAGCCTCTGCAGTCTGGCCGCCAGGGCGAGCACGACAAAAAACGTGATGACGACAATGAGGGAAAGAACCGTGTAGTAGGCATGCAGCCGGCTGTAAAATAGCTGCATGTTATCCACCAGCCCAATGGCGCCCACCAGATCATTTTCACCCGTCAGGCTATTCGCGGCGCGTACCGGCCGGATGACCTGCACATGCTTGGCGGACATGAAGGTGATCACCCCCCTGGCCTTCAGCTCAGCCAGGATCTTCTCTTTGTCCGGATACATCTTGTGCAATTCCGCCGTTAATTCTTCTTCATTCACCCCGGCTTTGCGGTAACTGCTGAAGATATTGCCCTGCCGGTCAAAGAGAACGGCCAGCACGATTTCCTGTTTCGCCGCCAGGGAATACAATATTTCCCGGGCCGCCTCCTTATCCTGAAGCGCCAGAACCGCCCCGCTGTTTAAGGCAATGATGTCCGCCATGGAAATGAGTTGCCGGGAATAAAATTTCCCCGCGTTTGTTTTTTCATAAAGGACAAGGGAGGTGGCCACCAGGGCCAGGGCCAGGAAGGCGGTAAAACCCATGAGCAGAAAAAGCTTTGTTCTGATGGAGATATCGCGCAGTCGGGGCATTTATCCGTCCTTAAGGATTTGTTCCGGTAATATTACCGCAAGCTGCGGCAGAAGGGGGAACTCCGGGTCAGCTTCTGCTGTCAGGCCGTTTCCGGATTAACTTCAGACAACTTGATCGCGGCAGATTAAACGTTGGTACCAAAATACAAGATCAATAAAAGTGCCTAAAGTAGTTAAAATACTTCAAGTGACTAAAGTTATGGTACTTTCTGGTCAGATAAAACCTTTCACTTTAAGTACTTTAGGCATTTTAGGCACCTTAAGTACTCAAACTGGTAACAGGCCAGAATTCTGGGTGCTGGCTTAACTCATTGAAATTGCATCACTACATCAGGAGTTCTGAACTTCAAAATGGAAATTTTCATCTCTGCTGATAAAATTCATCCCCGCCAATGCCGGGGAAAAGAAAAGAAATCAATCCCACAAATCAAGAAATATTATAGCAGCAGCAAAAGCGAAGTAACAAGCTGTTTGACATGAATGCAAATTGACCGGCCTGTTCAGACGTCAGGCTGGCCGGGGAAAATTGTGCCGGAAAAGCATACGATTTTCCTTGCGCGGCGTAAAATTCTCTGGCAATCAATAAAATAATTCTTTTCTCGCAGCAGACGGGATTAGAAAAAAAACGATTTGCATGATTTATTTCGCCACCAGGCTTAAACAGAGGTAACCTTTTGTTTTCCTGAATCCATGAACATTGCACGCCAATGCCATACGCGAAACGGGCCTCTCCTGACAGTATCATGCTGGCGCAGCAACAATGCCCACAGCCTGGCCCCGGCTCCCAAGGTTTCACAATTAAACAAACTGAAACACACGCCCTTATCCCAGCATGTTTCCACAATGGAAGGCGTTTCACCCGGCCGAAACACCCATCAGTGTTCATTATTGTTTCATAGTGGTTCATTTCCGCAGGAAGACAATTTATCGCGCCAAGAAAGGCAACTTGTTGTATTCACAAGACAATTATAAATATTATCTCCACGGCATATCATTTGCTTCTTTTACCAAAATGAACATCTCATTTTCGGATTTCATCTATTTAATTTTTCCAAAAAGGAGCAGCCATATGCCAGCAATCGCCCTGTTTGCCAGCACCTTCACCAACGAAACAGAAATTATATTCGAGCTGTCGACTCTCACCGGATCGCAAGTCATCAGCGACAAAGACATCATTGCCGATGCCTGTTCAAAGTACAATGCCGAGAAAAATAAACTGGAACAGGCCCTTTACACGAAAATGTCAGTATTTAACCAGTTCACCCTGGAGAAGGAAAAACATCTTGCCTTGTTGAAATCATCCCTGGCGGAAAAGCTGGGAGAAAACGAACGCTCTCTCTACTACGGCTTTATCACCCTGCTGATTCCTTCCCGGGTAAGCCATGTCTTGAAGGTACTGATTGCCGGCAGCAAAGAGCAGAGAATCCAGTGGGCTGTCGCCACCGGCATCACCGAAAAAGAGGCGAAACGTTTGATCCACAAAAGCGACGCCAGCGCCTTTGAATTGACCGATTTTCTCTATAAGAAAGAGGCCTGGAACCCTTCTCTTTATGACATTGTCATTCCGGCCGACCCGCACACCACCAAAGACATTCTGCAGGTCATCCTGGAAAATCTGCACAAAAACGCGGTGCAGAAAACCGACGCGTCGGTGCAGGCCATCAAGGACATGGCTCTCGGCGCCCAGGTGGAACTGGCCCTGCTCAACAAAGGCCACAATATTGAAGTGGCGGCGGACAACAGCAGAATCCGTCTCACCGTCAACAAGAGTGTGCTCAATTTCGGCAAACTGGAAAGTGAACTTGCCGAGATTGCCTCCGCGGTGGGCGGGGTAAAATCTGTTGAAGTGGTAAAGGGTCCGGACTACAAAACTTCCATTTACCGCAAACAGCAGTTTGAACTGCCCTCCAAGGTCTTGCTGGTGGACGATGAAAAAGAATTTGCCCAGACCTTATCGGAACGGCTGATCAGCCGCGATGTGGGTTCCCATGCAGTCTATGACGGGCAGCAGGCTCTGGACCTTATCAATGATGACCGGCCGGATGTCATGGTTCTCGATCTGAAGATGCCGGGCATTGACGGCATCGAGGTTTTGCGGCAGACCAGGAAGACCCATCCCAACATCAAGGTCATCATTCTCACCGGACACGGCACGGAAGAGGACCGGCAAATCTGCATGGAACTCGGCGCCTTTGCCTATCTGCAGAAACCGACCGACATCGAGAAGTTGTCCGCCACCATATACCAGGCATATAAAACGATAGCGGAAGCGGGCACGGTGGCTTCCCCCGGAGGCGCAAGCGGCCGCAATGGAAGATATGGCTGAAAACAAAAGATGAATTGCAACACCCCACAGGAGAGTGAAATATGGAGGAAAAACTACAGGCCAAGGTGCTGTTGGTTGATGACGAAGAGGAGTTCTGCAACATGCTTTCCGAGCGGCTTGAAACCCGGGGCCTCAAGGTGAATGCCGTGTTGAGCGGCGAGGACGCGGTAAAACGGGTGGAAGACCAGAATTTTGATGCGATCATCCTGGACCTTGCCATGCCGGGCATTGACGGGCTGGAAACGTTGCGGCGCATCAAGGAGAAACGTCCCGATCTGGAGATCCTCATGCTGACCGGCCACGGGACAATAAAAAGCAGCATCGAGGCGATGAAACTCGGGGCCGAAGACTTCCTGGAAAAACCCGTGGACATGAAGGTTCTGCTGGAAAAGATCAGCGAGGCCAAACACAAGCATATGCTGATCCTGGAAAAGAAATCCCAGGAAGAGGTAGAGAAAATCATCAGAAGTAAAAGCTGGTAACCGACCCACCCTCTTAAGCGAGGTCAGGCATGGCGGATGGCGTGAAACCAGAGGCTGATTTTTCAAAAGGAGAATTTCGGCGCAGTATTTTTGCAGCCTTTTTCCCGGTAAAAATCATGAAGTGCGGACGCTGTCCCCAGTGAAACTTCACAAATTCAGCAATATGCAGCAAGTCAGGAATTGAGTATCTTGAAAAGAGACTCGTGTAATCAATGAAATTATCATCCCTCCAGCAAATAGCCGTTTCAGAACTGTTGAATGGTTTCCCCCATGCCATTGTGCTTCTGGACACAGGGCTTCGCGTCGCGGAGATGAACTGTTACCTGGAAGCCCTTACCGGCTATACCAGCGCCCAGGCCAGGGGGGTATACGGCAGCTTTATTCTCCGCTGTAACCTGGGGCCCAAAAACCAACATTTCCGCAAGGCCCTGGAAACAGGAGAACCAATCTCCATTGAGGGGAATATTATCAACCGGAATCACAAAAAAATTCCGATCCAGTTCACCATCTCCCCGCTCAGATCCGAGAGCGACGATATTGTCGGACTGCTGGTGGTACTGGAAGACATCTCCATCCTGCAAAACAAGAGTCAACGCATCTATGACGGCACCGAGGTCATCCTGGGCCACAGCCCCAAGATGCAGGAGGTGTTCGGGCTCATGCCGGTGCTGGCTCATACCGACGCCTCGGTGCTGATCACCGGCGAAACCGGCACCGGCAAGGATATCATCGCCGAGGCCATTCACAAGGCGTCCAAAAGGGCCCGGCATCCCTTTATCAAGATTAACTGCGGCGCCCTGCCCGAATCACTGCTCGAATCGGAGCTGTTCGGTTATGTCCGGGGCGCCTTTACCGGCGCGGTCAAAGACAAACCGGGCATGTTCCGGCTGGCCCATGACGGCACGATATTTCTGACGGAGATCGGCGATCTGCCCATGCCCCTGCAGGTGAAAATCCTTTCCGTGCTTGACGACAAGGAATTCTATCCGGTGGGCGGCACCCAGAAGGTTAAAGTGGATGTGCGCGTTATTGCCGCCACCCACCGCAACCTCCGGGAACAGATTCAGCACGGCAGATTCCGTGAAGACCTTTTTTACCGGCTCAATGTACTGCGTATCCATCTCCCCCCCCTGCGGGAACGGGAGGGTGATATCCGCCTGCTGCTGGACCATTTCCTCAGGGAATTCGATTCAAAGTTGAACAAAACCATCAAGGGGTTCACCACCAATGCCCACAACAAGCTGTTGTCCTATGCCTATCCCGGCAACGTACGCGAACTCCGCAATATCATCGAGTATGCAGCCAACATCTGCCAGGGAAAAAGGATCAGATCGGAGCATCTGCCCCAATATATCTTCACCAGCCAGACCGGCAACACCCTGCCGCAGCCCAAGGCTTACGACATCGGGCAACAGGAGGAAATTTCCCGCCCGGAGACAAGCAAAGCCAGACCAGGCAACTGGAATGATATAGAAAAAGAGATGATTCTGCAGACCTTGACCAAGACAAGAGGCAACCGTTCCCAGGCCGCGGAGATACTCGGCTGGGGACGGACAACCCTGTGGCGCAAACTGAAAATGCACGGGTTTACTTAATTCCAGCAAACAACATACAGGACATCCGTGGAAAAAATTAACAAAATACTGATTACCATCCAGGGGAATTTCGTGGCCCCGAGATTTGACATGGTATCAGAGGTTCTGATCGCGTCAACCGATGGGCAGAAACTGACCGAAAAACCGAGAACCATTCTCATCTCACGACCTTCGGCAGATGAACTCTGCAGTTTTATCACCAAGGAGGATATTGCCATCGTCGTCTGCGGCGGTATTGAAGAACGGCATTACAAATACCTGTCCTGGACCAAAAAGAAGATTTTCGACTCGGTTATCGGACCCCATGCCGAGGCCCTGCAGCTGGTTCTGCAAAACCGCCTGGTCTCGGGAGCCATACTGCCCGGCGCTGTCGGCGGTGAGTCGTCTCCATGAATGTCTTCAACCGCTGGCTGGCCAGGTTTTTACCGGAAGATGAATACGGCGTTGATGATGCCTCGGGCATGAATAAACGGTACAAGAAATTTCGCCTCAGCCTCCTGACAACCATGCTCACCATCTCCATGCTGCCGGCAACCATTACCGCGGCAATAGGCTATTTCCAATACCGGGATCTTCTCCAGACCACGGAAAAGGAGCAGCTGCTGTGGAACCTGGAAGGAGCCCAGAAAACCATGCAGGCCCTGATCAATGAACTGCATTCCAGCATAGAATTCGTGGTCCGGGAAGACCGCTGTGATGAGATACTGGATCAGGACACCCTGGATACCATGCTGATCCGGCTCAAACTGAAATACAACGGTTTTGTCGACCTCGGGGTGATCGACTCCCGGGGGATCCAGCTGACCTATTCCGGCCCTTACAAGCTGCGGGGTTATAATTACCGGGTGCAGGAATGGTTTGACCAGGTGCAGTCCCATGGTTTTTACGTCAGCAATGTCTTTCTCGGCTACCGCAACATTCCCCACTTTGTCCTAGCCGTCAGCAAAAAGCGGCCGGACTCGGAGGATTACTGGGTGCTGCGGGCCACCATCAATGCCGACACCCTGCAGAATTTCATCTCAACCATCAACACCAAGGCGTCAGATGATATCTTCATCGTCAGCAGAACCGGCAAACTGCAGACCTCCTCCCACTTTTTCGGCAACGCCATGGAGTACTGTCCGATATGTGAAACCTCCTCGCCTATCCACGAAATCTTTAAGCTGGAGGGGGGAATGGGCGATGTGCTGCAGGTCAGCGCCCCGCTGGAAAATACGCCGTGGATGCTGGTGCTCGTCAAGGAAAAATACATCCACCAGGCCGCCTGGTCTTCCTTCCGCCAGAGACTGCTGTTGATCTTCCTGGGCTGCTCGGCCGCCTGTCTGGTGATTTCCTACTCGCTGTCGACAATGCTCACCAACCGCATCCGCGAAACCGACGAAAAAAGACAATCACTGCTCACCGAGGCGGAGCACTCCAACAAGCTGGCGTCCATTGGCCGGCTGGCGGCCGGCGTGGCCCATGAAATCAACAATCCCCTGGCCATCATCGACCAGAAAAGCGGCCTGATGCAGGATCTGTTGGGGCTTACGGAAGACTTCAAATACAAGGACAAATTCTACACATCCATCGCGGGCATCCAGAACGGGGTAGGCCGCTGCAAGGCCATTACCCACCGGCTGCTGGGTTTTGCCCGGCGCATGGACGTTATCCTCGAAGAGATTAAACTGAACGAACTGATCCAGGAGGTTTTGAATTTTCTGGAAAAAGAGGCTATGTATAACCGTATCCACGTGGAGCTGCACTTCCAGGAGGATCTCCCGACCATTTACTGCGACCGGGGCCAGCTGCAGCAGATTTTTTTAAATATTATCAATAACGCCATCGACGCCATCGGCAAGGACGGGCTGATAGAGATTACCACCAAACTGCAGGAGAGCGATGTCACGGTGCGGATCAAGGACAGCGGTCCGGGCATTCCCCCGAACATCCTGAAACACATTTTTGATCCTTTTTTTACAACTAAGGCGCCTGGCAAAGGTACAGGCCTGGGACTTTCAATAACTTATGGGCTGGTTAAAAAACTCGGCGGGGACATCACGGTAAACTCCGAAGTCGGCAAGGGGGCCACCTTTGAAATCCGTTTGCCGGTTAAACCCGACAAATCAGCAAAAGAGAGCTAACAATGAGTGAAATAAAAGTATTAATCGTGGACGATGAGGTGGAATTCGCCTCAACCCTGGCCGAACGCCTTGAACTCAGAGACATAACGGCGGAAACGGTCAATAACGGCAAGGATGCCCTGTCAACTATTCTTGTCCGGCCGCCGGATGTGGTCATTCTGGACCTGAAAATGCCCGACCTGAGCGGTCTGGAAGTGCTGCACGGCATCAAGGCGCATGATCCGTCCATCGAGGTGATCATGCTGACCGGCCACGGCTCCACCTCCAGCGGCATTGAGGGCATGGAGCGCGGCGCTTTCGACTACATCATGAAACCGATTGATCTTGACCTTCTCCTTGAAA
The DNA here is from genome assembly GCA_023230525.1 of Desulfobulbaceae bacterium. Taxonomy (GTDB): domain Bacteria; phylum Desulfobacterota; class Desulfobulbia; order Desulfobulbales; family SURF-16; genus SURF-16. Next base: position 12,067 of record JALNXE010000103.1, read on the forward strand.
AAATCAATCAGGCCTATGAACAAAGAATAACCGCCGGGAAACAGCCATGAAAGAAGACAGGGAAAACGAACTTCGCAGCCTGCAGCTTGAATTTTTTGGGCGGATGCTGGCCGGATTCACCCACGACCTGAAGAATCATCTCGCCATCATCAAGGAATCAAACGGCTTGATCAGCGATCTGATCGACATGGGCAGGATCACGGACGAGGCGCTGGCCCTCAAACTGCAGAAGATTGTCACCTCCATCCAGGGCAGAATCGGCCAGGCCACGGACATGGCCAATAGTCTCAATGGCTTTGCCCATCGCCTGGATACACCGTGCTCAACCTTCCAGATCAATGACCTGCTGAGCGAAGAGCTGACCTTTCTGCGCAGATTCGCCCGTCTCAGGGAAATTGAGCTGAAAATCGAACTGCGGGAAGGCCTGCCGGCCATCCACAACAATCCCTCGCTGGCGCAGTATGTGATTTTCAGACTCTACTCCATGGCCCTGCAGAGGCTGAAAAACCGCACCCTGCTTGAGATCGTCACCGGCGAACAGCCCGGCGGGGTACAGATAGGCTTCTGGTTAAGCGGAGAAAAGGAAGACTTTGCCAGGCTGCTTGATGAGGGCACCGCGGCGATGATCCGGCAGGCCCTCGACACCACGCAGGGCAAAGTTGCCGAATTGCCGCCGACCGGGGACGGCAAGGCAGGGATCGGTCTTTTCCTCCCCTCGCTGGCCAAGCCGTAAAAGCTGGTCTCAACCCAGGGCTTCGCATTAAAACTACAATAAAAATATAGAGGTATTCCCTCTGATATTATTGCCGATGAAGCTCCAAGAGAGGTTATGCCGGGTTGGCGCAGCGTAACCCGACGATGATTTTCTGTTTATCATGCCTGCCGTTGCCCCGGCGATGCCGAAGCAGGGGCGTCTTTTTTCTTTTTGCCCAGCCGCCATGCCCGGCCTGCAGCCAGATACCCCAGACAGGCAATCGCCACCATCCCGGCGGACAGCCGCAGCAGCGTCCCGGCAAGCCCCGCGGTTGCGCACACCGCTTTTCCCATGGCGCACGGCCGCCGTGCATTGGTTTTTTTCATTTTGCCAATACCCCCTTCCCGCGCAACACACTTGTTACGCTTCACCTTTCTGACTTCCGGCATGATGATCCCAGCTTGCATCGCCCCTGATAATAAATCAACTGAAAATTTGCTTTTTCCCAAGGGACAGCCAGAGCAATTCGCCAGAAAGCGGTCCGCCGCCAATCACCCTTGCGTTTCAGAGTGTTTCGTTCCCAGGGGAAAAATCTGCTATTTTTGGCGGTCAGGAGGCCGAAATAAACCGGCGGTAATCTCCCGGCTGTGGCTGGCTGCGGGAGTTTCTCTCTGCAACTATTGAAAAGATCTCGTATTTTTCGTGAGAGGGAATCCCCCGCGCGCCTCCTGCCTGGGGTTGACGGCCAGCCAGAGAACGGAATGGAACCTTAAGAAACTAAACGAAACGAAACGTTGCAGATAATAGCGGGCTGGCCTTGCCGGCGCCTGGAATCTCAAAAAAAATTGTCTTTAACTGCAGTATGTTATGAGCGAAATAAAGCAAATTTGCAAAATGGCATGGGGTTTGCTTCGTATGGGGTATAGTTTAAAAAAATGACGAGTTTCAGCGTATTTCACAATGAGATGCTTCGACATGCCGGATCAAGCGGAGCATTTATAGAGAATGATTAAGGGACACTGAAAAGGAGGAGTATGAGACATTTACTGAGGCTTTTAACAAGCAGTTTGGCGGGGGGGGTGACGGCCTTCCTGCTGGTACTTATGCCGGTCCTGGCCTTTGCCTCCGGGCATGGCGGGCCCGTGGACCCCAATGTGCCGACCCTGCTGGGCATCAGGGTGGAATTCATTCTCTTTGCCCTGGTGCTGCTGGGGGTGGCCCTGTTCCACGACAAGACCTTTTATGTGGCGGTCACCGGCCTGATTGTCATCACCCTGTTTAAGCTGTTTTTTGACAGCGGCTTCAATCTGGCCGAGCATCTCATCGGCCAGACCCCGATGCTGGATCAGCTCATGGACAAGACTATGCGCCAGGGAGAATGGCCCATCATCCTCAACCTGCTCGGCCTGCTGCTCGGCTTCGGCATCCTGGCCAAGATTTTCGAGGAGTCCGGCATTCCCGAACTCCTGCCGAAGTACCTGCCCACCGGCTGGATGGGACCGGCGGTGCTGCTGGTGTTCGTTGCCATCCTCTCCTCCTTTCTCGACAATATCGCCGCGGCCCTGATCGGCGGCACCGTGGCCCTGGTGGTCTTCAAGGGCAGGGTGCACATCGGCTATATCGCCGGTATCGTGGCGGCCAGTAATGCCGGCGGCGCCGGTTCGGTGGTCGGCGACACCACCACCACCATGATGTGGATCGACGGCGTCAGCCCGATCGTGGTGCTGCACGCCTTTATCGCCTCCGGCGTGGCGATTTTATTCGTCGCCTTTTTTGCCGGCCATCAGCAGTACAAGCTCCAGCCGGTGGTGCTGGCCGACACCAGCAAGGTGGTCGTCGACTGGATGAAGATCGTCATCGTGGCCATGATTCTCGCCGGGGCGATTATCACCAACTACACCCTGGACATGCCGGCCCTGGGCGTCTGGATCGCCATCCTCATCGGCGCCATGCTGCGGCCGGTCCCCTGGCAAGAGATACCTGCCTCGATCCTGGGCACCATCTTCCTGCTCAGCCTGGTGATGTGCGCCTCGCTGATGCCGGTTGAGACCCTGCCGGACGCCTCGTGGATGACCGCCTTTATCCTGGGCTTTGTCTCCGCCGTCTTTGACAACATCCCCCTGACCAAGCTCTGTCTCGATCAGGGCCACTATGACTGGGGCATGCTCGCCTACACGGTCGGCTTCGGCGGCTCGATGATCTGGTTCGGTTCCTCGGCCGGGGTCGCCATCACCAATAAATTCCCGGAAGGCCGCAATGTCATGCTCTGGCTGCGCAAGGGCTGGCATGTGACCATGGCCTATGTTCTCGGTTTCTTCACGCTCTTTGTTCTCTGGGGCTGGCATCCGGCGGATAACCGGGAGCACAAGGAGCCGGCCATCAACTGCCCGGTGGAGAACTGCAAGGCCAAGAAGGTGGCGATGTGCGTTCTGGACGGCAAAGCCCCGGCCGCGGTAGAGCAGCCGGCGCCCGGGCCCGCGCCCGAGGTTAAATAGGATTAGCAATAGGGGCGCTGCCGGTGCGGGGCGTCCTCCGGCAATATCAACTAACAAGAGGATAACGATATGGTGGAAAAATTAAAGGCCAAGGTGCTGCTGGTTGACGATGAGGCGGATTTCCTGGCCACCCTGGCCGAGCGCCTGGAGACAAGGGGACTGAAGGTCAATACCGTCACCAGGGGGGAGGATGCGGTGGCCACGGTGGAGAGTCAGAGCTTTGATCTGATCGTTCTCGATCTGGCCATGCCGGGCATCGACGGTCTGGAGACCCTGAAGCGGATCAAGGCCAAACAGCCGGATGCCGAGATCATCATGCTCTCCGGCAAGGGCTCGGTCAAGACCAGCACCGAGGCGATAAAGCTCGGGGCCGAGGATTTCATGGAGAAACCGGTGGACATCAAGGAGCTGATGGAA
>JALNXE010000104.1 GCA_023230525.1 Desulfobulbaceae bacterium
ATTGTCCCGGATGATCTTTCCCTGCTCTCCAGAAACCGGGTGGTCAATCTCAAGAAGCTCTTCCCCTATATCCCGAATGCCATGAACAATATCTTCATGCACTTTTCCCAGGGGGCAAGCGTCTGGTACGATACGGTTGATGAACTGGTTGCGGATGTCGAGCAGGTGGCCGCTTCCCGGTGAAGGCCATTCCCCGGCAAAATTCCCCCCCCTTTCCCCGTTGACCAGCCCCTGATTTTTTTTGCTGGACCAAGTCCCCCATTATCCCCTTGCCCCCCCGCCTTGCGGTTGAAATTTTCCGGCGGTATTCTGCCGGGGCCATTTAAATATTGCCCGATCAGGCCGGATGGGCTATCAAATATAAAGGGGCGGATTGATTTGCCCAGTTGTTGTAACTGCCTGACGAGAAGATAAATTTCGTCGTTTTTTCACCCGAACGCAACCGCGAGATGATTAAAGATAAAAGAGTATCCAGGTATTTTTTTGACGAGAATGACTATGTCCTGCTGAATATCGTCAATGACGTTCTCAACCGGGATGAAGCCCGCAAACACGTCAAAAATCTGCTGATTCCCTATCTCCACCCCCATGGCATCAAGGAAATGACCGCCTCCATGGGCCTGCGCATCGCCTATGCGGTCATTCATCTGCTCGGTTCCCTGGAGGCGGGCAAGGCGGCCGACCGGCAGAACGCCCTCCGCTGCCTGCGCGATGAGGTGCTGTGCAGTTCCCAGAGCATGCTGCGCCGCAATACGGCCCGGGTGCTGCTGGAGATCATGAAGGAGCTGGTGCGCTCCCAGGGGGATTATCTGCGGCAGCTGAGGCTTGCCCGGGATTTCCGCACCGCCACCTTCGGCAAGCCCCGTTTCATCCGCAGCCAGCTGAAGAAGTACCATCTGATCGAGATGCCGGAGGAATGGAACCAGATCGCCTTTGACGACCATGTGCATGACGCCAACACCAAGGGCCGCAAGTCGCCGACCCATCTGATCATGGATGCCTGGATCAAGGGCATCCGCCGCCTGACGGTGATCTACTACAACTTCATCAACGTGGAGGTGGCGGCGGAACTGCTGGAATCGGCCGAGGTGATGGGCATCGCCGTCAGGATCGGCATAGAGTTTTCCGCCAGGTTCCGCGGCCGCTACGTCAAACTCATCTGGACGCCCCGCGGTTTTGCCGACAAGCAGGATTTTCTCAAGTTCATCAAGGATGGCCCGGCCAGGGACTTCATGGACGAGGGCCGCAAGGCGTCGGAGTACCAGCAGCGCTATGTGCTTGACGTGTTCAGGGAGTTCAACGTCAGACACCGGCCGGTGATCAACGAGGCCTACGGCATCAATCTCCCCCCCTTCAACCGGGAGGACTTTTTCACCTTTGTCGGTTCCGGCCAGCCCTCGCTGCTGCATCTGGCCAAGTATATTTACAATCATATGCTGCCGGCCATGCGGGAACAGGTGGCAGGGTTCCGGCAAAGCTGGGCCGGGGCGGAACCGGAAGAGCGGCTGCGCATCACCCATGCGGTGGAGATCATGAACACCCTGGATCCGGATGCCATCATCGAGAGTTTTCTGCAGCCGGAAAAGAATCCCGGCATCTATAATCCCTTTGCGCCCCATGATGATGCCGAGGTGCCGGGCATGCTGCGCCTCTCGCCGGAGGAGCTTCTCGCCCGGCTGGAAAGTCTCCACTCCGGCTCCCGCATCACCCTGAATCTGAGCCAGCTCAGTCCGGCCGATGCCCTGGAGCTTATCTATGACTGCCGGGGCAAGATCACCCACCTGGAGATATTCAACCTCAAGGATTATACCACCGGCAAGGCGGTCAATTACGCCGAGATCAACAACCTGCAGCTGGCCATCAACCAGGGCAATGTCATCAACCTCAAACGGGTTATCCAGAAGATTATCCGCGATGTGAACGAGGCGGTGCCGCCGGTCAGCGATCTGGAGCAGAGAAGGAAAAAACTGACGGTTATCCTGCACAACATGCCGGCTTTGCAGGACTTCTACAAGAATTCCCTGCTCAAGTCCCGCATCGGCAGCGACTCCACCGGCAGCTCCCGGCACCGCTACGGCATGGGGCTGGTGATGAAGGAGACCCTGCCCCGCCGGGCGCGGCGCGACCTGGAGCGCAGACAGCAGCCCGGCCGCTGGAATATTCCGGTGCGCATTACCGCCCATCTGCAGGTGACGCTCATACCCAGGAGGCATCACCACGGGCTCTGGGACCAGAGTGTCCCCTGGGAGCAGCGGGCCAGCATTGCCACCCCGTCCTGCGCCCTGGTGCCGGTTTTTTCCGGACTGAACTTCGGCTATGAGCGGCAGAAGGACTGGGTGGTCCAGGCCTATTCCACCCACATGGTGCCCAACGGCAATGTGGCCACCCTGGGGTGGATGCAGACGGGGCAGGATAACAAACTGTCCCTGTCGGTCCGGGATGATGCGGCTGAGCAGCGGCGCATTCCCCTGGGTTACCTGAACCACTACCTGAAAAACGGGCTCAAGATCCTCATCGGCTTCATCCCGGCCTTCGCCACCTTCGCCCTGACCAAGGACTGGTGGTTGCTCGCCTATGGCGGTGCCTTCATCTGGTTCGGCATCACCGGGCTGCGCAACATCATCCAGTCGGTGCTCGGCGCCGGCGGTATCACCCGCTCGCCCCTGCTGAAATGGAAGGAGTATGTGAGCTGGGACAGACTCTCCTATTCGCTGCTGTTCACCGGTTTCTCCGTGCCGCTGCTCGATCTGCTGGTCAAGACCGTGATTCTCGACCGGATGTTCGGCATCACCGTCGGCACCAATCCGGTGGCCCTCTATTCGTTCATGGCCCTGGCCAACGGGGTCTACATCTCGGGCCATAATATTTTCCGGGGTCTGCCCAAGGCCGCGGTGTACGGGAATTTTTTCCGCAGCATCCTTTCCATTCCGCTGGCCGTCCTGTTCAACGGGGTGATCGGCTGGCTGCTCGGCGGCACCGGCGTGGCCCTGGTCAGCGACATCCTGCAGAAATGGGCTGCGGTGATTTCCAAGCTGGCCTCGGACGGCGTGGCCGGCTTCATCGAGGGGTTGGCCGACCGGTTCAACAATATCCGCTTCCGGGCCATGGATTATGCGGCCAAGATCACCCAGGTGTTTGAAACCTATGCCGCGCTCGAAACCCTGTTTCCCGAGGCGGACGTGCTGGAGATGCTCGAGTCGCCCAGGGAATTCATCCGGGCCGTGGCGGAAAAGAATCCGGATCTGGGCAAGATCGTCATCATCAACGCCCTGGATCTGCTCTATATCTGGATGTATCAGCCCAGGGCCGCCAGTACACTGGCATCCATCATGAAGACCATGTCCTCCGAGGAACGGCGGATCCTGATCGCCTCCCAGCTCATTCTCGAAGAGCAGCGGCAGATCAGCCAGCTGTTCGTCGACGGGGTGCTGGGGAAAAAGTTCTCCCGGGCCCTGTCCTTTTATCTGGACCGCTCGGAGGAGTATCTGAAGTCCCTGCAGGATCTGTCGCTGCGCTGTCCAGCCCAGGAGGAGTGAGCGCCGCCCGCCGGGCTCGCTGTGCATTTTCCGCTGATTTTCTTCTCTCTCCGCCTTGCAGTGTGATATGGTGAATCAGGTAACAATCCGATTGAGGAACTGATGCGTTTCCTGAGAGGCGGCATGGTCCGGTGAACGGCTATGGAACAGAAAGAGAATAAGCAAGATAAGCCGAACATATCGGTTCAGCTCCGGATCACGCTGATCTATGTTTTTTTCGGGGCCCTGTGGATACTTTTTTCCGACAGAATTCTCTTTGCCTTTGTTGCGGACCACCAACTTCTCACCCGCATCGCCATCTATAAAGGCTGGACCTTTATTGCCATCACCTCCATGCTGCTTTACTGGCTGATTAATCGCTCCATGCAGGAGCAGGCGCGCATCGCCGAAACACTGCGCCTGAGTGAAAAAAAATTCCGCACCCTGCTCAACCGGGCCACCGACGCCATCTTTGTCTGTGATCTGGACAGCCATTTGATTGATGTCAACAAAGAGGCCTGCAGGTCCCTGGGCTATTCCCGCGACGAACTGCTGCAGCTGAGCGTGGCGGATGTTGATCCGGAATTTTCCTTTGCCGCTGACAGCAAAAACCAGTGGGGCCAGCTGTCCTTCAACCACACCGTCCTGCGGGAAAGCACGCATCGGCGCAAGGACGGCTCGCTTTTCCCGGTGGAGATTCATATCGGCAAGCTGCTGCTTGACGACCGCCCGGTTATTCTCGGCGTCGCCCGCAACATCTCCGAGCGCCGGCAGGCGGAGCGGGCCATGGAACAATCCGCCATGGAGTGGGTGGCCGCCATGGATGCCCTGGATGACGCCATCTGCCTGCTTGACCTCAAACGCCGTCTGTTGCGCGCCAACACTACCTTTTACCATATGACCGGCAGCACGCCGCACACAGCCGTGGGCCGGCATATCAGCGAAATTCTCCACCCCCGGGGGGAATCCGCCCCCTGCCCGGTCTGTGTGGCCCAGAAGGAGATGCGTGACGCGCTTATCACCATGGAGGCTGACCATCCGGATAATCCTGCCGGCCTGCCGCTTGAGATCACGGCGAAGGTGATCCGCGATCAGGAGGGCCGGCCTCTGAGCATGCTGATGAGCCTGCATGACCTGACCAATGCCCGCAAAGACCTGGAGGAGAGGGCCAGGCTTGAATCCCAGCTCCGGCAGGCCCAGAAGATGGAGGCCATCGGCACCCTGGCTGGTGGTATTGCCCATGATTTCAATAACATACTGACAGCAGTCCTTGGCTACGCCGAGCTGGTGCGGGAGGGCATTAAAACAAACAGCGCCTCCCCGGCCGAGGATATCGAACAGGTGATCAGGGGAGCGTTGCGGGCCAGGGATCTGGTCAAGCATATTCTCACCTTCAGCCGCAAAGGCGACTATAAAATCGTGCCGCTGGCGCCGCACCTCATCATCAATGAATCCCTCAAACTGCTGCGGGCTTCCATTCCGGCGACCATCGGGATCCAACAGGACATTGACAAGGATTGCGGCACCATCCTGGCCGATCCTTCCCAGCTGCAGCAGGTGATGATCAATCTGTGCACCAACGCCCGGCAGGCCATGGATAAAGAGCAGGGGACACTGGTGATAAGTCTGAAGCGCAGAGAGCTGGGCGCAGCCGAGGTGGAGGGAGAGCTGCAGGTCAAACCCGGACCTTTTGTCGAACTCACGGTCAGCGATACCGGCCAGGGCATGGATGAAACAACCATGGCCAGGATTTTCGAGCCCTATTTCACCACCAAGGAGTTCGGCCGGGGGACCGGGCTCGGCCTGGCCGTGGTCCATGGCATTGTCCATGACTGCGGCGGCATGATCAAGGTGGAAAGCGAGGTGGGCAAGGGCTCGTCCTTCCATGTTTACTTTCCGGTGGCCACGGAAAAGGTGTGCCGGACCGCTTGCCAGACGCAGGACGATATTCCCGCAGGCCATGAGCGAATCCTTGCGGTAGATGACGAAGCGGCTATTGCCAGATATGAGAAATCCGTGCTGGAGGGCCTGGGCTATCAGGTGACGGCAATGACCAGCAGCCTGGAGGCCTGGGAGATATTGCGCTCCAGTCCGTATAGTTTTGATCTGCTGCTGACCGACCAGACCATGCCCGCCATGCCGGGTACGGTGCTTGCCGCTAAGGTTCTGGCCATCCGGCCGGACATGCCCGTCATTCTCTGCACCGGCTACAGCGCGGTGGTCAATGCGGAAAAGATCCAGGAGATGGGCATCCGGCTGTTGGCCATGAAACCCTTTGACCAGCACGAACTGGCCCGGCTGGTGAGAAAGGCGCTGGATGAAAAGTAGAAACTGAAAGGAGCAAGCCATGCAAGCAGAGGTGATCATCAGACAGACAGCCATCGGACCATACAGGGTGAACACCTATCTGCTGGCCTGCGCGCAAACCAGAAAGGCGGTGCTCATCGACCCCGGCGGGGAAGCGGAGAGGCTCATCAAGATGGTGCGGGATGAAGGGGTGGAGCCTGTGTATATTTTAAATACCCACGGCCATGCCGACCACGTGCTGGCCAATCAGCAGCTGCAAAAGGTTTTTCCCGTGCCGGTATGCATGCATGAGGCGGATGACATCTTCTTTGCCGCCGCGGAGGTCCGGGAAAAATCAGAGAAGGAACTCGGCCTGCCGGCGCCGGCCCCGGCCGATATCAGACTGACAGACGGCCAGGTGCTCACAGTGGGCAGGCTGCAGATCAAGGTGATTCACACCCCTGGCCATACTCCCGGTTCCGTCTGTTTCCTGGCCGCGGGCAATCTCTTTACCGGCGATACCCTGTTTGTCGGCGACGTGGGCCGTACCGATCTCACCGGCGGCTCCCTGGACACGCTGATTCATTCCCTGCGGGAAAAGGTCATTGTGCTGCCGGAGGAGACCATCATCCGGCCCGGCCACGATTACGGCGAGACGCCGACCTCCACGGTGGGCCGGGAAATAAAGGAAAATCTCTATATCACGGATTTCATTCTGGCCGGATAGCGGCTTTTTTTCGGGCATACAGGACGGCAGGCGTGCGTAAAACAAAAATCATCTGTACCATCGGCCCCACTACGGCCTCGTTTGATAAGCTGAAGCGGCTGGCGGAAAAGGGCATGAACGTGGCGCGCCTCAACATGTCCCACGGCTCGCTTGCCTGGCACCAGCAGGTGATTCACAGCATCAAGCGGCTCAACCGCAAGTGCGGCGCCACCATTGCCATTCTGCTGGACACCAAGGGGCCGGAGGTGCGCACCGGGGATGTGAAACGGGACCTGGTGCTGAAAAAAGGGGCGGCCCTGACGCTTACCATCAGGCGCCAGGCGGAGCTTGAGGCCAACTGCGTCGAGGTGAGTTATGACGGGTTTGTCAATGAGGTGGAATTCGGCGATACGGTGCTGATTGACGGCGGCATGATCAGCCTGCTGGTCAAGGAGGTCACCGCCACCGATGTCCGCTGCCTCTGCCTGGACAACGGGGTGCTGACCTCAAGACGCCATATCAATATCCGGGGCAAGAGTGCCGATCTGCCGTCCATTACCGACAAGGACTGGCAGGATATTAATTTCGGCATCGAAAACCAGGTGGATTTCATTGCCCTTTCCTTTGTGCGCAGCGCCTCGGCCATTGAGGAGCTGCAGCGCCATCTGCAGGAGAAAAAGGCACCCATCGATATCCTGGCCAAGATCGAAAGCGCGGAGGCCATTCCCCATCTCGATGAGATCATCAAGGTGACGGACGGCATCATGATCGCCCGGGGGGATCTGGGGGCCGAGCTGCCCTATGAAGAGGTGCCGCTGCTGCAGGATGAGATCATCGTTAAGTGCCGGGCGGCCGGCAAGCCGGTGATAGTGGCCACCCATATGCTGGAATCCATGATTGTCAATCCCACCCCGACCAGGGCCGAGGTGACGGACATCTCCCATGCCGTGCTGCAGGGGACCGACGCGGTGATGCTGTCCGGCGAAACGGCGACCGGCAAGCACCCGTGCAAGGCGGTGGAGGTGATGGACGCGGTGGCGCGGCGCATTGAAAAGCAGATGGGGCTGGACACCAGGGTGCGGGTGAAGGCCACCAATAATCCCAAGGAGGAGATTGCCAGAAGCGCCGCCATCCTGAGCAACAATCTGCAGGCCGTGGGGATTCTGGTTTTTACCCGGCGGGGACTGATGGCGGTTTTGCTGTCCAAATGCCGGCCGGTGGCCCCGATCCTGGCCTTCACCAATACCACCCATGTGCGGCGCCGGCTGGGACTGTATTGGGGGATTCAGGCCTTCAGAATCGATTTTTCCAAGGACCCGGAGGTCTCCATCCAGCGCGCCGTGGAACAGCTGCAGCGCGGCGGGATGCTCAAGGCCGGCGACCGGGTCATCGTGCTGTCCGATATCCTGGTGGGCGGCAGGTTCATCGAAACCGTGCAGGTGCGGACGATTTGAAATCTCAACTCTTGGTCCATCTTGCCGAAACAGCAATGTTTGTGACAGAGCTGCCACCCGATCTCCGCCATTGGAATTCAAGGAGTCAGGAGATGGAATTCAGAATAATTACGATTTTATGACGTTTTATTCTGGCTCCTGACTTCTGTATTCCAGAATGCTCTGGGAACAAGCTTCAGATAGCTAAAAAATATTATCTGATTTCAGCAGGTTGAGCAGATAGGAGCGAGCCGGTTTCAATACAGCAACTTGAAACGTTCCCAGAAATCGGGAAAGGATTTGGCCACGCACTGCTCGTTGGTGATCCTGATTCCCGGCACCACCAGACCTGCCACGCCGAAACACATGGCGATGCGGTGATCATGATAGGTCTCGATGTCGGCGCCGTGCATGGGCGCCTCGGCATGCAGGCCTTCGATGATCAGCGCGTCCTCTTTTTCCATCACTTTTGCTCCGAGTTTACTCAGTTCGGTGGCCATGGCGTTGATACGGTCGCACTCCTTGATGCGCAGGTGGGCGATGTTTTTAATCACCGTGCGTCCCCTGGCCCGGGACGCCACCACCGCCAGGGTGGGGGCCACATCCGGGCAGTCTCCCATGTCCACCTCGATGCCGCGCAGCTCTTTGGGGCCGGTGACCGTGATGCCCTTGCCGTAGGCCACCGTGCAGCCCATCTTCTCCAGCATTTTTACCAGGGCCGTGTCGCCCTGCAGGGAAACCTCGGGCACATTGCTGACCGTGACCGTGCCGCCGGTGATGGCGGCGGCGGCGAAAAAATAGGAGGCGCTGGAGGCGTCCCCCTCCACCTGGTAGGTCCGGGGCTGGTAGCAGCCCTGGCTGATCTCGAAGTGATTGAGGCTGTCATTGGCCGTTACATTGATGCCGAAGGAGCGCATCACGGCCAGGGTCATGGTGACGTAGGGCCTGGAGGGGACCTCTCCCTCCACGGTCAGGATGGCCTGGTCCCTGGCGTAGGGGGCGACCAGCAGCAGGGAGGAGAGGTACTGGCTGCTTTTGCCCGCCGGCAGGGTGGTGCGCCCGCCTGCTATGCCGTTTGCCGCAATTTTCAGCGGCGGGCAGCCGGTGCCCTTGATGCTGGCAATGTCCACCCCCCAGCCGTTAAGTGCCTGCATCAACGGGGCAATGGGCCGTTCCTCCATTCTTTTTTCCCCGGCAATGGTGAATACCCCGTGGCCAAGGGCCGCAACCGAGGTGAGAAAACGGGTGGCCGTGCCGTTGTTGCCCAGGAATATTTCCTGGTCCGGGGTGTTGATCTGGCCGCCGGTGCCGTTGACCGTCCACTGGTCGGCCTGTGGGGTGATAACGATGCCCATGGCCTTCAGGGCCGCGGAGGTATAGGCGGTGTCCTCGCTGGCCAGCGGGGTCAGCAGGGTGGAGCGGCCGTCGGCCAGGGCCGCGGCGATCAGCGCCCGCTGGGTGATGCTTTTGGAACCGGGCACCGTGATTATGGCGTGAATATGCTGAACAGGTTTTATTTCTATCATAGGAAAGAGTGGAGTCGTTGAGTTTTATTTTGCCGCCAGGGCGGCCAGCAGGCTGTGCCGCATGGTATCCACCGGGGCCGTGCGGCCGGTCCACAGCTCAAACTGGGCCACGCCCTGGTAAAGCAGCATGGCCAGACCGTTTACCACCTGGCAGCCGGCCTCTCTGGCCTCGCTGAGCAATCTGGTTTCCTGGGGGGCATAGACGATATCCATCACCACGCTGAAGCGGGGGAGGCATTGTTTGGGCACCAGGCTGACCTCGATGCGGGGGGCCATGCCCACCGAGGTGGCGTTCACCAGGCAATCGGCGGCGAGTTGCGGGATGTCTTCTAACGCATGCCAGGGACAATTCAGGGTCCGCGCCAACTCCCGGCCCTTGGCGGCAGTCCGGCTGGCCAGCATGATTTCCGCGCCTGCTTCCAGCAGGCCGAAGCCGATGGCCCGGGCCGAGCCGCCCGCCCCCAGGATCAGCACCTTGCTGCCGGTAAGATTGGTTTTTTCCTGCAGGGCCCGGTTGGCGCCCAGCCAGTCGGTATTATGGCCGGTGATCCTGCCCTGTTGAATGTCCAGGGTGTTCACCGCCCCGATCCTGGCCGCCACCGGATCGATGTCGTCAAGATAGGCGATCACCGCCTGCTTGTGGGGGATGGTGACGCTCACCCCCCTGACGCTTAAGGCCCGGAAACCGGTCATGGCCCCGGCCACATCGGTCACCGGAAAGGGCACATAGGCGGCGTTCAGCTGCAGGGCGGCAAAGGCACTGTTATGCATGGCCGGGCTTAAGCTGTGGCTCACCGGATTACCCATGATGCCGTGGAGAATGGTGCTGCCGTTAATCCGCATGGTTGAAACTCTTCAGGCAGTTGATCAGCTCCAGCGCGGCCAGCTGACCCGGAGCGGTGGCCTCACCTGCGTTAGAGGCGGCATAGGTCATGAATCCTCCCAGCTCCAGGGTGGCCAATCGGCTGATCATGCCGGCCCGTCCCATGCAGAAGGCAATGAGCGGAAAGCCCTGGCTGTGGGCCTGTTCCTGCAGCTGCAGAACCCGCAGGACATCGGTGAAATCATGGGCCATGGTGACGATTTTGCCGATATGGGCGCCGGAGCTGAGCTGCCGGCTGAAAATATCATCGAGCACGGCGGCCCCGGGCGTTTCGCTGAAATTGTGCCAGGAGATGATCACCTTTGTGCCGCCCTTTTGCCTGGCCGCCTCACAGAGGCGCTGCACCGCGGCCTGATCGCTGTTGAGCTCGATATCCACATAGGCTGCCCCCTCCTGCACCGCCTGCCGCAGCAGGTCGAGCCGTTTTTCTTCCGGCTCCCCGCACTGTCCGCCTTCCCAGCGGGGCCGGTTGGTGAAGAGCAGGGGGGTGGCAATGGCCTGGATAAACGGCGCAATGGCCGGCTCAGTCAGGCTGTCCAGCCTGATTTCAATGACATCGGCCAGGGGCCGGGCCTGGTGCGCCGCCTGGATGGCCGCGCTGATATCCGGCCGGGCAATGGCAACGCAGATCAGGCCTGCAGCTCGACCTTTTATTTCATGGGGCATGGTTGTCTCCGCGGGAAAAAGAAAAAAGCAAGCTGCAAAATTATTCTATCGCCTGACACTTGTCAACCTGCTTGACTCATGCGCGGTTTTTTTGCGGAAAGTGAGCGCGTTTATTCGGTTTTGGGTTATTTGCCCATATTGCCGGGAGCCAATGCGGTTATTTGCCCGATATCGGCCGGTAAATTCCCAGGTCGTCTGTCTGGCGCAGAGAACAATATTTTATTAAATTGTTGTAATGACAATATGTTATGCAAAAAAAATGACAAATAGCACAGCGTGGTATGTGTATTGCTATGTAAAAAGAACAAAAGCCGCAAGGCTTAACACCTCTCTCCTTTGGTGTGTTTGACTCTCCTCCTAAGAGTCAGTGATTCCTCCAAAGTCCTAGATGCCGGGGTCTACCATCAGGTATCGGCAAATAGGCAAAGTGTTCTCCACCCTCAGGCCCCGGGAGTTCTCCCTCCCGGGGCCGCCTCTTTTTTGAGCCCCCTGTTTTCCCGCGATTCTCCCTGCCGTCATTTGCTGATATTATTTGCATTTCTGCCCGCTGGTTTGTTAGTATTCCGCTGGACCGATCACCGGGATGGTCTGGTGGTGCTGGGCAATCCTTATTGCGATGAAGCAAAGTCAGGTGAAATATGATAAGGCTTTTCGTGGCTGTTGATTTGCCGGAAAATACGAAAGAGGAACTCGGCCGTATCTGTTTCGGCCTGCCGGGGGCCAAATGGGTGCCCCCGGACCAGCTGCATCTCACCCTGCGCTTTATCGGCGAGGTGGATGGCGGGCTTTTCCGGGAAATTCGCGAGGATCTGGAAAACGTGGAGGCTAGGGGATTTCCCATGCGCCTGCAGGGGCTCGGCTATTTTCCCCCCCGGCAGGAGCCGCGGGTTCTCTGGGTGGGCATGGAGAAATCAGAGCTGCTGCTGCAGTTGCGAAAAAGGGTTGACCGGCAGCTTGCCCAGCTGGGGGTCCCGCCGGAGAAACGGAATTTCTCGCCCCATATCACCATCGCCCGGCTCAGGGAAACCCCGCTGGTCAGGCTGACCAATTTTCTGTCGGGCAATGCCCTGTTCAGCCTGCCGGAGTTCCAGGTGGACAGCTTTTATCTTTACTCGAGCATTCTCACGCCAAAAGGGGCGATTCACCAGCAGGAAGGGGCTTACTCGCTGGCTGAACCCTAAGCAGAGCCGGTTGCGGCAATCTCAAGGGCCGAAACCCTGAGCCTGTCCGACCCGGTCCGCCTCATCACAGAAACTCCTCAAAGTAGTCCAGATCCTTGTGGAACGTTTCTTCCAGAAAGGCGAGTGCTGCAAAACCCGCCACCAGGCAGATCGCGCCGACCATGAGCGCGCTTGCCTCAAGGCCGAAGGAGCGGCGGAAGAACTGGAACAAAAGGGTGATCGGCACCACCATGCCGCGCACAAAGTTGGGCACGGTCGTGGCCACCGTGGCGCGCAGGTTCGTGCCGAACTGTTCCGCGGCAACGGTGACAAAGATGGCCCAGTAGCCTGCGGTGAATCCGAGGGCAAGGCAGACGCCGTAGAAAAATCTCGGGCTCCTGCTGCCCTGGAGAAAGTAGACGGTAATGGCTGCGATGGTCAACAGCATATACAGGAGGACCACCTTTTTTCTGCTCTGCAGGGCCTGGCTCAACAGGCCGCTGGTCAAGTCGCCAAAGACCAGCCCCAGGTAGCAGTACATAACCGCGTTTCCGGCGGATACCGGGCCGGTGGTGCCGAGCGCCTTGGCAAACTCGGGCGAGAAGGTGATCAGGATGCCGACGACAAACCAGATCGGCACGCCGATCAGGATCGAGTTGAGGTAGCGCAGGAAACGCTTCCGGTCGGTGAACAGGGCGAGCATGTTCCCGCGGCTGACGCCGGTCTTTTCCTCCATGGTGCGGAACATGCCGGACTCGGCCACGCTGATCCGGGCGAGGAGCAGGACGAGGCCCAGCGCCCCGCCGATATAAAAGGCGCTCCGCCAGTCATAAGCGCTGGCAACGATGTTTGCCAGGATGGCGCCCGAGACGCCAACCGAGGCCACGAGCATGGTGCCGTAGCCCCGGACGCTTCGATGCAGCACCTCGGACACAAGGGTGATGCCGGCCCCGAGTTCGCCGGCCAGGCCGACGCCGGCGATAAAGCGCAGGGCAGCGTAAGCGCCGAGGGTCGAAACCATGCCATTGGCGAAGTTGGCGAGGGAGTAAAGGAAGATCGAGCCGAACATGATCTTGAGCCTTCCCTTGCGGTCGCCCAGCACGCCCCAGAGGATCCCGCCCAGGAGCATGCCCGCCATCTGCATGTTCAGCAGGAACACCCCGTTGTCGATCAGTTCTTGGCCGGCAAGACCAATGGATTTAAGGCTCGGCACCCGGACGATGCTGAAGAGCACCAGGTCGTAGATGTCGACGAAATAGCCGAGCGCGGCCACGATGACCGGCAGGCTGAAGATCATGCCGAGAGGGGAGATGGGTTTATGCGCCAAGGGGACCTTCTGCGAGAAACCCTACCCTATGTCTGTCTACGGACAAAGGTAGCGTTATTTTGAATGTGAAATTCAGCAATATAAGTTTCCATTGCCATGCCAGCCCAAGTTGACAGCTGACTGTTTCAAACAAGCTGGTTTATGGTTTCCGGATATCTACTCCAACCTGATATTCTTGACAACGAAATATCGGGTCTTCTGCGCGATTTCTATCCCGCCATCCTCCCCCTGGGCAATGATAAGCGTAGATCTGTCTGTAACATCACCTTTCGATCCACCGGCAATATGAAGCATTTCAGAAAAACAGCAAGTCGCTGTATTTCCTGATTTTTCGTGGCATGGACAGCGGGAAGGTTAAGCTGGATGTTGTTGCTCTTTGATAATCTTCGATTTGGCAACGATAAGCTGTGCGGCGAGGGAACCGAGTCCGCCACCAGCGATAGGTTGGGCCAGTCTATATTAAAATGCAAATAGTCTCTGAAGTACTGAAATAACGTCCAATTGCGCTTTCGGGTCTATTGTACCCATTTTTTGAATTAGACGCGCCTTATCTACTGTTCGCACCTGATCTAGTACAATTTGTCCCTGTTTCTTTCGAAAAGTGCATGAAACCCGGGTTGGGTATTCTTTTTGGGCAGAGGTCATCGGAGCTATAATCACCGTGCGAATGTTACGATTCATTTCATCAGGAGAGATAACCAAACAAGGTCTGGTTTTTTGAATTTCTGACCCGATAGTTGGATCGAGATTCACCAAATAGACGTCAAAACGTTTCACTACCACTGCCATTCTTCCTCATCCCATGAATGTGAAATGTTTTCGTCAAGTATCGGTTCATCATCACCTTTTTCGCCCATAATTTTGAAAGCGGCATCCCAACCCTCACGAACATTTTTAATGGGTCGGATGATTATTTGATTTTTTTCAACCTCGATTTCAACATCATCCATTATCCCGGTTTGCTCAAGAATAGGCTTTGGAATACGCAATCCTTGGGAATTACCAATTTTTATTACACGCGCTCTCATTAGCGTTCTCCTTCTCAATTAATGTGAGCACATTGTAATTACATCGACATCGAAAGTCAAGAATTTAGTTTTTAGAGGCCCAACGGTTGAGCTGAGCGGCAGCGCCGCCAAACATTTTCGCGTCAGCGCCGCCTGCCTTCTCGCTGTCCGGTTGAGCATCTTGTTGGGCAACAATCTGTGGCCATTCATTACAAATTTTTTCAGAAGATTTTATCGCATTTTCCAAATTTAAAAGAGTTTGTGGGTCGCGGCTAAAACAACGCCTGTATGGTATTGCCTTAATAACTGCCAATGCAGCCTCGCACATTTTGACGTAGTCACGAGATGTTGCAAAAGTCTGAGCAATAATGACTTTATCAATTTGATTTTTCACATCGATTGAGGCAGTTCCAATCCGGCTAAACATTAAATTTGTTAATCTCTGTATTCCTTTATTCACAATTTCAACAGAAGAAGCAAATGTTGAATAGCGATAAGACCTTTTATGGTCTAAGCGAGCTAATTCTAGAGCAAATTTTATAATTAAAGTGGAGTCATCCAATGCAACTAACCGAAGATTACCTTTAGAGGCTGATGTTGCAATTTTTTTTAGTTTTTCGATTGGGTCGTTAGAATTGATAATTTCATCATGTAATAACCTTGAAAGTGCGCGTTGGTTGTTACATTTTGATACGAACGATTCAATCCATCCTTTTATCCAAACCATGAGGATAGCAGTGAACAACGGGGCAGCAAGCTTCAATAAATCCATCCGATCTATGCTCATATTCATACCTCCTGCCGATTAGATGCCCAACATTGTTGATAAGTGGAAACTTTCCATAATATCAGCCCATATAGACGGACAAATTTTCCACTTATTGAAATATTAAATAATGCGCGTAGGGGACGGAGTTAGTTTAATAGTTTATTGGTGCTTTATCTTATTAAACTAACTCAGTCCCTTCATATCCCAGCTTCAGACAACCTGAACTCGGGACTTTTCTCTACCGGAGGTCACGGTTGGCAATAGGTTTATTTTGCGTAAGAAAATCATTTTCTAAAGAAATCAGCAGAGCGGGCTTGCCGATGCGGCAGGATTTTGATACGGTACCGGAATTCCCTGCCAGATCAAATTCCCCATACCCAGGCGAGGTACC
>JALNXE010000105.1 GCA_023230525.1 Desulfobulbaceae bacterium
TATGATATCATCGTCATCGGCGCCGGCCATGCAGGATGCGAAGCCGCCCTGGCGGGCGCCCGCATGGGCTGCCGGACGGCGGTGCTGACCATCAATGCCGACACCATCGGCGCCATGTCCTGCAATCCCGCCATCGGCGGGCTGGCCAAGGGCCACCTGGTCAAGGAAATCGATGCCTTGGGCGGCGAGATGGCCAAAAATATCGACGCAACAGCCATCCAGTTCCGCCGGCTCAACACCAGCAAAGGCCCGGCGGTGTGGTCGTCCCGCGCCCAGGCCGACCGCCTGCTCTACCGGCTGCGCATGAAGTCGGTGCTGGAAAACCAGCCAAACCTCGATATCCGGCAGGCCTTTGCCGACCGGCTGCGGGTGGAACAGGGCAGGATCACCGGGGTAATCACCTCCCTGGAAGAGACCCTGTCCTGCCGGGCGGTGGTCATTGTCACCGGCACCTTTTTAAACGGACTGATCCACATCGGCCTGAAATCCTTTCCAGCCGGCCGCCAGGGTGACGCCCCATCCATCTCCCTGGCCCACAACCTGCGGGAGCTGGGCTTTGCCATGGGCCGCATGAAAACCGGCACCACCCCCCGGCTCGACGGCACCACCATCAACTACGAGGGCCTTGAGCCGCAGTACAGCGATGATCCGCCCAATTTCTTCTCCTATGCCACCACCGGCGCGCCCATACTGCCCCAGCGGCCGTGCCACATCACCTACACCAATGAAAAAACCCACGAGATCATCCGCGGGGGCACCGACCGTTCGCCCATGTACACCGGCATCATCGAAGGGGTGGGCGCCCGCTACTGTCCGTCCATTGAAGACAAGGTTATGCGCTTTCCGGAAAAGACCCGCCACCAGATCTTCCTGGAGCCGGAGGGGCTTGATACGGTGGAGGTCTATCCCAACGGCATCCCCACCAGTCTGCCGGTTGATGTGCAGCTGGCCATGCTGCACAGCATCAAGGGCCTGGAACAGGTCAAGCTGATCCGGCCCGGCTATGCCATCGAATATGACTATGTCGATCCCCTGGAACTGCACCCTTCCCTGGAAACCAAACGCATCGGCGGGCTGTTTCTGGCCGGCCAGATCAACGGCACCTCGGGCTATGAGGAGGCAGCGGCCCAGGGGCTGATGGCCGGCATCAACGCAGTCCAATACTGCCGGGACGAAGAGCCGCTGATCCTTGACCGCTCCCAGGCCTACACCGGCGTGCTCATTGATGATCTGGTCACCCGCGGCACCAAGGAACCGTACCGGCTATTTACCTCCCGGGCCGAATACCGGCTGCTGCTGCGGGAAGACAACGCCGACCTCAGGCTGCGGGATATCGGCCGCCGGCTCGGCCTGGTGGACGACGCCACCTATGCGGCCTTCTGCCGGAAAAGGGATGCCATCTCGGCGGCCTTCATCTGGCTGAACAATACCCAGGTCAAACCCCATGACGCCGTCAACCAGCGGCTGGAGGCCGCAGGCCACGCCCCCTTGAAACAGATGGTTTCCATGGCCTCGCTGCTGCGCCGGCCGGAGCTGACCATTGCCGATCTCGGCCCGCTTACCGGTATGGAAATCCTGGTTGAGCCGCAGATTGCCCTTGAAGTCCAGCAGCAGGTCAAATATGAAGGATATATCAGGCGGCAACTGGAGCAGGTTGAACGCTTTAAAAAAATGGAGAATATCAACCTGCCGGAAGAGATGAATTACACCGGCCTGCCCGGTCTTTCCCATGAGGTGGTGGAAAAACTGAACAGAATCCGGCCTCGCTCACTGGGTCAGGCATCCCGGATATCCGGGATCACTCCTGCCGCCATTTCCGTGCTGCAGGTCCACCTGAAAAAAGAGGGGTTGCTGTAAATGAAGCACATTCTCATCGTTGAAGACAGCCCCCCCATGGGGACTATGACCAAAAAAAGGCTGGAAAAAGCCGGCAACTACGGCGTCACCTGGGTAACCAGCAGGCTGGAAACCGAGAAACTGCTTGCCGCCGGGGAAAGTGAGCCCTTTTTCGCCGCCCTGCTCGATTTCAATCTGCCGGATGCCACCAGGGGGGAGATCATTCCCCTGGTGGTCGCAAAAAATATCCCGGTGATCGTTTTTACCGCCTATGTCAGTGAAGAGGTGCGGCAAACGGTCTGGTCATACCAGGTCGTTGATTATGTCCTGAAAGAGGATGTGCTCAGTCTTGAGTATATTCTTTCCCTGCTGGACCGTCTGGAAAAAAATGCGGAAACCCAGATTCTGGTAACGGACAAGGACACGGAAAAACAGGAAAAAATAGCAAGCCTGCTGCGCGTGCACCGTTACGATGTCCTCACTGCGGATTCCGGCAGGGAAACGCTGAAAATCCTGGCGGCCAATCCTAAAATCCGGCTGGTGATAGCGGCCTCTGAAGTCAACGATATGGACGGGCTCACCCTGATCCAGAAAATCCGGCGCAACTGGGGGAAAGAGGACCTGGCCATCATGGGCATGGTGTACGCCGGGGACCATATCACGGCCGCCCGCTTTCTCAAATATGGGGCGAACCACTGTCTCGTCCGGCAGACCTTGCTGCCGGAAGAATTCTACTGCATGGTAAGACTCCTTGTTGAAAACATTGACCATATCCAGCAGCTCCGTTCAACGTCCCTGATAGATTTTCTCACCGGCCTCCATAACCGGCGATATTTCTTCATCACCGGGGAAAAGCTGTTCGCCAGCGCCAGACGGCAGGCCCTCACCCTGGTCTGCGCCATGCTGGACATTGACTTCTTCAAAAAGGTAAACGATCAATATGGTCATGAAGCAGGGGACCGGGTGCTGCAGCATGTGGCAAACATCCTGCGCAACCGGCTGCGCAAAACCGACATCGTCGCCCGCATCGGCGGGGAAGAGTTCTGCATTCTGGCGGTCAATATGGATACGGCGTCTGTGCACAGAATTTTTGATGAACTGCGCCGCAAGATCGAGCAGTCGGTGGTGGTGCTCGATGACGGCCTGGGTGAGGTCAGCATCACGGTCAGCCTCGGCATCGCCACGCGGCTGGGAGACAGCCTGGATCATATGCTGAAAAAGGCCGATTTCTATCTCTATGAAGCAAAGGAGGGCGGTAGGAATATGCTTGTTTCCGACCTGTGATTTCGACATTTTTGACGAGGATACGGAAAGTGTCGAACCGGGCAAGGCGGCGAGCACCCCGGCCCTGCATCCTAACAAGCCGGAATCGCTATTAAACCGGCAAACCTGAGGCAGATGGCGCAGAAGTTGCAGAAATCTTTTTCATAAGGAGCCCTCATACCTATGCGTTTCATTTTTCCGCTTTTTCTCATGATCATGCTCATGCCGCTGCCACTGCGGGCTGAATACTTTCTCAGGGGCAGGGTCATTAGCGTGGACCGGGAAAAAGGTGAAATCACCCTCTCCACACTCAACTGCGCGGATTGCAGGCGGCGGGGTCCTGTTGCCGGGGCGGAAAAAACCGAACCGGCCAAGGAGCCGGGGGAGGAAAAGATCTATGTCATCTCAGCCGACTTCATTCCTCCCTGCGCCGCGACCGACTCCATCATCCAGGTCTGGGGAGAACTGAGCAAGGAAGGCGAAAACCGCCTGCGGGCGACACGCATAACCGGCCCCGGCTGGCGGCACGGGCAGGACTCAACAGGGGTGCGCTCGCGCATCCGCAAACGCTGCTTTATGAAGCCTCCTCCCCCGGAGCCCGGTGAGCCATGACGGCCTCCCCCCCGGAAACAGACACCGCCGGCCAACATCAGCCGGACCCCGCGCCCCTTGGCCCATCCTGGAAAATCAACCTGCTGGTAATCGGCGGCCTGATTTTTGTCGTTCTTGCCTATTCCCTGTGGCAGATTGGCCAGTTACGCCGCAACTTCCAGAATTATGCCCGGGAGCACTCCCGGGTGGTCAGCAGCGTGATCGAGCAGAACACCCGCACCGTCCGGCTGGCGGAAAACGCCCTGCAGCAGACCATCAAGACCTTTCTGGCCAATACCGCCAAATTCATCGACTACCTTGACGGGGTGGAAGCCTTTTCCGCCGCGGAGCTGCAGGCCTTTGCCGGGGAGGCGGGGCTTGCCGCCATCCGCATTGAGCGTGACGGCAGCAACCACAACACGATCAGCACCGGCGCCGCGCTGCTGCCCGCCCTGCCATGCGATAAAGCCGGACTCGATTATATTCCGGGGAAAAACCTGTATGTCATGACCTGGACCCGGCCGGAAAAAGGCTGCATCATGCTGGGGTTTTCCGCCCAGAATATCGAGGAGCTGCACCAACAGCTGCGCATGCCGGCCCTGCTCAAGGCCCTGTCGAACATGCCGGGCATCAGCTACGTCAAGATCGACGAAAGAGGGGCAGAGGGCTCGCCGCCGTCCGGCTTGGTGGTCGAACAGCGCATCAGCGCCGGCGATACGGTGCTGCGAGTCGGTTTTGATGCCAGCCAATATTCCATGAGGGTCCGGCAGATCTGGCGCAATGTGCTGATTTTTTCCCTGGTGCTGGCCTGCCTAGGGGTCTTCTTTTCCTGGCTGCTCTACCGTTATCAGAGCGCCTATCTGCAGAAGATAACCGATTTTGAAAGAAAACTGGCCAGGGAACGGGAGGATGCGGCACTGGGCAGGGCCACGGCCACCATCACCCATGAGATCAGAAATCCGTTAAATGCCATCAGTATGGGGCTGCAGCGCATTGAGCTGGAAGCCGACGAGCTGAGCCCGGAACACCGGGAGCTGGCTGCCAGTATGCGCCATGCGGTCAAACGCACCAACACCATTGTCGGCGATCTGCTCCGGTACAGCAGGCCCATGGCGGCCAGGCGCGACCCGGTCAATCTCAGGGAACTCGTTGACGGCATTCTGCTGCTCTACAAACCGCAGTGCCAGGGGAAAAACATCACCGTCTCCCACCACAGCACCCTTGACCGTCCGGTGCCGGGTGACGTGGAACTGCTGGGCCAGCTCTTTGAAAATATCATCAAAAACGCGGTGGAGGCCCAGCCCGGCGGCGGATATATCACCGTCAACAGCATTGTTGAAAACAACCAGGCGCAGCTGAGCATTGACAACGCCATGCCCCGGGGCAGCGTTGGCAACCTCAGCCAACTGCTTGAACCTTATTTTACCACCAAAACCCGGGGCACGGGTCTTGGCCTGCCCATTGCCAGCCGCATCGCCCAAGCCCATAACGGCGCGCTTACGCTTGCCACCCCGGACCCAGACATTTTCCGGGCGGTCATCACCTTACCGCTTACCTGAAATAATAGATGAAACCATGAAAATTCTTGTTGTTGACGATGAACAGCTGCAGCGCGAGACCCTGAAAGGCTTTCTGGAGAAGAAAGGCTATCAGGTTTTCAGCGCGGCCGACGGCGCCGAGGCCCTGCAGATTTTCAGGGACTACCCGATCCAGCTGGCCCTGCTTGATCATAAAATGCCGGACATGAACGGCGATGAGCTGCTGGGCCGCATGAAGGAGATCAATCCGTTCATGCACGCCATCATGATCACCGCCTACAGCGCGGTTGAGACCGCGGTCAAGGTGATGCGGCTCGGGGCCGATGATTTTCTGGAAAAGCCGGTTGATCTGCTGGAGCTGCTGGAAAAAATTGAAAACATCGAACAGCAGGTGGCCACGGAGGAAGATGTGGCCGCTATTGCCGAAACCATTGACAGCGGCAAAGGACTGCCCCTGCAGGTCATCGGCGACAGCCCGGCCATGCGTAAACTGCTGTCCACCGTGCAACGGGTCTCCCAGACCCCCTGGACCGTGCTCATCCGGGGCGAGACCGGCACGGGCAAGGAGCTCATCGCCCACCTCATTCACCTGCTCAGCGCCCGCAGCCAGGCCCCGTTTATCGAGGTGAATTGCGCGGCCATCCCGGAAAACCTTTTTGAATCAGAGCTTTTCGGCCATGAAAAAGGGGCCTTTACCGGCGCCTCAGGTAAAAGGAAAGGCCGCTTTGAACTGGCCCAGTCGGGCAGCCTTTTTCTCGATGAAGTAGGGGAACTGCCGCTCAACCTGCAGGCCAAATTACTGCGCGCCCTGCAGGAAAAAAAGATCAGCAGGGTGGGCAGCGAGGTGGATATCGAAGTGGATGTGCGGGTGCTGACCGCCACCAACCGTGACCTCAAACAACTGGTGACGGAGGGTAAGTTCCGGGAAGATCTTTACTACCGGCTCAATGTCCTGGAAATTGACATCCCGCCCTTAAGAAACCGCAAAGAGGATATTCCGCAGCTGGTCGACTTTTTCCTGAAGCGTTACAGTCTGCGGCCGGTGCGCTTTGATCCGGAGGCCCTGGCCACCCTGGTCAAATACCCCTTTCCCGGCAATGTGCGCGAGCTGGAGCACGTCATCCAGCGGACGGTGACCATGGTCCGGGGACCGGTGGTCCGCATAGGGGATCTGCCGACGGAAATGCGCTATCACAAGGCGAGCGAGCAGGGCAATCTCGGCGATCGGCTGGAGGCCATGGAACGGGATATGATCCTTACCGCTTTGGAAAAAAATGACTGGGTACAGACCAGGGCCGCTGATTCCCTGGGCATCAGCGAGAGGGTCCTGCGGTACAAAATGGGCAAGCATGGGATCAGGAGACTGTGAGGAGGAGGAGGAGGGACGGTTCGCGAACCGCCCTGGGGGAGATGGGTAGGGGCTGGCCTTGTGCCTGCCCTGGGAGGAGTGAGGAGAATGGCTAACGGCTTGACCGTTGGCTGTCAACTATTCATTGTTTCATTGCCGGCTGTCCAGCACCTTGCGCACCACCCCGGCAAGCTCCTTGCGCACCACGGGTTTTAAGATAAAGGCATTGATGCCGGCCTCCTTCAGTTCTGCTTCGGAAAAACCGGTATTATACCCGGTGCAGAGCAGGATCGGCAGCTCAGGCCGGATTTTCCGGATCTCCTTGGCCAGATCAAGGCCCGTCATATGCGGCATGGTAAAATCGGTGATAACCAGATCAACCTCGCCGGCATGCTCCTTGAAATAGGCAAAGGCCTCCCTGCTGTCGGTTTTGCCGACCACCCGGTAACCGAGCATCTCCAGCATCTGCTGGGCGATATCCACGATGAATTCCTCGTCGTCAACAAAGACGATATGCTCTTTGCCGCCGGGTATTATTTCCTCGTGCTCTTCCTGCTTTGCCTGCTGCCTGGAGTGGATGGGCAGGTATACACTGAAGGAGCTGCCCTTGCCCGGTTCGCTGTATACCACGATGGTGCCGCCCAGGCTTCTGATGATACCATGCACCACGGAAAGCCCCATGCCGGTGCCTTCGCCCTCCCCCTTGGTGGTAAAGAAAGGATCGAAGATTCTTTCCTTCACGTCATGGCTCATGCCATGGCCGGTATCGCTGATGGTCAGCCGCAGAAACTGACCCGGCTTTATCTCAGGATGCACCCGGGCAAAATCATGGTCCAGTTCCACACTGAGCAGGGAGATGTCAAGAATGCCGCCATTCTTGCGCATGGCATGCCCGGCATTGGTGCAGAGGTTCATGATGATCTGATGGATGCTGGTCGGGTCGGCCATGACCGCCTCATTGGCCTGCAGGTTGGAACGGATCTCAATGGTGGACGGCAATGAGGCCTCCAGCAGCTTCAGGGTCTCCTTGACAATGATCTTCGGTTGAATCGGCCGCGGTTTGATATCCGTCTGGCGGCTGAAGGTAAGAATCTGTTTGACCAGGTCTCTGGCCCGGCCAGCCGCCTCCAGTATCTTCGCCAGACAGCGATGCACGCCGGAATTTTCCACTGTTTCCAGTTTGGCAATTTCGGCGAAACCGAAAATGGCGGACAGAATATTATTGAAGTCATGGGCAATACCGCCGGCCAAGGTGCCGATGGCCTCCATTTTCTGGCTCTGCCGGAACATTGCTTCAACCTTGATCTGCTCGGTCACATCGCGTTTGACAAACACATAGCCCATCCGGTTGCCGGCCGGATCAAAAATCGGCGACACCGTGGCATCCGCCTCGGCCAGCCCGCCGTCCTTCCTCCTGGTGGTGAGCCGTCCCCGCCACACCTCGCCGGCCCTGATCGCCGCCCACATCTCGGTATAGGCATAGTCTTCCTTTTTGCTTTCTAAAAAAGAGAAGCCCTGGCCAACGGCCTCGGCCCGGGAGTAGCCGGAAATCTGTTCAAAGGCGGGATTGGCATATTCAATCACGCCTTGGCTGTCGGTGATAATGATCTCCTCAGCCGCCTGCTCAATGGCCGAAGCCTGCCGGGCCAGCTGTTTTTCCGCCTGTTTGCGTTCGGTAATATCCCTGATAACGGCCTGAACATAGGCGGTATCGGCAAATTCAATAAGGCTGAGACTCACCTCCGCCTCGAAAATTGCGCCGTCATGCCGCTGATGGGTCCACTCGAAAAATTGCGGTCTGCCGGTCACGGCCAGCTTGTACTTTTCCAGGCTCATTTCCCGGGAATTCGTGCCATCCGGCTGGACGGCCGGCGAAAACCCCTCAGGCGACCGGCCGATCAGCTCTTCCCTGCTGCAGCCGAACATCTTCAGGGCCTGCTGGTTGCAGTCGATACAGATATTATTCTGGCTAATGATGATGATGGCATCACTGGCCGCGTCAAACAGCGAGCGATAGCGCCGTTCATTCTCCCGCAGCTCGCTCATGACCCGGTTGCGCTCCGTCACCATGAGGTTAGCCGATTCGGCCAGTTGCTGAAACTCCACAAAGTCCAGGGTGGCGCTGTCGAGCTGCTGCGACTCGGCAGCCGCCTTGTGAAAAAACGAGCTGAGGGTGGAAAAATTATTCTTGGTTTTGTTGCTAATGCG
Source organism: Desulfobulbaceae bacterium (assembly GCA_023230525.1). Lineage (GTDB taxonomy): Bacteria > Desulfobacterota > Desulfobulbia > Desulfobulbales > SURF-16 > SURF-16. Next base: position 8,785 of record JALNXE010000105.1, read on the forward strand.
GCGGGTGATCACAAAAGAGATGATAAGCAAACCGGCAAGCAGGATAAGGGTGACGGCGATATTTTCCCACAGGCGGGCCACCATTGCCTGCCGGTCCTCCTCCAGGGACTTTTCAATGTCATCAAGATATTCACCGGCCCCCACATACCATTGCCAGTCATCAATGCCCATGACATAGCTGGTTTTCAGGGCCTGGCGCTGGCCGTCGCCCCCCGGCATCACATAATAAATATAGCCGCCCCCCTGCCTGGCGAGATCAATCAGCTCCCGGGCCACCCTGGCCATATCAGGGTCGCCTCCGGTGAGCAGATTCCGCCCCTTGCCGAAGCCTGCCAGGCTCAGGCCATCCCACTGGCCGGCAAAAATATATCCTTCCCGGCCGAAGCTCATCTCCTGGATGCGGTCAAGCACCTCGTGTTTGATCTCCGCTTCCAGATCATCAAGATAAAGTCCCGCGCCGATCAGCCAGTTGAATGGCGCCAGGTATTTCACAAAGGAAACCTTTTTGAAATCGTTGCCTTCGAGCTGCGGCTTGGTCCAGCTGTAGGCATAAAAGCCTTCATCCTGCTGCTGCACCAGATTGATCATGTCGCGGAAGACATAGTGCCCCTCTGTGTCCTGGACATCCAGGACATTCTTGCCCTCAAGGCCGTGGCTGTCAGGGAAAAGCTGGTCAATGCCATCCAGGGATATGGCAAAATAGTAACCCTTGCCGTCATCAAAGCGCAGTGCGCGCAACGCCTCCCGCACCATGGACTGGATTTCCGCGCTGCTCCTCTGGTCCTTATAGGTGCTATAGATATGGGAAGCCAGGGCGTGGGCCTCCAAAACCCGCGCTTTGATATCCGCCCGCAGGATGTCCTCGGTCTGAGACCTCCTGATGCGGATGCAGTCAACCACATTCTCCACCTGTTTTTTCAACTGCGCCTTGCGGGATTTCAGCTGCACAGCCCGCATTGCCTCAGCCTGCCGGTCGAAATTTGCATACTCCTGGAAAATCCACAGAGAACCGAGCAGGCCGATGGCGAGAGCCACCAGCATGCTCATATTGAGGAGAAGCGTGCGGGAAAAACTCTTGGAAAGAGGTAACATAAGGGGGGTGTTAACAGTCTCCTGGCTTCGTGTTCAGGCGAAAGGACGTGCGGAACATCATCTCTATTTTTATATAACGCGGGAAAGGTCCGTGTCAATCATGATAGTTGCTCATTCTTTCAGTGATTTTGTTAAGTTATACATCAGTAACCGCCATCAGGGCAGCGCCCAGCGCATTTCCCACCTCGTAGTATTCCGGAAAAAAGACCTCGGTTTCCAGTCTGGCGGCAAGCCTGGGCAGCAGATAGCGGGCCGCGGCGCCAATCCCGACAATCGGCACCTTGGCCACAAAACGTAAATCAAATAAGGAACTATGACGATAATTCGGGAAAAAGCCGGTCATGGTTTTGCCTGTCTCAATCTTCAGGATGTGGTCGAGAATGGCATCCTCAATCCGCTGCTCAACCCCGGCCAGGACCTGCCGGCAGAATTCCTCCACGTCAATACCGAGAGCTGCGGCCAGGCGCTCCGCCCCTTCCACGGCCCGCTGCCGGTCGCCCAGCTCAAGCTGGCCGAGAACATGCAGGGCATCGGTAGGGGTAAAGCCGGTTTCCACAAGCAACTGCAACTTGACCAGCTCCTTGATATGGCTCAGCAGGGTGATTTCAGCCATATCAAAATGGTCTTTCAGCACCTGCGGGGTGACGGGCCCGTGCTTGACGAGATAAGCCAGCACCTTGTCCTGCTCCGCCTCCGCCGGGGAGATATCCGGCCCGGCCATCAGGCATCGGTCCTGCAGGCCCTTGCCGATCCAGCCTGCCGGGGCCGGAGTCTGACCGGACATGGCCAGGGGCAAGACCCTCACCGGGCCGACAGTAAGCGTGTCCCGCTCGCTGACCGAGGCATGGCTGTCGCCGCCGGCGCCCACCGTGGACATCTTCACGGCATCGACATGGGTCAGCCATTCGCCGATGAGGCTGCCCTGCCCATCAATAACCGGCCGGCCTTCTTTGATCAGGGTGATATCGGTGGTGGTGCCGCCCACATCGACAATCAGCGCATCCGGGGCAGGGGAGAAGGACATGCCGAACCAGGCCGTGGCCGCAGGGCCGCTGGCCACCGTGGAAGCCGCCTGTTTATGCGTGTCGCTGATGGGCATCGGCCGCGCATCCCCGCGGATGATAACGACCTTGCCGGCGATGCCAAGCGAGGCCAGGGAGTCCTGCATGGCGGTCAGAAATTCCTGCATGACCGGCATGAGCCGGGCATTAAGCACGGAGGTTGCCGCCCGCTCCTGGATCCCCGGCCGATCGCTTACCTCATGGGAGCAGAAGACCGGTTTCGGATCAATGAGACTGATGGCCTTTTCCATGACCTTCTCATGGGTGGGATTGACGATGCTCATGGCGGCGCAGACCGCATAGACGTCCACATGGCTCTTGTAACGCTGCACGGCATCCACCAGGCCTCCCATATCAAGCGGCTCTTCCTCTTCACCCAGATGATTATGCCCGCCCCGCAGAAAGGTGGTCGACACCACCGGCAGGCGGAAAGGTTTGGCCCGCCCGGCCACCAGTAATCCCACTTCCGCGCCCTTGCCCTCCACCACCGCATTGGTGGCGAGCGTGGTGGACACGGCCACCAGTTCCACCTCCGCCGGCCGTACCTCGGACTGGGAGAACAGCTGCCGCAGACATTTTGATATCCCCAGGCTGAGATCATGATGAGTAGTGGGATACTTGGAGATGACCATCACCTTGTTGTCCGGCCGCCGGATCAACACCGCGTCCGTATAGGTTCCACCTGTATCAATGCCGATAACGTATGATTTATTGTCCGTTTTCATTTTTTTTGTTCTTTGTTTTATGATAGTTTATTGGTGTTACGACTGCCCCGCAGCTCGGGCAATCAGCGAAAAAACAGAACCTGGCAAACACGTTCCTGACAGCTTGACCCCTGACCGGGATAATACTATGATGGGTTAATTTTTTTTCGCAGGTTATAAGAAAGAGAGGCCAATGGCAAATCCTTTAGACACCAAAGAAGAACTTTTTCGTCAGCTTCGTGACTTTATTGACAGAATGCCCAGTCTATCAACTACGGTAACGAAGGTGATGGAGGTCTGCAACCAGCCCAACACCTCCCCCAACGACCTCAATCGGGTCATTGCCCTTGACCCCGTGCTCACCGGCCATGTCTTAAAGCTTATCAACTCCGCCTACTACTCCCTGCCCAATCAGGTCACCTCATTGACCCGCGCCATCATCATGCTGGGGCTGAACACGGTAAAAAACCTGGCACTCAGCACCGCTGTCCTCGGCACCCTGGGCAAGGAAAAATCCCACTGTTTCTCCATGGACACCTTCTGGATCCACTCAATCTGCGTCGGGGTCACGGCCAAGGCCCTGGCCACGGAAAAAAACGTGCCGCTGACCCTGCGCGAGGAATACTTTGTCACCGGGCTTCTGCACGATCTCGGCAAGATCCCGCTGGCAAACTGCTTTCCGGAACAGTATCAGCAGGCCCTAGATCTGGCCGATCTGCAGCGCTGCAGCCTGGTGCGGGCGGAAAAAATGATTTTTGGCTTTGACCACCGCTTGACCGGGAAAATGATCGGGGAGAAATGGCAGCTCAACCCCGCCATGATCGCCTGCCTCACCCACCACCATAACCCGGAGGCCGTCCCGGAAGACAAACGGGGCCTGGTATCCACCATCGCCCTGGCCAATCTTTTCGCTAACATTTACTCCATAGGTTCGGCCGGGGATATCCACCAGGAGGTCCCGGTGGTAGAGCAGATCATCGCCACGTCCGGCATGCAATGGTCCAAGGTTGCCCCTCTGCTTGGCAGAGTTCAGGAAGAAATAGAAAAAGCGCAGGTTTTTCTGCAAATCGCCAAGGAGTGACGCATGAAAATAAAATTCTGGGGGGTACGCGGCTCCATTCCCTGCCCCGGCCCGCTGACCATGAAGTATGGCGGCAATACCCCCTGCCTGGAGGTCCGGTTCCCCGGGATTGACCGGCTGATTATCATCGACGCCGGCTCTGGCATCCGCGAGCTCGGCAATTTCATGATGAAACATGACCTGCCCAAAGGACCTATTCAAACCGAAATCTTTCTGTCCCACACCCACTGGGACCACATCATGGGCTTTCCATTTTTCACCCCCATCTATATTCCCGGCAGCAGGCTGAAGGTCTACGGACCGGTTTCCTACGAACAGGACACCCTGGAAAAAATTGTCGGCGGCCAGCTCACCTACCGCTATTTCCCGGTCAGGGGGGAAGAGCTCGCCGCCTCGATCACCTACATCGACCTCAAGGAAGGGGAATTCGACCTGGGTGACGGCATCCGGCTCACCACCAAATATCTTAATCATCCGATCCTCTGCCTGGGATACCGCTTCGAATACCAGGGCAAGGTGCTGTGCACCGCCTACGACACCGAACCCTTCCGCAACCTGTTTGTCACCGATCCCGCCCACCCCTCCTATGATGAGGCCATGGCCAGCGAAGGCGAACTGGTGGCCATGGAACAGAATGAGGTGCTGGAAAAATTCGTGGCCGGCGCCGATCTGCTCATCTACGACTGTCAATACACCAAGGCCGAATATGAGGCGGGCAAGGCCGGCTGGGGCCATTCCTATTTTGAATATGTCTGCCCCATGGCCGTCCGTAACCAGGTCAAATCCCTGGCCCTGTTTCATCATGAACCCATGCGCACCGACAAGCAGATAGATGAACTGACCAACATCCATTGCCGGAGCGAGCAGCAAGGGGCCACGGAAATCTTCTTTGCCCGGGAGGGCATGGAAATCACCCTGTAAATCACCACACCCAGCCTGCGGCGGCACACCCCTGACCATTGGCCAGGGATATTCCGCCATGAAAACCAGGCCCCGCCAGCTGCCTTTCCCCACCAGAGAGCGGACCACCGCCACAGCCATTACCGAGGGGTTGCAATCCTCCTGGCCCGGTGGTTGTCACCGGTGAATCACCACTCACAATCAGGGAGATAGCGGGACCGGAGCAGATTTTGCCCACCAACCGTTACCGGAGAAACGGACCCTCGGCAAAGAGCCCAAGAGGGGCGGATGCGGCGGAAGGGCCATGCCTCATCTGCCGCACCGGGTCAAGCAAAATCAGCATACCGATATCGCCATCCAGGCGACCCTGCTGAAGGGCGGCCCGGGCTATGCCCGGAATATCAATGGCTGCCCCGGCGGACTCAACGGTGAAAAATCCCGGAAGAAACCAACCAAGATCAGGGATCTGCCGCATATGCTGAAAATTCTCAACCGGAGGCCGGGCTTCAGGTCGGCTTGCATGGGTGCAGGAGGAGGTCCAAACATTTTTTTTCATTGAAAATTGAAAATAAATGTGATAACCATCGCACTTATTATATGAATGGTCATTCATCTTTTTAGGTATCTTTACTGAAATACGGGGTCCAATGGGGAAAAAACTTCAACAGTTGCTGCTGGAAAAAAAGGGTGAAATCCTGGAAAAATGGGAAGACAGCATTTTAAGCTGTTTTGCTCCGGATGCATTTCATATCTTTAAAAAGCAGAAGGACCAGTTTGCCAATCCCATAGGCCACAAGGTCAGAACCGGACTTGACGAGCTGTACGATGTCCTCTGTGACCCCAGCGAGGAAGAGGTTGTCACCCCGGACCTGGAGCAGCTCATCAAAATGAGGGCGGTTCAGCAGGTTTCAGCTGCAGATGCGGTTTCTTTTATTTTCAAGCTGAAAGAGCTTGTCCGCAAGGAACTCCTGAAAAAAGGAATGACGGAGTTATATAACGAGTGGCTGGCATTTGATGCCAGGATTGATGCCGCAGCACTTGTCATCTTTGACATGTTCATGGCAAGCAAGGAACAGATTTACAAGGTGAGAGTAAATGAATTCCAGCATGGAAGACATATTCTTGTTGATGGATCGATCTGTCCCTCTGCTCTGGTGCGCCGGAACATCCAGACAGCAGCTGCCGCGGCAGGCGAGGCCGGGAATGCCCCTGACGGGGAAAAGGCGCCGGTTGATAACACCTGCGGCTGAACCCCGCAAGTGTTACAGTTTTAGAGGCCCCCGCAAGCTGCGGCCCGAACGGGCTGCGCTTCGGGAACTTTATACACACTTAAAGTGAGGCGAGGTAACGGTAAATGAGAGTCCTGTATCCCTTCATTGCAGTCTTAGCACTGATCGTGGTTGCCTTCTTGGGAGGGAAGGTAACAGGTCTGCAGTATCTGTTGGGGGTGGTGCTACCCTACCTGGCATTCGGTGTGTTTATCGTGGGGTTTGTCAATCGTGTGCTCTATTGGGCAAAATCTCCGGTACCATTCCGAATACCAACCACATGCGGGCAGGAAAAATCACTGCCCTGGATTAAGCCGGACAGGCTTGACTGTCCATCAAACAAGCTGGAAGTCTTGGGCAGAATGATCCTGGAAATATTTCTTTTCCGGTCACTCTTCCGAAACACCAGGGCAGAAATTCATGACGGCCCGAAACTGGTTTATGGATCCAGTAAATACCTCTGGCTCTTCGCCCTGCTGTTTCATTACTCATTTCTGGTTATCGTTCTCCGCCACCTGCGTCTTTTCACTGCGCCCATCCCATTTTTTGTGCCGCTGATTGAATTCGCGGATGGCATGCTGCAGATCGGCGCACCCCGTTTGTACCTGACCGACAGCATCTTTCTGGCGGCCATTGCCTTCCTTTTCCTGAGA
>JALNXE010000106.1 GCA_023230525.1 Desulfobulbaceae bacterium
ACCGCAGGCCGGCGGCCGAGGACTGCTGTACGAAAAGATCGCTGGCGGAAGGGGTCAGGTAATCGTCATAGATTTTAAACGAGCTTTTCCATTCCAGCTTCCGCCAGTAAACCCTCGCCTTGAGCAGTTCCATATCCGCCCGGTCGGGATAGCGGGCCAGCACCGAGTCACAGTAACTCATGGCCTCCTGATTAAAACCCATAATAAAGGCAACCCGGGCGGCCAGAGCTTGGATGGCCTGATTTTCAGGATAATCACGCTGCAGGGAATTTATCAGATCCCGGGCCTGGGCAAGCTTTCCCGAACTGCTGTAAGCCTTGGCAAGACAGAAGGAGGCACTGAAGGAGTCCGGCGCCATCTGCCGGGCCGCAGAGGCCGCCTGCGCCATTTGCGCAATGGCACCTGTTTCATGATACAACTTGGCCAGGGTCAGCATGCGGCCCAGGTCCTTGCCAGCCAGGGCCATAATCCTTTTACCCACCCCGGCGGCAGCCTCCGTATTGTCCTGGTCCGCGTAAATCTGCTGCACCAGCAACAGGGCGGGGAAATCAACGAGCTGCCGCTCCAGCAGCGCCTTGCCTTGCTTTTCCGCCTCCTCGTACTCCTTCATGCCCAGATAGGCCCTGGCAAGCTCTAAAGCTGCCAGATCCGCCAGGGGAACACCCTGGTAACTCTCTGCCGCACCCTGTGCCTTGAGTTCATCTTGCAGTTCAACGGCCTTGCGCATCGCCGCGGCATATTTGCCATCGGCGTTGAACTGCTTGATCATCATCAGCTTCCGCAGCCTGTCCCGGTCATCCGCTGCCCCGTCCCGGGGGGAAAGAAGTTCCTCAGAGCGCATCTGGGCAAGCCAGACTCCGGCATCAACGGTAAGGCCACTGTGCAGCTTGAGATCCACCAGCCGGCACATCACCTCCGCCTGCCTGCCGGCATCGGCAAAAAAGGCAAGCCGCAGCGCCTGTTCCGCCTCATAAAAAAGGCCCTGCAGCTCATAAGAGGCGGCAAGTTCGACATAGGCCTGGCAGCGCAGGCCCTTATCAAGACCACTGTCATCGGTCATTTCCAGATAGATGGCATAGGCGCTGTCAAAATCACAGCCATCCCGGAAGGCATTGGCGACAGCCAGCCGTTCCGGCGGGTTTAACGGGGTCTTCCCCAAGGCCGCGTAATGGCGGCGTGCCTCGGGCAATTTACCGAGAGAGGCGGCAAGCAGCAGGGCCTTGAGATGAAGATCCGTTCTTTCATCATGGCTCTTGAGCGCCGCTTCATAATCCCCGAGGGCATGGTCGGCCATCAGCAGCGATTCAAATATCCGGGCGCGCATTAACAGCAGATCGCTGGCCCGCAGCTCTTTGGCCGCAACCTCCTGTAAAATGGTTTCCCCTTGCGCCATCTCGCCTGCGGCAATAAACGAGGAGGCCAGACGCAGGGTCACCTCCGCGTCGTCCGGATCAAGCCTATGCAGCTGTGCAAGCACATCATGCAGCTCCTGAGGGCGGTCAAGCCGCAGAAGCAGATCAAGCATCAAACGATAAATTTTTTTACTGTCCGGTGAAACGGCGGCGAGATGCGCCCAAGTTGCCAATGCCCCCTCATCTTCCCCCACGGCAAGCAGATCCTGGGCCATGGTGCCGAGCAGCTCGGGGTCATCCGGGTGGCGCGCCAGCAGACGCCGATACAGGGGAATCGCCTCATGATACCGGCCGGCTCCGTCATAAAGCCGGGCCGCGCGCCGGAGATTGCTGAGGGAGGGATCAGGCTCAATCCGGAAATAACGGTCCAGGGCGGCAAGGGTTCCTGACTCATTACCCAACGCGCCATAGATATTGACCAGTTGCCTGCTGATCTCCTTATCTCCAGGAAATTGTTCGAGATACTTTTCATAATAAGGCAGGGCTTTGGCCGGTTCTTTGATTTGCAGATAACAGCCGCCGGTGCGGACGAGAAGGTCCGGATTTTCCTTATCCTGGTCAAGCAGAAAAAGCAGATGCTCCAGGGCCTCGCGGCAATCGCCCTTTTCTTCCAGATGGGTGGCCAGCCAGGCGTGGGCGCTGGCATCCAATGGTGATTTATCCAGCAGCCGGCTCCAGTAACGCTCAGCCAGCTTATCCTGTCCCAGGGCGCTGCAAACTCCAGCGGCAACCTTGAAATTGGCGACCGAGGCATTCTTTCTGTCCGCCAGCCGAACGGCCAGGGGCTGGGCCCGGTCATAAAGACCCAGCTGCTCATAAACATGAACAAGTTTCTCGCACAAACCCACATCTTCAGTTCTGCGGGCGTAAAGCTTTTCCAGATAGGGCAAGGCATCCTGCAATTGGCCCAGGCTCAGCAGACTTTCGCTCATGCCGGTCAAGGTAATGAGGTTTTCCGGATCAATCTGTTCGGCCTGCTCAAAAAGTTCAACGGCACGATCAAAGCGCCCCGTCTCCTGCATGGCATAGCCAAGCCCATTGAGATAGTCTACCTGTTCAGGGAACTCTTCAAGCAGCATTTCCAGCAGCGCCGCGGCCCGGTCGAATTCATGCTGAGCCAAAAGAATGGAGGCCATCTCCCACCGGGGCTGCACGGCATCCTTTTGATTCCTGAGAAAAAGCTCATACTGATTCAGTGCCGCCCGGTAATCGCCCTCGCGGGCAAGTCGCCGGGCATTCTGCCAGAGAGAAACCCATGGCGGGCCGCCTTCCTGGGAGAAAATCACCGTCTGCTGCGGCAACCGGGGGGACTGGTAGAAATCTCCCAAGGTAACTGCCTGACAAACCGCAGTTGAACCAAGCAGGGCTGCGCCGCAAAACAGGAGAGAGAGTCTATTCATCAGTAAGCATTAACTACTTGTCATTTTTTATAGAAAGCGCGAATCCGCTCCACCACATACTCCTGCATCTCCGAAGTAAGCTCCGGATAGATCGGCAGGGCCAGGGTCTCAGCGGCTGCCTTTTCCGACTCAGGCAGGGAAAGGCGGCTGGCCGCCAGGCCGGCGATACACTTCTGCTTATGCAACGGGATGGGATAATAGACGGCCACGCCGATTGATTGTTGCAGGAGATAATCCCTCAGCGCATCCCGGTCTTTCACCCGCAGAACATACTGGTTGTATATATGGTAATCAACGCCTTTTTCCGCCGCCGCCGCATCCTGATAGACGGCCCGGGGGGTGGCCACATAGCCTGCCTCAACCAGGCCGGCCTCTTTGAACAGCGCATTATAGAGGGTGGCGTTCTGCCGCCGGGCGGCATGCCATTTGGGCAGATACTGCAGCTTGACATTTAAAATCGCCGCCTGCATGGCATCCAGCCGGAAATTTCCACCGACAACGGCATGCTGATATTTACCGATATCCCCATGCACCCGGATCAGACGCAGATCCTTGGCCATCTGCTCCGTGTCGGCAACCACCATGCCGCCATCGCCCATGCCGCCGAGATTCTTGCTGGGGAAAAAGGAAAAACAGCCGCAGGCGCCCATGCTGCCGGCCTTTTGCCATTGTAAAGCGCCATCCGCCGGCATGGGGTAGGCGGCGCCGATGGCCTGGGCGGCATCTTCCACCACCGGAATATTCAGTTCACCGGCCATTTTCAGCAGAGGAGCCATGTCCGCACACTGCCCGAAAAGATGCACCGGCAGGATCGCCTTCAGTTTCCCGGCAAGAGAAGAATCAGAGAGCAGTGTTGCCACCTGGGCCGGATCGATATTAAAGGTGACGGGGTCGATATCGACAAATACCGGCTGGGCGCCCAGGCGGAGAATGCTGCCCATGGTGGCGAAAAAAGTGTAGGGGGTGGTGAGCACCAGGTCGTCACGGCCGACCCCCAGGGCCATGAGCCCGGCCAGCAGGGCATCGGTACCGCTGGAAACGCCCACCGCGTATTTGGTGCCGCAGTAGTCCGCCACATTTTTTTCAAACAGCTCGATCTGCGGCCCCATGATATAACAGGTTGAATCCACCGTGGCCGTGATAGCCGCCATGATTTCATCACGGATCGGCTCGAGTTGCGCTTTCAAGTCAAGTAAGGGAATATTCATAAAGTCAGCTAAGTTAAATGGGTTAGGTATAAGGTAATGTTCAATTCTGCCACTGCTTATATACATGCTCCAGGAAAATTTGAATATCAGGAATTTCCTGCTCAAGATATTTTTTCATTTTTTTCAGCAAATTCGCTTCAATCTGCCTGACGCGCTCCCGGGAGATGTTGAACTGGTCGGCAATGTCCTGCAGGGTAAGCGGTTCGTCACTGAGCAGCCGCGCCCCCAGAATCGTTTTCTCCTTTTCATTTAAAATGCCCTGGAGTTTATCTAAAATCTCGGCCATCCGTTCCTTGATCTCAATATCGGCAACCAGTTCTTCAACCGAAGGGCTGACGTCCGGCAGAAAATTCTTCTGTTCATCATCGGAATCCTCCCGCACCGGGCTCTCCAGGGACACATCCCAGTTGTCCATGCGCTGGGACATCTCGATCACTTCGCTTTCCTTGACCCCGAGCCTTTCGGCCAGCAGTTTCGTTTCCGGCTGGAAGCCCTGGGATTCCAGCAGTTTCTTTTCCTTGTTGAGGCTGAAAAACAGCTTGCGCTGGGCCTGGGTGGTGCCGATCTTCACCAGCCGCCAGTTATCCATGATGAACTTGAGGATATAGGCGCGGATCCAGTAGGCGGCATAATAGGAAAATTTGACCCCGCGATAGGGATCAAACTTCTTGACTGCCTGCACCAGTCCCACGTTGCCCTCCTGAATCAGATCGAGAAAATTCTGCATCCAGTATTTCTGAAAATCCATGGCCACTTTGACCACCAGGCGCAGATTGGCCGTAACCAGCTGATACGCGGCTTCAGGGTCCTGGGTTTCATTGAAACGGATGGCCAGCTCCTCGGTTTCCTCCCTGGTCAGGAGCCTGTGCTGGTTAATCTCCTGCAGATAGCGATGCAGCCCGGGGTGGCTGAGCGCCGGCAGATGCTTGTCATCCGACAAAGCCAACAGCGGATGAAAGGTCTGCTCCGTAGAGTTCTCAATTTCGATTTCGATTTCGCTTTCTTTTGTCATGATAGTATTCTAGAGTGAAGCGCAGTTTCAGTTTCTCTCTTGACAAGCAGAAACCTCCACTATATATCCACCTATTTTATATAGAATGTCCACAGTTCTCTACCTATTCTATTAGGTAAAAGACAGAAAATTTACATCATTTCAGAAAATTCCGCCAGCAAAACAGAGGTAGTCAGTTACGCATGCAGCAAAAAAATATCCGAAATTTCAGTATAATCGCCCACATTGACCACGGAAAATCGACCCTGGCAGACAGACTTATCCAGCTTTGCGGTATGGTGAGCGACCGGGATTTCCAAGACCAGCTGCTGGACAACATGGATATCGAAAGGGAGCGGGGCATCACCATCAAAAGCCAGACCATCTGCCTTCCCTACAAAGCCAAGGACGGCAAAGACTATCTCCTCAACCTGGTTGACACGCCTGGCCATGTTGATTTCAGCTATGAGGTTTCCCGGGCGCTCTCTTGCTGTGAAGGGGCGCTGCTGCTCATTGACGCGGCCCAGGGCGTGCAGGCGCAGACCCTGGCCAATCTTTACCTGGCCATGGAAAACGAACTGGAAATCATTCCGGTCATCAACAAGATAGACCTGCCCTCCGCCGATCCGGAAGCCGTGGCCCTGCAGATAGAGGAAGATCTCGGCCTTGACCCGGATGCCATTCAGATGTGCTCGGCCAAAACCGGCCAAGGAGTTGATGCCATTCTGGAGGCGATCGTCAAGCTGCTGCCGCCGCCGGAAGGAGACCCTGACGCCCCCCTGCAGGCGCTGATCTTTGATGCCCACTATGATGCATTCCGCGGCACCGTTATTTCCTGCCGTATCATAAACGGCATTGTAAAGGCCGGCGACACCATCATGTTCATGTCAAACAAAGCGGCCTATAAAGTTGACGAGGTCGGGCTCTTCAGGCTTGAACGTATTCCCCGCAAGGAACTGCGGGCAGGCCAGGTCGGTTATATTCTCGCCGGCATCAAGACAGTGGGCGACACCAGGGCGGGCGACACCATCACCTTAAAGGACAACCCCAGCCAGCAGGCGCTGCCCGGCTTCAAGGAAATCCAGCAGGTGGTCTTTTCGTCCATTTACCCTATCTCCACCGACGAATATGAGAACCTGGCCGCGGCCATGGAAAAACTCACCTTAAATGACGCCTCCCTGACCTATCAGAAGGATTCCTCCACCGCCCTGGGTTTCGGCTTCCGCTGCGGCTTTCTCGGCCTTCTTCATCTGGAGGTCATCCAGGAAAGGCTGGAAAGGGAATTTGATATCCCGCTCATCCTCACCGTTCCCTCGGTATGCTATCATTTCTACCTGACGGACGGCACCATGCGCGAGGTGGACAACCCGGCCCATTTCCCTGATCCGGCCTCCATTTCCCGCACCGAGGAGCCTTTTATCAAGGCGACCATTCTTATGCCGGAACGCTATATGGGCGCGATCATGACCCTGTGCATGGAAAGACGGGGCGAAAACACCCACTACCATTACCCCATGCCGGGCAGGATTGAATTTACCTGCGAACTGCCGCTGGCTGAAGTGATCTATGACTTCTATGACCGTCTCAAGTCAATCACGCAAGGATACGGTTCCTTTGATTATACCCTGATCGATTACCGGCCCAGCGATCTGGTCAAACTTGATATTCTGGTTAACGGTGAAAAGGTGGATGCCCTTTCCCAGCTCGTACACCGCATCAAGGCCAGGGAACGGGCACTGCACGCCTGCGCGCGACTCAAAGAAGAAATCCCGCGCCAGATGTTCAAGATCGCCATCCAGGGGGCAATCGGGGGCAATATCATTGCCAGGGAGACCATCTCCGCCCTGCGCAAGGACGTTACGGCCAAATGTTACGGCGGTGATATCAGCAGAAAACGCAAACTGCTGGAAAAACAAAAAGCCGGCAAAAAGCGGATGAAAACGGTGGGCAACGTGGATATCCCCCAGAGCGCCTTTCTGGCGGTGCTCAAATCCGACGAGAGATAACCTCATGTTTTCGGGGCGCGTGAGCGGCGCCGGTCTTTGGCAGGCGCACAAAAAAACGGCGCGGAACCCTTAACAGGCCCCGCGCCGCTCCGAGCATATACTGCCGTGACGAATCAACCCAGGTGGTTGTCATAAACGGCTCTTTCGTCCTTGTGTTTTTACCCGGGAGGATTTCGCAAACCACAGCATGGTCCGGTCCGCCGGCTTAAAAGAAATGGGCGAAACGAAGACCCACGGTATTGGTTTTTAAGCCGTTTTCCACTTTGATATCAGTCTTGTATTTCAGGAGCAGCTGATAGGAGGGGTTGAGCAAAAACCCAAGGGTAAGCTGCACCGCATGATCATCCTTTTCGTCATCCTGAGCAACACCGGCAACTGAAGTTTCTCCGCCGTTGTGGTAGAAATAATCGCCGGAGACATAGAAGGCATCGGTAAAATTATAGCTCAAATGAGACTCCAGCGTATAAACAGGATCCTGCTCCAGGGTTAAGGATTGGGAGGTATAATCGTCGTTATCCGTATAAAATTCACCGTTACCGGCCAGCTCGAAAAAATAGCTGCCAAAACCTTTGACAAAGCCGACTTCCGGTTTGAAAGCCCAGCGGTTGGCCCCCAGATTCAATGACTTGTCCTCATCATATTCACCCAGGGGCAGGGTGATAAATGGCGTGAAACCAAGCCATGTCTTTGATTCTGGATTGTTAATAAACCAGACCGTGGCGGTGACAATGGGATCTGCCAGTCCGGAAGAGCTCACTTCAACCCCTCCCACCCCATCTCCATCCAGAGATTGGCTGCCAAAAGGGATCAGGGCCTGGGGATCCATCACAAACGGGCCGATTTTGGTGTAATAAACGGGCCGTAATATCCCGATATTCGCCGACAGGTTGACATCATCGCTGGTCTTGTCCCCATCCACATAGAAATCCGTTGCACTGATGTGATTAAAATAGGTCGCGATAAGCGTCGTGCCCGGCTCCAGGGGGATATAATCCCTGGCATCGTTGTCGGCGAACACCGGACTTTGCCAGACCGGTAAAATTAAGCCCGCCAGGATCACTGAATGCGTCACCAAATTTCTCATGTCTTTCTCCTTTTCCTTTCTGCTCATTAAGTAAAATAATCGATGAAACTAAAACAGAACCGTCAATGCTTAGCAGGCAGTGTGCCAGCTGGGGAACCGGTGCCGGTTAATGGCAAAAAGAGACATGAGATCAGCTAACTAAACGGATTTCAGCTTTGCGTCTGAGCGCATTACAGGCTGCAAAATAGTGGGACTATCTGTCACGGCAGGCTCGCGGAAACAGGAAGCGGAGAAGCAAAACTCCCCGCTTCCTCCCGGCCTGACTGGCCAGGGCTTTGGCGGCAAAGCCACAGGAGGCAGTTTGACCCGTTTAAAAAAGCATTCGGGTCAAAGAAACACATGTTTTGCGGCTGGGGTTGTTTATTTCATGGGCAACCCCAGCCTATTGACGCCATTTTCTCCTGGTGCAGCATCTGCGACTGGGTGGCCCTCAGCAAGGCGTTTTTCATAAGGGAAAGTCAACTTAATGCGTTTGCTAACGCCCACGCCGGCGGGGTGATGAGACGATTTACCCGCCTCAACCCGCTTAAACCCCGGCACTCGCGCCCAACCAGCACTTCTCTCTCCAGGCAAGACTCTGCTTGATAAGCACAACAAATTCATGCATTATTTCAATATCGGCTGAACCCGGCGGTTAAAAACAGGACGCCTCGGAAACAGCCGGTCAGCCGCGGTTCGCCGGAACAGGCCGCGGCTTTGTTTGTTATCGCGGAATTGGCCATACAGGGGAGAGGAGGCATTGCCATGCAGGCATATTTATTTAAAAAACTGCCATCATTTTTACGCAGCAATGCGGCGTTTAGAATCGCCTGCATTTATGCCGGTTTTTCCGCTCTCTGGATCCTCTTCTCTGATCAGATTCTGTTCTTCTATTTCAAGGAAGCGGGAATTCTGACCAGAATCCAGATTGTAAAAGGCTGGTTTTTCATCACCATTACGGCCGTCATTCTCTTTCTCCTCCTGCAAAAAGAAATCACCAGGGTGAAACAGTCGGAAGACAGGGCGCGCGAGAGCGAACGGAAGCTCTCTACCCTGATGGCCAATCTTCCCGGCATGGTCTATCGCCGCCGCAACGACCAAGACTGGACCATGGCGTTCGTCAGCAACGGCAGTCTTGCGCTGACCGGGTATCAACCAGCTGATCTGATCGACAATCAAACCATGGCAATGGATGACCTTATTCATCCCGCTGACCGGCAGGTTGTCCGGGAAATGGTGCGGCAATCCCTGGCCGGCCAGCAGGGGTTTCAATTAACCTATCGCATTAAAACCGCAACCGGCCAGGAGAAATGGGTCCGGGAACAGGGAATCGGCATTTTTTCCCCAGAGTCTGAGCTCCTGGCCCTGGAAGGTTTCATTATTGACATCACGGTCGAAAAACAGGCAGAGCAAGCGCTGCAACTCTACCGCAGCCATCTCGAGGACCTGGTAAAACAGAGAACCCAATCTCTGGAGCAGGAAATCATTGAAAGGCAGGGGGCGGAAAAAAGGTTCCGCGACCTGCTGGAAAGCGCGCCGGACGCCATGGCCCTGGTCGACAGCCAGGCGAAGATTGTCCTGGTGAACAGACAGATGGAAAATCTCTTCGGCTACCACCGCGAGGAGCTGCTCAATCAGGGGATCGAAATCCTGATCCCGGAACGCTTCCGGGAAAAACACCGTAAAAACATGACAGCGTTTTTCGCCTCACCCCGGCCGCGGGCAATGGGTGCGGGGCTCGATATCCATGCCCTGGTTAAAGACGGCCGGGAGTTCCCGGCCGACATCAGCCTGAGCCCCCTGGAGACCAAGGAAGGCCTGTTTGTGCTGGCGGACATCAGAAACATCACGGAACGCAAACAGGCCGAACAGAAGATCCTGAAAAACTTTTATTTTGAAAACACATTAAATTCCGTTTTGAATATCTCGCTGGAGCCTCTTTCTCTGGAAGAGCAGCTGGTGCGCATTCTTGATGCGATACTGGCGATCCCACTGCTGAGCCTGCAGCGGATGGGAAGCATCTACCTGGTGGAAGAGGAGCCGGAGCTGCTGGTCCTCAAGGCCCAGCGGGGCTATGCTGATACGGTGCTGCGGGAATGTTCCCTGGTTCCCTTCGGGACCTGCCTCTGCGGCCAGGCGGCGGAAACCTCCCTCGCCGTATTTGCCGATTGTCTGGCGGACTGCCATAAATGCTATCAGGGAATTTTCCCCCATGGCCATTACAGTGTCCCGATCCTCTCCGGTTCCAAGGTTCTCGGCGTCCTTAATCTGGTGCTGCAGGAAGGGCATAAGCGGGACAAACAGGAGGAGGAATTTCTCTCGTCAATTGCCGCCACCCTGGCCGGCATCATTGTGCGCAAGCGGACGGAACAGGAAAAAGAAAGTCTGCAGAAACAACTCATTGAGTCGGAAAAACTTTCAGCCCTGGGCCGGATGATGGCAGGCGTGGCCCACGAAATCCGCAATCCCCTCACCGCCCTGGGCGGTCTTACCCGCCGGCTGCACAAAAAGCTTCCCGACAACAGCTGGGAAAAAGAGTACAGCCGGGTAATCATCGCGGAAAGCACCCGGCTGGAAAGGATATTAAACAGTGTGCTCACCTTTACCAAAGAGCCAAGCCCCCTCAGGCAGGAAAATAACATCCATACCATCATCGAGGAGTCGTTACGCGGCTTTGCCGCGGCCATTAACCAAAAATCCATCAATCTCAAAAAATCGTTTGCCGATCTGCCCGGCATCCCGATGGCCCGGGAAGATGCGCGGGAGGTGATCGACCACCTCCTGGCCAACGCTCTTTATGCGACGCCGCCGGGCGGAACAATTTCCATCGTGACGGAAAAGAAACATTTTGAGGAGAAATGCCAGGTGGCCGTGAAGATAACCGACACCGGGCCGGGAATTGCCGCGGAGAACCTCGGCCTGATCTTTGAACCTTTTTTTACCACGAAACCGGTGGGCCCTGAGCATGGCATTGGCCTGGGCCTGTCTATCAGCAGAAAAATCATGGAGGAATACGGCGGGAGAATCAGGGTGGAAAGCAAGATCGGGGAGGGGGCGACCTTCACCCTTTTCTTCCCGTGCCCGGAACCTTTACCCGAGACAGGGCATATTGAAAATCAGTGACCGGCGTGTTATGGAATCGCCTGCAGGAGAGTGCACAGTCAATATCAGCCGCCACGGAAAACCAGGAGGATTCATTCATGGACGTCATCGAAGTTGAAGTTTTCAATAAGCTCTTTGCCTCCATTGCCGAGGAAATGGGCATTATTCTCACCCGCTCCTCCTTTTCCTCCAATATCAAGGAAAGACGGGATTTTTCCTGCGCCATTTTTGACGCCAAGGGTGATCTGGTGGCCCAGGCGGCCCATATTCCCGTGCATCTCGGCGCCATGCCCAAAACCCTGCAGCATGTGCTGGCCTCCCACTGCTTTGCCCCCGGCGACGTGGTCATTGCCAACGACCCTTTCCACGGCGGCAGCCATCTGCCGGATATCACCCTGGTCGAAGGGGTATTTGCCGGCCGCGGCAGGCCGCTTTTTTATGCGGTGAACCGGGCCCATCATGCCGATGTGGGCGGCAGAAATCCCGGCTCCATGGGCTTTGCCACCGATATTGCCGAGGAGGGGGTGCTGATTCCCCCTACCCTGCTTGCCTGCCAAGGCCATATAAATGAAGACTTTCTTGCCGGATTTCTGGCAAAGGTCAGGAATCCCGAGGAGCGCCAAGGGGACCTCAGGGCCCAGCTCGCGGCCCTCAAACGGGGCAAAACCCGGTTGCTGGAGCTGCATGATAAATACGGCGGCAAGCACGTTGCCTCCATCATCGGCCAACTGCAGGACTATGCCGAGCGACTCATGCGGGCAACCATTGCCGCCCTGCCGGACGGGACTTACGAGTTCTGTGATTTTCTGGATAATGACGGGATAACGGGAAAAAAGCTGCCCATCAGGGTCCAGCTTACCATTGACCATGACGAGGCGGTGGCCGATTTCAGCGGGTCGGCGGATCAGGTCGGCTCACCGCTCAATACGGTGGAGTCCGTGGTGACCTCCGCCACCGTTTACGTCTTCCAGTGCCTGATGGGCGAGGGATTTCCCATCAACCAGGGCAGCTACCGGCCCATCCGTATCATCACCCGGCCCGGCTCCCTGCTTCATGCCCTGCCCCCGGCGCCGGTGGCCGCGGGCAATGTGGAGACATCCCAGCGCATCGTCGACACCCTTTTCGGGGCCCTGGCCCAGGCCAGCCCGGAAAAAATCCCGGCGGCCAGCTGCGGCTCGATGAACAATATCGCCATCGGCGGCATGGACCAGCGGACGGGCAGGCAATACACCTACTATGAGACCATCGGCGGCGGCATGGGGGCGCGGCCGGAGAGCCCCGGCCTCTCGGCCATCCATACCCATATGACCAATACCATGAATACGCCGGTGGAGGCCCTGGAACACAGCTATCCGCTGCAGATTGACAGGTATGCGATCCGCTACGGATCAGGGGGGAAGGGAAAACAGCAGGGAGGTGACGGCATCATCCGTTTCTATCGATTTCTGTCAACAGGACAGGTGTCGCTGCTGACCGAACGAAGAACAATGCCGCCCTACGGTCTGCAGGGCGGCTCAGCCGGCCGGAAAGGGCAAAATCTGCTAATACGCCAGGGGAAAATCAGGAAAATAGCCGGCAAAATCAACCTGGCCGCCCAGCCGGGCGACAGACTGATTATCAAGACACCCGGCGGCGGGGGCTGGGGCAGGCCAGGTAACATTCATCAAGCGCGGTGACCTGAAAAAATGCCGCACCTCCCCCTCAGGTCAAGGGCGAAAGCCCCTCACCGCCGGTGGCCGTAATTTTCCTGCCAGACAATCAATCCGCTTTCTGCTGGCATCTGTCGCGCAGAATACAAACCCCTTTTTGCTTGAGAATCTC
This sequence comes from Desulfobulbaceae bacterium, assembly GCA_023230525.1. Taxonomy (GTDB): domain Bacteria; phylum Desulfobacterota; class Desulfobulbia; order Desulfobulbales; family SURF-16; genus SURF-16. The sequence goes on from JALNXE010000106.1 coordinate 13,004, forward strand.
ATCAATCTCCTTGGCAGAGAGAATGGAATTCTTATGATGACTCAGATAAACGATACAGTCGGAACAGACATTTAAAGCGGTACGATAATCATCGAGCTGACTGGCAATCTCCCAGCAGGGGGTATTGCGCTGGATCCTGGCAGCGCACCTCTGATTGCCGCATTGCATAATTTCCCAGCAGGAATATTGAGAACTTACAGACGCCACTTGCGCTTCACTTAATGGTACTTCCACCTCGTTCAATGCTGTCTCTCTAAGCATTTCCACCCTCTCACTCAAGAGTTTCCCCTTATTCAGAGATGATCAATTTGAGCCTCATGTACTGCGTGAGACCCACACGCTTAACACTATACGGCAAACTGTTCGATTCTGGAAATGAGCTCCTCCCTCCCCTCCCCGGTTTTCGCGGAAAACAGCACCCGGTCCGCCCTGGCTATGCCGAAACCGGCATCAAGAAGGGCGGCATGGTGCAGTCTTTTATTGGCAGTCAACTTATCCTGCTTGGTATATACCAGCAGCAGCGGAATATGTTCATCTTTCAACCAGGTTACCAGTTCCAGGTCCTGGCTCTTCACCTCATGGCGGATATCGATAATCACCACCACGCAGATCAATGTCGGTCGGTTAAGAATATAGGAAGAGATCAAACCCTTCCAGTCATTTTTTATCTTCCTCGGTACCTTGGCAAAGCCATAACCAGGCAGATCAACCAGATACAGCTCCTGACCGAGCTGAAAAAAATTCAGGCTCTGGGTCTTGCCGGGCACGGAACTCACCTTGACCAGATCACGGCGGTTCAAAAGCTTGTTGATGAGGCTCGACTTGCCCACATTGGAGCGGCCGGCAAAGGCTACTTCCCGATACTCGGGCGCAGGCAACTGGGATGTGTTAAACACACTTTTTACAAAAACCGCCTCTCCATTCTGCCATATGGCCAGCAATTAAATCACCTTATTCAAGGCGTATTCGATGATGCCTTCGGCACCAGCCTTGAGAAGCCCGGGAATAAGATCACGCACCTGATGTTCGGAAATAACGGTCTCCACCGAAAACCACTTCGTGTTATAGAGAGGAGCAATGGTCGGGCCATTCATACTGGGCAGCATGGCGATCACCTTTTCAAGTTTTTCCTGAGGCACATTCATCTTCAGACCGACAATCTTGTCCGCCCGGAGCGCCCCCTGCAGCAGCATGGCGATGTTTTCAATCTTTTCACGTTTCCACGGATCATTCCAGGCCGCCTTGTTGGCGATCAGCTGGGTATTGGAAGACATCAGTTCATGGATGATTTTCAAGCCGTGGGCCCGAATGGTGGACTCGGTTTCCGTCACCTCGACAATGGCATCGGCAAGGCCTGAAACCACCTTGGCCTCGGTGGCGCCCCAGGAAAACTCGATATCAACATGGATATTTCTTTCCGCGAAAAAACGTCTGGTATAGCCCACCAGTTCCGTGGCGATTTTCTTACCCTCCAGATCCTCAACGGTCATGATAGCGGAATCGCCCGGCACGGCGATGACCCAGCGGGTGGGTTTGCGGCTTACCTTGGAGTAGATGAGATCTTCAACAACAACCACGTCCGATTCATTTTCCAGGGTCCAGTCCTTGCCGGTAATGCCGGCATCAAGGATACCTTCCTCGATATAACGGGACATCTCCTGGGGGCGGCAGATGGAGCAGGACAGCTCAGGATCATCAATCTCCGGGAAATAATTTCTGGAAGAGAGCTTAATCTGCCAGCCGGATTTGGCGAAAAGCTCGATGGTAGCCTTTTCAAGGCTGCCCTTGGGAATACCAAGCTTTACTTGATTCATTTCTTATATACCTCCTGCGGATCAAACACAGGTTTGTCTTTGATAACCAGTTCATCACCCTGCACACGGCGGAAAAAACAACTGCGATAGCCGGTATGGCACGCCGCGCCGCCCAACTGTTCAACCCGGTAGACAACCGTATCCTCATCGCAATCAACCAGAATTTCCTTGACCAGCTGCACATGGTTGGATGACTCACCCTTGAGCCAGAGCTTGTTGCGTGAACGGCTCCAGTAATGGGCCTTGCCGGTGGACAGGGTTTTCTCCCAGGCTTCCTGGTTGATGTAGGCCAGCATGAGAATCTCGCCGCTGACGTGGTCCTGGGCGATCACCGGCAACAGCCCGCCCCCTTTGTCAAATCTCAGTTTCTGCATCATTTTTTCCCTGCTTATTTGCCCGCTGTTCCCTTTTATTTTCCTTTTCAATAAAAAAAATCATGCATGACGTCCTGAAACGGCAGTATTCACCCGGATGGGAACAGGCGGCCTGTTCGGAGTCGACCTTTTCCTTATATTTCTCGCAAAGCAACTCCAAAAACTCTACCTGCCCTGGCAGTCAACCTGCCGTATCGTCTCATAAAAA
>JALNXE010000107.1 GCA_023230525.1 Desulfobulbaceae bacterium
CTTACAAATTTTATGGCACTACAAACTGCCTCTAACAAAGTCCCCATTGATATTATTAGATTTTTTGAAGCAAAATGGAGCAAAAATCGCTAAAATAGCTTCGCTTGTGTTAAACTTGGGTTAGGAGTAAGGAGAGAGGAGAGAGAAGAGAGATGATTTTGTTCCGTTTTATTCTCACTCCTTACTCCTAACTCCTCCCTCCTCACTTCTTTTAAATCTCCTGCAGGGTGACAAATTTGAGGGCATGGGTGGCACAGCGGGTGACGCAGGCGGGTTTGAGGCCGGCATCCACTCTGTCCAGGCAGTAATCGCACTTCACCACCTTGCCGGTATCCGGATTGAGCTGCGGCACGCCCCAGGTGCAGGCGCCGATGCAGGCCATGCAGCCGATACATTTTTCCTGGTCAACCAGGACAATGCCGTCATGCCGCTTCTGCATGGCGCCCGTCGGGCAGACCGCCACACAGTCGGGATCCTCGCAGTGGTAGCAGGAACGGAACTGGAACTCGGTCTTGGGCACGCCCGCCACCATTTTGAGGGGTTCCTGGCTGATTTCGCAGAGAATGGGGCCGACCGGCAACCCTTTGTTGGTCTTGCAGTGGACCTCGCAGCCGTGGCAGCCGATGCACCGCTTCGAGTTGAGATAGAGCATGTACTTTTTCATAATTCCACCATTCGTTTCGGGTTTTTCGAACTACGCCGCACGGTGACAAAACACTCGCAGAGGCATAATCCCCCCCCGGCGGGATCCATTTTGGTCAAAAATCCCTTCATCAGCTTCTGATCGGCAATGCCGGCATGATAGGCCCTGGTCTGCAGAGGCACCTGACGGCCGAAACCGTGCACCATGTAAACCGCCTCCGGATGGATGAAGTCGGTGACATGGGCCTTGATGGTGCCGGTGACGCCGTCGCTGATGACATCAAGCCAGTCCCCTTCGGCAACGCCGAGTTTCGTTGCCTGCCGCCTGTTGATCCACAGGGTGTTGTCCGGCATCAGTTCATGCAGCAGGGGATTGTTGATGGTGTGGCTGTGGGCATGGAGAGGTGAACGGCCAAAGACGAGACGGAACTGACCCTTGGCGGGTTTCTCCGGGCTCTCATAGGGTTTGAGCGAAGGCTGTCCGGCTTCGGTCAGCACTTGGCTGATGATCTCGATTTTGCCGGACGGAGTTTTGAACTTGCCGTCAAGGTTGGCACGGTCGTACATGACCGGCTTGTCCGCCAGCGAGACAAAACCCTTGGCATCAAAATCACTGAGCGTAAAGCCGGTTGGTTCCAGCTGCCAGGCCCATAACTCCTCGGAGGTGGTGAAGGGAAAGTACTGGCCGATGCCCAGGCGGTCGGCCAGCAGCTTGATGATCTCATTGAGCGACTTGGTGTCATGCTGGGGCTCCACCGCCTTACGCCGCATGATGAAACGGGGTTTCGGACCCTTCTGGGTGGCGATCAGGCTGTCCCGTTCCAGGTAGGTGGACTCGGGCAGGATGATGTCACTGTACCAGCCGAACTCGCTGTAGTGGGTGTCCACGGACACCAGCAGGTCGAGTTTGTCCAGGGCCTCCTTCTGCGCCTGGGGGTCGGGGAAGCAGGTGAAGGGATCATGCCGCACGCAGATCAGGGCCTTGAGGGGATAGGGTTCACCGGTCTGCATCGCCTCATAAAAAAGCGGAAAAAGTCCGGGCCCCTTGTCAAAGTGGGTGTATTTCCATCCCACCCCGTCCGCCCGTTTGGCCGTGGGTTTCGGCACTTGGGCGTCGAGACTCCTGAGCCCCTTTACTCCGCAGTCTCCCGGTCCCTTGGCAAAGATCTGGCCGCCCTCCACCTCGACATTGCCCATCAGGACATTGAGAATGTGCAGGGCCCGGCTGGCGTAAAAGGAATCCCGGTAACGGGACATCATCCAGCCGGGGTGGAAGATAACCTTGGGCCGGTCAAGGGCAATCTCCTGGACAAAGTCCTTGATCCGTTCCGCCTTGATGCCGCACTCGCCGGCGGCCCAGGCCAGGGTATAGGGTTCCACGAATTCCTCGAGCTTATCGAAGTCGCTGACATATCTCTCGATGAACTCTTTGTCATAGGCCTTTTGCTTCAGAACCTCGTGGATGATGCCCAGGGCCAGGGCATAGTCCGTGCCGGGCCGCACCTGGAAGAAACGGGTAGCCTTGATGCCGGTCAGGGACTGCCTGACGTCAACATAGGTCATCTTCCCTCCGGCATCCAGCATGTCAAGTACCTGATTGACTTCGGCGATGCGCAGGGAGGCAAGGATATTCCGGCCGAACAGCACCAGATGTTTGCTTTTTTTAATATCGTAAACAAAGCCCTTGCGGCCCAACCCGTAGAGGGAAAGGCTGGCATGATGCACATTGCGGCCGCAGCCGCTGTCGTGATTGGTAAAGTTGGGCGAGCCCAGGCCATGGATAAATGCCTTGAGCAGATCGACGAAGGGACCACCCCGGCAACTGAGCATGATGCTTTCCGGCCCATGTTTCTTGATGATGGTTTTCAGGTTGTCGGCCACATAATCGAGCGCGGCATACCAGCTCACCTCTTCCCAGCGGCCCGCTCCCCGCCCGCCTTTGCGGATCAGGGGCCGCAGAGGGCGCTCCGTATCGTTCTGCAGGGCGATTCCCGCCGAGCCCTTGGCGCACAGGGCGCCCTCAAGCAGGTGCTGGTTTCCCTCGATCCAGGTAACCTTGTTGTCCTCGGTTTCCACCCGGATCGGACAGCGAACCGTGCACATGCCGCACATGCTCCATACTGACTTCTTGATCATGCCAATCTCCTCCGTTTCAGGCCTTCTCGTGAGCTTTCATCGCCGCAGAAGGGAACGGCGTCATATCTTAAGGGTGATTCTTGAGATCACTGGTTTAAAAAATAAATTACAATGTGTTCTAGGACCATCTGGTCTGACGGTTTGTTCTCTTAGGCAAACGGGTTAAAACGATTTTATCGTCGCCATGCCATTGAGATCCCATCTCATTTCGGCTAGTAAAGGCCGAGCAGGTTCAGGCCGAGCAGCACGAGACCGGCGCAGGCAATCTGCTTGACCACGGTGGGGCTCACCCGTTTGGCAATCTGCGGACCGATGTAGCCGCCGAGCAGGGCGGCGGGAAACATGCACAGAAAAAGGACCAAATCGAAGTTGCCGAATTGATAGTGCCTGATGCTGCTCATGGATGTGTTAAAGAAAATAGCCAGCAGGGAGCTGCCGACCACAATGTACATGGGCAGCCGCAGCCCGACAGTCAGCAGCGGCACCATGAATGGACCGCCGCCGAATCCGAACATGGAAGACATGACGGCAATGAGAAAACCGCCGATGCAGCCCAGGATCATATTTGCCTCAAATTCTTGTCCCCAGAAATCAATCTTCATCGCTGTATCCTCCGATAATTAAGCCTGCTTGGCTTTTGCCGCTTCTTCGGCTCTCTTTTTGAACTCTTTCAGGACGGCCTGCTCCTTTTTGTTCTTGGCCAGGTAACCTGGAGTGGTCTGCCAGAACATCAGGGCGGCCAGCACGAGAAGTATCCAGCCAAAGGCAAATTTAAACTGGCTGAGGGTGATGAGTTCCGTGAGTTTTGGCCCGATGAAGCCCCCGAGCAGCATGGCGGCGCCGATGGTGCAGCCAAGCTTCCAGTTGATGAATTTGATTTTTGAATAGTTGTAGATGCCGCTGGCCTGGGAAAAAAGCACGGTGGGCATGACGGTCCCCGCCACGATGGTATGGGGAAGCGGGAAGAGTGAAACCAGGATGGGGTTGAGAATAAAGCCGCCGCCCGCCCCCATGAGCACGCCGAAAATGGAGATCGCCAGGGTGAGCAGGAAAGGCCAGAAGATATTCTGGCTGGTGCCGGCGACGCTGAGATAAACAAACGGGAAATTGATTTTGTTTTCAAATTCCGCCGGCTCACTGCGCAGATCCTTATCCACCGCGGCCATGATTTTGTAGTTGCCGGGGGCAAGGCCGGCTTGAATTTTAATCACCGCTTTGTAAGTGCCATCCGGGTTGACCTCGATATCCGCTCCCAGCACCTTGTCGGCGCTTTGGAAACGGGATTTGACCAGCTGCATGGAGCTTTTTTTGTTTTCCTGGTCGTCCATGGCGGGCATCAGGTTGCCGCGGCTGCCGATGATGCTGGCCATGATGGTCGCCTTGTAGCGTTCAATGGACATCTTGGCCGGCACTGAGTAAGCGGCTCCGGCCTCCAGTGTTTCCAAGGCCTTGGAAAAGCTCCATTTTTTCCCCTCCTGCTTGATGGCATCGAGCTGCGGCTGGGCGGTCTTCGGCACGAAGATTTTGTAATAGGCCGGCATATCGTAGGTAAGGTAGAAGACATAGGGGATCTTGCCGGTTTTCGGGTCCTTTTTGCTGTCAAAACGGTTGGCCCGAACTGTCTTGTCCGCCGCCCACACCTCCAGGAAAACAGGTTTGCCTGGAGGGGCCTGGCCGGTGACGATGATCTCCCCGCCATTATTCAGGCTGGTCTTGTCAATCTGCACTGTCGGTCTGGCCGGGCACGGTGCAGGTTGGGCCATTTCCGCAGCAGCCGGCTCCGCTCCCATGGTCTGCGGCTCGACCTGTCCGGTATCCGGCGCGGCAGGTGTTTGCGCGATAGCTGACCAGGGTGATGTGAGGAATAAAAATACGAGGAAGACCATCCAAAACGGCATCAAGCGGACAGTTTTTTTCATTGCTTCTCTCCTTACCTTACTTTTAAGATGCGGGACGGTTATTTTAGGGCAGGAAAAAATCCCGCCGGACAGGCAACCGTCCGACCCGGTTTTCATCATCAGCTCAAAAAAGTCTGAAGATCGCCGACCAAGAGAAATGAGTGAATAAGAAATGAGGAAAGAATCCCGGTGGCGAAGCATCGTTATTTGCTGTGTTGAGATAAAAGGTGCGGCACATGATTCGGTCATGTTGGTGAAGGAATATTTTCCTCTCGTAAAAACGACAAAATTCTGATCCCGGGGCAATATAATTATTTATAATGTCGGGAGGCAATGTGCAGGTTTGTGCTGGTTGAACGCCGGTTACAAACAGGCTGTTGAAAAATTATCGCATTTGCTGATTGGGGCAAAATGAGGGGCAAGAAGTTCGCTGTATGTCATGTGAACTCTCGCCGGTGGTTTCCCTTTTCCAACAGCCTGCTTACGATCCTGACGCTGCCATGCGAAGATTGTTATGTCAGAAAGTTGAGTTCCCGGTTTGAAATGTTTATTTATTGTCCCGGTGCTGGTAATCTTCTTTTAAGCCATTCTCATACTTGGTAACTTTTACTTCACCCATGTATTTGTTTACCAGGGGATAGCCTTTTTCCGCCCAGCCGACAATACCGCCTTCAACCAGATAAGCATTTTTGTAGCCGTATTTGTAGAGCATGCCGGTGAAGTAGGTGGCCCGATGCTGGGTCCGGCAGTATACATATATTTCGGTATTGGCATCCGGGAATAATTTGGGCATGGTGTAGGCATGACCGGAGTCAACATTGTTTGAGTTTAAAACGTGGCCGCAATCAAATTCCGCCTCGGTGCGGACATCAACAAGAATTATTTTGCCTTGAGCTTTTTCCCATCTGCTGTGGAGTTCATCGACCGATATGATTCTGTCAGCTGGGATGGCCTTTTTCATCTCAGTCACGAATGCCTTTTCCCCCTCTTTCGGGTCAGCAAAAGAAACGGTTGATATGGCGCAAAAGCACAGCATCAAAGCAAGACAAAAAAATACTCTTTTCATTTTTATTACCTCTAATTGTTGACGTGATTCAGGTTAAGTGAATCATTGATAATGAAGAATGATTGGTACCCTCCGGCTTTATGCCGTCATAAAGCGGATTTCTTGCAGTTTATTTCTTTTTGATCGGCCTCTTCACCTCCTTTTGGCACTCATTATGGAACTGCCATAATAGTATTTGTCTGCATTTTATTGAACGGTTTGAAAATCCTCTTTCAGGCTAGCACTGTTTTTTCACAATTTCAAGCCATCTAAATTATTTATCTATTCGTTAATGCTCAGGTTGCCAGGATGTCAATGTGGCCGATTTGTCTCAGGGCGGCCGGATGTGTTGCCGGCCGTGTCCAAGCCCCTTGCCGCTGGCCGCACATTTGCGCTGAGCCGTCAAAACACTTGACAAAAGGGCCTCCCCCCGGCCTACACTATAGAAGGAAAGTGCCTAAAGTATTTAAAATGCCTAACCTCCTTAAAGTTCAAGTACTTTAGCGCACTTTATGCACTTAACCGAGAAAATGCCTAACGCGCTTAAAGTTAAGGCGCTTTCCTCTCAGATATACCTTTTGCCGGTTAATCGATTTTATTCGGAGCACCCATGCACGACGTTCTGACTACCTGTGTCTACTGCGGCTGCGGCTGCGGCGTCTATCTCCATGAGCACCGCGGCCGGGTGGTGGGCTCATCGCCCAGCCGCAATCACCCCGTTTCCAGAAACAATCTCTGTGTCAAGGGCTGGCATCTGCATGAATTCATCCATCATCCGGCCCGGCTCACCGAACCCCTGATGCGTAAAAACGGACACCTCACGCCGGTCAGCTGGGATGAGGCCCTGTCCTATGCGGCCCGCGAACTGGGCAGGATCGCCAGGGAAAGCGAGGGCAAGGCGGTGGGGCTGCTGAGCTCTGCCAAATGCACCAACGAGGAGAATTATCTGCTGCAGAAACTGGCCCGGGCCGTGCTGCACACCAACAATATCGATCACTGCGCCAGGCTTTGACACGCCCCCACCGTGGCAGGTCTTGCCACCACCTTCGGCAGCGGCGCCATGACCAACTCCATCAATGAGATTGAAAACGCCCAGGTGATGCTGGTGATCGGCTCCAACACCAGCGAGGCCCACCCCCAGGTGGCCCGCCGGATATTCACGGCCATGGACCGGGGCGCCCGGCTGATCGTCATTGATCCCCGCCGCACCCTGCTGGCGCGCCGGGCGGATATCCATCTGGCCATCCGGCCGGGCACCGACATCCCGCTGCTCAACGCCATGATGCGCATCATCCTGGATGAAAATCTGGCGGATGATCTGTTCATCGAGATGCGTACCGAGAATTTCTACGGGCTGCGCGATATGCTCTACCGCCTCGACCTGGAGGAAACGGCCCGGCTCACCGGGGTGGATCTGGCCGGTATCCGCGCGGCGGCCCAGCTTTACGGCCGGGCCCAGAAGGCGGTGATCTGCTACTGTCTGGGCATCACCCAGCATGTCTGCGGCACCGGCAACGTGCAGGCCATTGCCAACCTGGCCATGCTGACCGGCCATGTGGAAAAGGAGGACACCGGCGTCGATCCCCTGCGGGGCCAGAACAATGTGCAGGGGGCCTGCGACATGGGCGCCCTGCCCAATGTCTTCCCCAGCTACCAGCAGGTGGACATTGACGACTACCGGGAGAAATTCGAAAGGGCCTGGCATGCCTGCCTGCCCAGCCAGCCGGGGCTCACCCTCATGGAGATGACCCATGGCGGAAAAAACGGGCCGCTCAAGGCCATGTTCATCATGGGCGAGAATCCCGTGCTCAGCGACCCGGTCCAGGCCAGGGTGGAGGAAACCCTGGACAACCTGGAGTTTCTCCTGGTTGCCGATATCTTTCTCACCGAGACCGCCCGGCGCGCCCATGTGGTGCTGCCCGCCGCCTCCTTTGCCGAAAAAACGGGCACCTTCACCAATTCGGAGCGCAGGGTGCAGATGGTGCGCCGGGTGATTCCGCCCCTGGGGCAGAGCCGCACCGATAGCGACATCATCATGGATCTCTCGGCCCGGCTCGGTTATGCCATGGATTATGAGAGCCCGGCGGAGATCATGGAGGAGATCAGTATGCTGGCCCCGATTTACGGCGGCATGCAGCATGACCGGCTGGAAAATTCCTGGGGACTGCAGTGGCCCTGCTGGGACCGCCGGCACAGCGGCACCCCCTTTCTGCACAAGTATTACTTTACCAGGGGCAAGGGACGGTTCGTCCCCACCGTTCATGAACCGCCCGCCGAGCTGCCGGATGAGGACTATCCCTTTCTGCTCATCACCGGCCGCATCTATCATCAGTACCATACCGGCACCATGAGCCGGCATAGTGCGCTGCTGTCCCGCGAGGCGGGGGAGGCCCTGCTGCAGCTTCATCCCGGGGACGGCCGCCGGCTCGGGGTGCGCAGCGGTGATCTGGTGCGCATGCGTTCCCGGCGGGGTGAGGTGCAGGTCAAGGCCCAGCTCACTGAGACGGTGAAGGCCGGGGAGATCTACACCACCTTCCATTTCAGCGAGATGCCGGTGAACCGGCTGACCATCAGCGCCAAGGATCATTTTTCCCAATGCCCTGAATATAAAATCTGCGCGGTTCATCTGGAAAAGGTCTGATCACCATGACGGATAAGTATATTCTTAAAAAAGATCATCTGCTGCCCCTGCTGCGCAAGCTTAAAAAAACGCACCGTCTCATCGCCCCGGTGCAAAACCGCCACGGCGATACGCTTTTTACCGTGATTGACAACCTCGATGAGGTGCGGATTGATCTGGAAAATCAAGCACAGAATTCGCTGAAACAGTTTTTCTTTCCCCAGCAGGAGACGCTCTTCTCCTACAGCAATCCTGCCGGCGACAGCTATCATTTCGAACCGGTGGCTGAAGAGATTCCGCCCACCCTCTATTTCGGGGTGCGGCCCTGCGACCTCGCCGCCGTGCTCTACCTGGATGTGGTCTTTTTAAAAAACGCCAAGGACCCGAACTATTTGCAGAAGCGGCAGAACAGCATTCTGGTGGGGCTCAACTGCAATGATCCCTTTGCCAGCTGTTTCTGCAACGCCACCCGCAACGGCCCTTTTACCGACTGCGGCTTTGATCTGCAGCTCACCGACCTGGGCGACCGTTTCCTGGTCGAGTACGACCGGTCCCGGGGGCAGGAGATCATCAGCCAGTGGCGGCAGTTTTTTGCTCAAGCCGGCGAGCAGGATGTCAAGGCGCAGTATCAGGCCTTTCTCGAGGCCAGGGGGAAATTCAAACTGCAGGTGCATCTGGACCAGGCCGTCAAAAAGCTCGCCGAGGATGAGGTGCCCGATTCGGTCTGGGAGGAGCTGTCCATGCGCTGCCAGGACTGCGGCGGCTGCGCCTACATCTGTCCGACCTGCACCTGCTTCACCATCAGCGACCTGCAGACCTCGGACCATGCCGGGGAGCGGATCAGGAGCTGGGACGCCTGCACCTTCAGCGGCTTTACCCGCATGGCCGGGGGCCATAACCCGGTGGACCGGCAGATGCGGGGTATCGAGAAAAGGTTCCGGCACAAGCTGCAGTTCGATGTCAAAAAAGATAACCGGCCCAGCTGTGTGGGCTGTGGCCGGTGTGTCAATATCTGTTTCGGCGGCACGGATATTGTCCGCTTTATCAATATGACCTGCTGCGAGAATAGCTGATCATGCCAAGTCAACAAAAGGATCTCTACCTGCCGAGGCCCGCGGAAATCCGCGAGGTGATCGCAGAAAATTCCCAGATCAAAACCTTTGTCCTCTCCTTTGTCGACCGCCAGTATCATGACAAATTCTCTTATGCGCCCGGCCAGTTCCTGATGGTGTCCATCCCCCACTGCGGTGAGGCGCCCATCTCGGTGTCTTCCACCCCGGCCAACGGCGGCACCATTCATCTGAGTGTGCGCCGGGCGGGTAAACTGACCGAGGCCATGCATGACATGAAAAAAGGGGATGTGGTCGGCCTGCGCGGGCCCTATGGCCGCCCCTTTCCCATGACGGATCTTGCCGGCCGGGATCTGCTGTTTGTGGCCGGCGGCATCGGGCTCGCCCCGCTGCGGTCGGTGATCAACACCTGTCTGGCCGCAGGCCATGGGCGCCGCATTACCATTCTCTACGGCAGCAGGACCCCGTCGGATATCGCCTTTCAGGCGGATCTGGCCACCTGGGGGCAAACGGCCAACGTCAGCTGTCTGCTCACCGTTGACCGGGCTGAGCCGGGCTGGGAGGGCGACGTGGGGCTGGTCACCGCCCTGCTGGCGCAGTGTTGCCTTGCCCCCCGTGAATCCAAGGCCCTGCTCTGCGGGCCGCCCATGATGATCAGGGCGGTGCTGGCGGAACTTGCGGGCCGTGGCTTTGCCGACGAGGATATTATCACCACCATGGAGCGGCATATGAAATGCGGGGTGGGGATCTGCCGCCACTGCCACATGGATGACAAGCTGGTATGCAAGGACGGCCCGGTATTCACCCTGGAGGAACTCAAACGGCTCAATGTTCTGGAATTGCGGGGGTGACAGAAGCCAGGAGACAAGAGACAGAATGATTGATTTTATGACGTGTTATTCTGTCTCCTGGCTGCTGATTTCTCGGTAAACAAAATTCGAGCAACATGAAAAATATTGTTTTTTTATTTCAAGATGGTACTGAAAAAAAGTTGAGTTGTAATGTTTCGCAGAGAACAAGGGCTCCGCGGCAGGGGCGGTTCGCGAACCGCCCCTACTCCAATCACCCCGAGACCCACGATGAAATGACCAAGCAGGCCTGCTGTTTTAGCGAGCAGCGTCAATGCCAATGAATTGAGAAGAGTTCACACTGAGGAGGGTTGCAGATGATGAGGCAAAAAATATGTGGTGTTCTTGTGGTGGTCGTTGTTGCGGGATTGGCCGGGGCATTGCCGGCCTTTGCGGCCGGCGGGGCGCCGGGGGCGCAACAGGCCCGGGATAACGCCACCTGGAGCTATGCCGGGAAAACCGGCATCGGCACCTCCTATGAACGCTATGTGGGCCGGCAGTACAGCGACACCGGCCCCAGCGGGCCTGTTTCCAAGGTATGGTTCTCCCTCGCCCAGGGCATTGTCACCGAAACCGCCTATGGCACGATCGACGCGCCCCAGATCAGGGATCTGCAGCTGCTGGTGACCGGCCCCGGTTTTTTTGACGAGGAAAAAACCGCCACCGAACATCGTATCGAATATCTGGCAACCGACGCAGCCGGCCGGCCCACCTCCCTGGCCTACCGGCTGACCAACACGGACAAAGACAACAAGTACGTCATCGAAAAAAGCATCTTCACCGATCCGGATCGGCAGACCCTGTTTATGCGGGTCAAATTCACGGCCAGGCAAGACAATATCACCCCCTATATTCTCATCAATCCGTACATGGGGAGTTCCGGGCGCTATGATGTGGCCTATGTCGGCCGGGACCAGCAGGGCAGGGGCTATCTCAACGCCCGGGAGGGACATGAGCTTTTTTTGAGCCTGCGCAGCACGGCACGCTTTGACCGGATGTCCGCCGGCTTTGTCGGCCAGTCCGACGGCTGGCAGGATCTCAGTGACAACGGGGTGATGGACTGGGATTACGACTATGCCGACGACGGCGGCGGCAACGTGGCCATGATGGCCAGGCTGGAAACACTGCAGGCCGGTCAGACCGCCACCTTTGATCTGGCCGTGGGCTTCGGCGCCACCCACAAGGAGGCCATGGCCGGGGCCGATGCCTCCCTCAAGGAAGGCTACGGTGCCCTGCTCGCCAAGTATAACGGCGCAGGTTCGGCCGTGGGCTGGGAGGATTACCTGAACTCACTGTACCGCCTGCCGGAGATGATCCCCGCCACCGGGGACAACGGCAGACTGCTCTATGCCAGCGCCATGGTGCTGAAGGCCCTGGAGGACAAGCAGAACCCCGGCGCACTCATCGCCTCGTTTTCCATCCCCTGGGGCGAAACGGCCCCGGCCAACGAATACACCACCGGTTATCGCGCGGTCTGGCCGCGGGATTTCTACCAGTGCGCCATGGCCTTGCTGGCCCTGGGCGACCGGGAGACGCCGCGGGTCGCCTTTGACTACCTGCCCAGGGTGCAGGTGCAGTCCAGCCATGTGGAGCGGGAGGGCATCACCATCGACAGCAGCCGGCCGGGCTGGTTTTTGCAGAAAACCGAGGTGGCCGGCCACCTGGAGTGGCTGCAGATCCAGATGGACCAGACCGCCATGCCCATCATGCTCGGCTGGAAGCTGTGGAAAAACGGCCTGTTGTCCGATGATGAGCTGGGCAGCAGGTACTGGCTGATGCTCAAACCGGCCGCCGAGTTTCTCGCCAACGGCGGCCAGGTCAAGGTGACTTTTACGGAAGGCGGCAGCGAGGAATACACCGTGCAGCCGCCGTGGACCAAGATGGAACGCTGGGAGGAGCAGTCCGGCTATTCGCCCTCCACCGAGGCGGCGATTATCACCGGCCTGCTGGCCGCCGCCGACATCGCCCGCCAGGTCCATGATCCGGGCGCCGCCGACTGGTACGAGTCCAGGGCCGATGAGTTTGCCGGCCGGCTCGCCCCAACCATGTTCACCACCAGCGGGGTGTTGACCGGCGGCGAGAAAAACGGCAGATATTATCTGCGCATCACCAAAAATGACAACCCCAATGACGGGGAGATGATCAACGGCAGCAACGGCAGACCCGCCATCAATGAAAAGAAGGTGCTGGATGCCGGTTTTCTCGAGCTGGTCCGTTACGGGGTGCTGCCGGCCAATGACCCGGGTATTCTCGACTCGCTGCCTGAACTGGACGCCATGGATCTTGAGGATAATCTGCGGGTGAAATATGATTTCACCTTTGACGGGCAGGCCGGATTTCCGGGCTGGCGGCGCTACGGCAACGATGGCTACGGCGAAAGAACGGACAACGGCGGCAATTACAACGGCAACAACCCCCAGCAGCGGGGGCGGGTCTGGCCGATCTTTACCGGGGAGCGGGGCCATTATGAGCTGGAACGGATCAAGGCGGAAAACAACGGGCAGATCAGCCAGCAGCAGCTTAACGGGCTGAAGACGACCTATGGGCGGGCCATGGAGTATTTTGCCAATGACGGGCTGATGCTGCCGGAGCAGGTGTTCGACGGGGTGGGTGATAACTCGACCCACCACTATGCGGTGGGTGAAGGCACGGACAGCGCGACGCCGCTTGCCTGGTCCCACGCCGAGTACATCAAACTGGTACGCTCGCTGACCGATCGCAATGTCTGGGACTCCTATCAGGTGGTCCGTGACCGCTACGCACCCCGTTTCAAGCACAACTTTCCCACCCTGTTCCTGCGGGGTACGTTTAACAGCTGGCAGGCCACGCCCATGACCCTGCAGGGTGATCACACCTGGCAGGCAGGCCAGGTGCTGTTCGGCAACGGTCCGGAGGAGGGTTTCAAGTTTGACGTGCGGGGTGACTGGACGGACAACTATGGCGATAACCCCATGCGGGACGGGCAGGCGGATTCCTTTGGCGCCGATATCCCGATCAGCCGGGGGGCGGGAGCCTATACCATCACCTTTGACGATCAGACCTTGAGCTATAAGGTAACCAAGGACTGAGGAGTGCCTAAAGTGCGCTAAAGTACCTGAAGTGTCTGAAGAAAAGTACCGCAACTTTAGGCACTTTAAATACTTTAGGCACTTTAAGTACTTTAAATACTTAAAGAACCGACTCCCGCCACAACTTCAATTTTTTTCAATATGATGTGGACGCTCTCCTGCCTCCTGATTATACTAACCGGGCAGGAGGGTTATCTTGTTGTTCTCTTAAACGCCTTGGTGATGTAAGGATGCCTTTCCGGAATTACAAAATCGCCGAAAGAATCGGGATCATCATAATTACCTTCTCCCTGATCATCGTCGCCCTGGGCATCATTGAATTTGTCAGCATGGGCAAGATCAGGAAAGGGCTTGCGGAGATCATCAATGAAACCAATGTGAAGGTCGAACTGGCCCAGGAGATGCGGTTTCTCGCCCGGCATAAGGCGGTTATCATCAGGAATATTCTGCTGCTGCAGGAACAGGCGGATAAACAATTTGAACTGGCCCGCATTGAAAAAGGGGAAAAGGACTATGCCCGGGCCCAGGCCAGACTGGTCGAAATAGTCAAGGATGAGGAGGGCCGGGCGATTCTGGCCCGGATCAGCAAAGGCCATGAGGAGACCAGACCCCTATGGGATCAGGTGATTGAGTTCGGCCTGGCCAACCGGCGGGATGAAGGGGTCAGGCTGCTGGTGCAGGAGGTGAGAAGCCGGCAGTGGGGATGGCTGGACAGTTTGAACGACATGGTCGTCCTGCAGCAGAAATATGCCGCCGCAAGTTATGAAAAGGCGGTGCACACCTATACCTCCACGCGCAATACTTTCATTATTATCGATATACTGGCAATTATCATCGGCCTGTGCACCGCGGTCTCCATCAGCAAAAGCATCACCAGACCCCTGGCCGATATCACCGGGAAGGTGGACCAGATCGCCCACGGAGATCTGACGGTCCATGTCGATTATGATGAAAACGATGAGATCGGCCTGCTCGGCAAGAACATCAATCACATGGTTGCCCTGCGCAAACAGAGCGAACAGGAGCTGGAGGAGTATCGCCTGCATCTTGAAGACCTGGTGGAAGAACGAACCGAGGCCTTGAACCGGCAGCGGGAAAAGTTTATCTCGGTGCTCATTCATGACCTGAAAGGGCCGGTGACGCCCATCCAGGGCTTCACCCGGAGACTGCTGGCCGGCAAGGCGAAATCCCGGGAAGATGTTGAAAGTTACCTGCAGCACATCGAGAAATCTTCCCAGCAGCTGCTGGACACCATTGAAACGACTTCCAAGGACCTGCGGGACAAATTATCCCTGGGCGTGTTCAAGCCGGAAGAGGTAAACTTGGCCGAGCTGGTGGTCACCGTGGCAAACTGCTTTATGGCAGACCTGGAAGACCGCAGAATTGCCATGACGATCAATGGTAATGCCAGAAGCTCCTGGTCCAAACTGGCAGAGATCACCTTCACCGGCGACCGTTCCCAGCTGAAAACTCTGCTGGAAAATCTGATCGGCAATGCGGCAAAATATGCCAAGCAATCCATTGAGCTGGAGTTGCGGAAAAATAATGGTGATATTGTTTTTGCCGTTGTTGACGACGGCCCCGGTATTGCCGGGGAATATCATGAAAAGATATTTGAACAGTATTTTCAGGTGCCCGGCAGCCGGAAAGGAACCGGCATCGGTCTGTACAGCGTCAAAAAGGCAGTGGACAATCACCACGGCACCATTGCCGTGGCGTCAGCTCCCGGCCAGGGGACTCGCTTTGTGGTGACGCTACCTGCCGCTGCCCCCGGGTGCGCCTGAACGTTGTTGCCGCGCGCTGTTTCCCATTGTCTTTCCTCATGAATCCGCCTAGGAGTCTGTCGGAGTTTGAGCGGTTATTTTTCATGACAGAGTAACCTCGTCAAAGTCGGCAGGTAGATTTTTTAAACTGCTGCGTCTATTCACCTATGTGAATTGAGCGAAATGCCTCCA
>JALNXE010000108.1 GCA_023230525.1 Desulfobulbaceae bacterium
ACGATGATGTGCCCACCATGAAAAAACTTATGCAGGGCCTGGTCCGCATGCGGGTAAAACCCTACTATCTCTACCAGTGCGATCCCATTATCGGCTCCGCCCACTTCAGAACATCCGTGGCCAAGGGACTGGAAATCTACCAGGGTCTCCGGGGCCATACCACCGGCTATGCCGTGCCCACCTATGTCATCGACGCCCCCGGGGGGGGAGGAAAAGTTCCCCTGCTGCCGGAAACGGTTGTCGGCCGAGATGGCAGCGATCTGCTCCTCAAAAATTATGAGGGCAATATCTATCGCTATCCTGACACCCTGTAAAACCAGACGTCTGCTTCCCATTTTTTCCCGGAGAACAAAATGAAATTTGGTATGACCTACGACCTGAGAGCAGACTATCTTGCCGCAGGCTATGGCGAGGAAGAAACCGCCGAGTTCGACCGTCCCGACACCATTGACGCCATTGAAACGGCCCTGCAGAACCTCGGCCACCAAACCGTGCGTATCGGCAATATCCAGAGCCTGGTCAAACGGCTGGCCGCCGGCGAAAGGTGGGACATGGTGTTCAATATCGCCGAGGGGCTTTACGGCTTCGGCCGGGAAGCCGCCGTCCCGGCCCTGCTGGATGCCTACCGCATTCCCTATACCTTCTCCGACCCGCTGATGCTGTCAATCACCCTGCACAAGGCCATGGCCAAGCACATCATCCGCGACCTGGGCCTGCCCACCCCGGATTTCGCCGTGGTCCGCACCCCGGAGGATATAGCCCGCATCAACCTGCCCTATCCGCTCTTTGCCAAGCCCATTGCCGAAGGCACCGGCAAAGGGGTCACCGCGGCCTCAAAAATCGCCGCACATGACCAGCTTGAATCGATCTGCCGCGAACTGCTCGCCACCTACCGGCAGCCGGTGCTGATCGAAACCTTCCTGCCCGGCCGGGAATTCACCGTGGGCATCGTCGGCAACGGCGCCACGGCCAGGTCCATCGGGATCATGGAGGTGGTGCTGCTGGAAAATTCCGATCCCGAGGTCTACTCCTACCGCAACAAGGAGATCTGCGAAGAGGTGGTGGAATACCGGGCCGTGGATGATGCCGAGGCTAGGGAGGCGGTGGAGCTGGCGCTCAAGGTCTGGCACGGCCTGGACTGCCGGGACTCGGGCCGGGTCGATCTGCGTTCCGACGCAAACGGCCACCCGTCGTTTATCGAGATCAACCCCATTGCCGGGCTGCACCCGGAGCACTCGGATATGTGCATCATTGCCGGCAAATTCGCCATGAGCTACCAGCAGTTGATTGCGGAGATCGTGGAGGCGGCCCTTGACCGGATACGTGGCTGATCATTCCGCTGCGCTTGCCAGTCTGCAGGGGTTCAGGGGTTTAGTCTGTTTATATGAAAGTCTCTTGCCTGTGTTGTACAGGCAGGGACGTAGGAGCGGGCCATGCCCGCGACCTTCGGCATTTGCGCATCTCAATCGCGGGCAAGGCCCGCTCCTACCTCGCGGGACTTTCATTGTTCGTTCTTCCCGCCTGCGGAGATGGGGAATAGCCGCGCAAAAAGATTTTTACCTGCCAGACTACAGACTGATAGACTAGAGACTCATGAAAATCGCCATTGTCTACAACCGGCCGGCGGCAACCGGCAGCCCCAACTGGCAGTCTTCCCAGGATGTGCTGCAGCAGGTGGAAGCGGTGGAGCGGTCCTTGGGGGAGCTGGGGGTTGCCCACCTCTCCCTGCCCTTTGACCGCGATCTGCGGAAATTTCTGGAGGTGATCCGCCAGGAGCAGGCGGACGCCGTGTTCAACCTGTGCGAGAGCGTTGACGACAACCCGCACCTCGGCGGCCATCCGGCCGCCGTGTTTGAGCTGCTGGGCCTGCCGTTCACCGGCTCAGGCTCCCTGGCCCTCATGCTGACCACCGACAAACTGCTGGCCAAGCGGCAGCTGTCCGCCGCCGGACTGGCCACCCCGGCCTACTTCACCTATGACGGCGCCCCAGCCGGGGCGCTGCCGGACATGCCCCTGCCGGCCATTATCAAGCCCCGCTTTGAGGATGCCAGCATCGGCATTGATCAGGAATCCGTGGTTTTCACGGCCCAGGAACTGCGGGCGAAACTTCCGGAATTTTATCAGCGATACGGGCCGCTGCTGGTTGAACAGTTTATAACCGGCCGGGAATTCAATATCTCCCTGTTCGGCTACCCCTCTCCCCAGGTGCTGCCCATGGCGGAGATCGATTTTTCCGCCTTCCCGCAGGCCCTGCACCGCATTGTCGGCTACAAAGCGAAATGGGATGAGAACGCCTTTGAATTTCACCATACGCCGCGCTGCTTTCCCCAGGACCTGCCGGCGGCTGAGGAACAGAACCTCCGCCAGGTCGCCGCTGAGGCCTACAGCCTTTTCATGCTGCGCGATTACGGCAGGATTGACGTGCGCATGGATGCCCGCGGCAAGGTCTACGTGCTGGAGGCCAATGCCAACCCCTGCCTGAGCCCTGATGCCGGTTTTGTGGCGGCGGCCCAGCAAGGCAAGATGAATTACACGGCCATTGTCAAAGAATTTGTCCGCTTCCTGTCCATAAGGTCACAATCATGATCACCATCCGCCCTGCCGCAGAGCATGACCGCAGCAGCCTCTTTTCCCTGGTTGCCGGCATCAAAAACTTCAACCCGGAGGAGGTCGAACTGGCCCGCGAGGTGATCGGCGACGCCCTGGACTCGGAGAAAAATGGCTATCATCTGCTGGTGGCCGTGGACAGTGATGGCCGGCTGCCGGGCTTTATCTGCTACGGCCCCATCCCCATCTCCGATAAACGCTGGGATCTCTACTGGATTGCCGTGGACCCCCATCATGCGCGGGGCGGCATCGGCTCCCGGCTGCTGGCGGCCATGGAGACCCGGCTCGGCCCGGGCGCGCGGGTTTATGTGGATACCTCGTCAACCGACGGCTACATCTCGGCCCGCTCCTTCTACGAGCGGCACGGCTATCAGGTGGCAGGCCGCTTCCCTGATTTCTACCGCGCTGACGACGACAAAATCGTTTACGTCAAGGATCTGTGACATGTTCCGCATCCGCCGGGTTTACGACATTACCCTGTCCATTGACCAAGACGCCGTCAGCCAGGTGCAGGAAATACTCAGACAGCAGTTTTCCGACCTGAGCGAAAAGGAAATCCAGAGTCTGCCTGCAAAACTTGTCAACCCGCTGAAATATCAATTCCGTACCATTCTTTTTGTGGCGGACAACCAGCGCCACCGGGTGAAGGGTTTTGCCCTGGTCAATTTTGACCATGACCTGCGCTTCTGCTATCTTGATTTCATCTCCGTCAAGCCGCAAAAAAATGCGGGCGGGGTTGGCGGGGCGCTCTATCAACGGGTGCGCGAAGAGGCAAGGCGGCTTGGAGTCTGCGGCATCTTCATGGAGTGTCTGCCGGATGACAGCCGGCTGTGCCCGGATCCGAACCTCTTGAAACAGAACAGGTCGCGCCTGCGGTTTTATGAGCGGTATGGGGCGTTTCCCATCATCAACACCGCCTATGCAACGCTGCTGAAACCCACCGATGACTGCCCGCCCTATCTGGTCTACGACCAGGTCGATGCCCCAACCCCGCCCTCCCAGGCCACGGCCAGAAGCATCGTGCGGGACATACTCACCAAAAAATACGGCAAGGACTGCCCGGCCGGCTACATTGACATGGTGGTTGAGTCCTTTCAGGACGACCCCATCCGTCTCCGGCCCGCCCGTTATATCAAAAAAGAGGCGGCGGCGCTCACCCCGGTATTATCGATTGAGCAGCGTATCGCCCTGGTGGTCAACGACAAGCATGACATGCACCATGTGCATGAACGAGGTTATGTCGAGGCGCCGGTGCGCATCAAGTCAATCATGCAAGGCATTGAAAAGACGGGATTATTTGATCAACATCCGGTCCGGCATTTCCCTGAGAGCCACATCAAGCAGGTGCATGACACCAAGTTTGTCGAGTATCTCAAACGGGTCTGCAGCACCATTGAGCCGGGTAAATCGGTCTACCCCTATGTTTTCCCGATCCGCAACAACACCCGGCCGCCCAAGGCGCTGCCGGTCCGCGCCGGCTACTACTGCATTGATACCTTCACGCCCCTGAACCGCAATGCTTATCTGGCGGCCAAAAGATCTGTGGACAGCGCCCTGACCGCGGCCAATCTGCTTTTCGAAGGATACCGGCTTGCCTACGCCCTGGTACGGCCACCCGGCCACCACGCCGAACGCAAGGTCTTCGGGGGGTTCTGCTATTTCAATTCAACGGCGATTACGGCCAATTTTCTCAGCCGCCAGGGCAAGGTGGCAGTGCTTGATATCGACTTCCATCACGGCAACGGCACCCAGGATATCTTTTACCAGCGATCCGATGTACTGACCATCTCCATCCATGGCCATCCCAGCTTCGCCTACCCGTATTTTTCAGGTTTTGCCGACGAATATGGCGAGGGGGAAGGATACAGGTACAACAAAAACTATCCGCTGCCGGAAAAACTTGATGGCCAGCGCTACCGCCAGGCGCTGACCAAGGCCCTGGCCCGCATCCGCAAATTTTCCCCCCGCTTTCTCGTCCTGGCCCTGGGTTTTGACCCGGCCAAAAATGATCCCACCGGCACCTGGACCCTGGAGGCCAAAGATTTCTATGAGAACGGCCGGATGATCGGCCGGCTTGATCTGCCGACGGTTGTCGCCCAGGAAGGAGGATACCGGACCAGTTCACTGGGCAACAATGCGCGCCATTTCTTTACCGGGCTCTGGGATGGCATGCACCTTCCCGAAAAAGCAGGTGGGTGACGCACTGATCGGCGGTAGCTGCCGGCCGGTGCGGTTAATCATCCCGCAGGCGATCTGTATGGGTCGGACTGCGGCACATGCCAGGTGCGCCGCTCGCTGACCCCTTTCTACCGTTCGTCAGCAAAAATCAGCTCATCGTCAGCCAGCCAGTCAGACTGTTTCCGCTGTTTTTCACAACGGAATTACTCAAAAAAATAAAGCTGGTAACATAACGACCATTTTCAGTACACTTATTTTACTTCGTTTTTTTTACGCGCTGTCCCCTAATCTCCAGACAGGACCATAGCAACATAGTGGTGACCCCAAATGAAACAGCCGTCCCCCTTGCCGGGCCATGATTTTTCACCGCTCAAGGCAATAATCTTCATTACCCTGGCCATCTTTGCCGCCGAAGTCATCCTGATGTTCCTGCTGCGGCGCCTGCAGATTCCCGCTGCCGCCGATATTGCCATATTTGCCGATCCGCTTTTACTGACCGCCCTCATGACCCCGGTTTTCATTTTTTTCATTTACCGCCCGATGAATGAGAAGATCAACTCGCTGAAAACGATTCAGGCCTCGCTGCAGGCCCGGGAAGAATTATTTACTCTCCTGCTTGACTGCTCAGCTGAGGCAGTCTACGGACTTGACCGGCAAGGCAACTGCTCCTTTTGCAATGATTCGTGTGTGCTGCTGCTGGGTTATGAAAAAAAAGAAGACCTGCTGGGCAGAAACATGCACGCCCTTATCCATCACACCAAGGCGGACAACACCCCGTATCCGGTTGAGGAGTGTCGAATTTACCGGGCATTCATGAACGGCGAGAGCGTTCATCTTGACCAGGACATCCTGTGGAAGGCTGACGGCAGCAGCTTCATGGCGGAATACTGGTCATCCCCCATTCGCCGGGGCGAGGAAATTATCGGCGCCGTGGTGAACTTCATGGACATCACCCCGCGGGTGAAAACGATTGAGGCACTGCAACGCGAGTCCCGGATCAACACCAGGATGGCGCAACTCGCCCGCGAGCTGCTGCAGGAAAAATCAATTGAAGAAATTTCCGAGCAGGTGCTGGAAACCGCCAAACATTTCACCTCCAGCAAGTTCGGATTTGTCGGCTACATTGAGCAGACCACAGGAGACTTTGTTGCCACCACCCTGTCAAATGACATCTGGTCAAACTGCCGGTCCAGCGACAAAAATATCATTTTCAATGAATTCCGCGGCCTGTGGGGCTGGGTGTTAACCGAAGGGAAACCCCTCTACACCAACACCCCGGCCGGCGACCCCCGCTCCTCCGGCACCCCGCCAGGCCATATTGCGATAGAAAAATTTCTGTCCGTGCCGGCCATGATCAAGGGGGAAATCGTGGGCCAGATCGCCCTGGCAAACCCGGACCGGGATTATGGGGAAGATGATCTGCGGCTCATCGAGAAACTGGCCGATCTTTACGCCCTGACCCTGCAGCGGCAACGCTCGTTCGCCTCGGTCAAGGCCTCGGAGGCGCGCTATAAAGATCTTTTTGAGCATAACCCTCATCCCATGTGGATCTACGATCTGGACACCCTGCAGTTTCTCGCGGTCAACGATACGGCGGTCAGGCATTACGGTTACTCCCGGGATGAGTTCCTGGCCATGACCATTCATGACCTCCGGCCTGGGGAGGATCGCCAGGCCCTGCGGGCTGACGGCCCGGCTGACGCCACCGGAACCGATGAGGCGGGGCTGGGGCGCCATCTGAAAAAAGACGGGACAATGATCTGGGTGGATATCACCTCCCACACCCTGGAGTATCTGGGCAGAAAGGCGGAACTGGTCATGGCCAATGATGTGACGGCCCGCAAAAGCGCTGAAGACGAAAGCAAACTGCTTGGCACCATTATCAACCAGTCAAATGACGCCATTTTTGTCATTGACCCGCAAACCGCGAGTTTCCTCTACGCCAACGAAAAGGCATGCACCAACCTGGATTACACCCAGGCAGAACTTCTGCAGAAAAAGGTCTACGACATCGCCGGCTCCATCAACGACCTGCAAGGGTGGCAGGCACAGATATCGCTGCTCGACATAACAGGATATCGTCTTTTTGAAACGGAACAGATCCGCAAAGACGGCAACCGTATCCCGGTTGAGGTCAACGCCCGCATCATCCGCCATAAGGAGCGGGATTATATCGTTTCCGTGGTGCGTGACCTCCGGGAGCGCAAAGCCGCCGAAGAAAGTCTGCTGCTGGAAAAAAACAAACTGGAGGCGGTTATTGCCGCTCTCGGCGACGGCTTGACCATGCAGGACAGAAATTTTAAAATTCTCTATCAGAATGCCGTACACCGGGCCAAACAGGGTTCCCATGCCGGTGAGTACTGTTATGCGGCCTATCAGAACAAGGACGATATCTGCCCGGGCTGTCTGCTGGTCAAATGTTTTGAGGATGGCCGGGTGCACCGGCGGGAAACCAGCGCCAGGTCCGCCGGCGGCACCATTTATCTGGAGGTTTCCTCCTCCCCGGTCAAGGACAGCAAAGGCGAAATTGTGGCCGGCATTGAAACCGTGCGGGATATCACCGAACGCAAAAAACTGGAAATGCAGGTTCAGCAGAACCAGAAGATGCAGGCCCTGGGCACCCTGGCCGGCGGCATTGCCCATGATTTCAACAACATCCTTACCGCCATCATGGGCTATGCCGAGCTGGTAAAATTGCGGCTGCCCGAACAGGAAAAAATCTATCATGACCAGCTGGAAGTCCTCAAGGCCTGCGAGCGGGCCAAGGAACTGGTCAAACAGATCCTCACCTTCTGCCGCCAGGTAACTCATGACCCCCAGACCGTGAAATTCGACCTGCTGGTGAAGGAGGTGCTCAAGCTGATCCGCTCAACCATGCCGTCAACCATCGAGATCAGACAGGAGATTCAGCCCGACAGCGGCTGGGTTCTGGCCGACCCGACCCAGCTGCATCAGTTGATCCTCAATTTATGCACCAATGCCCTGCATGCCATGCATACCAGGGGAGGCATCCTCTCCATTGTCCTGAAAAATACGGAAATTGCCCAAG
The DNA here is from genome assembly GCA_023230525.1 of Desulfobulbaceae bacterium. Lineage (GTDB taxonomy): Bacteria > Desulfobacterota > Desulfobulbia > Desulfobulbales > SURF-16 > SURF-16. Next base: position 7,835 of record JALNXE010000108.1, read on the forward strand.
AGGACGGCCTGATTTTCCCGGACATCGAGCCCGGCCCCTATATCCTGCTTGAGGTGGGGGATACCGGCCACGGCATGGACCGAACCACCCAGGAGAGAATCTATGAGCCCTACTTCACCACCAAAAAACACGGGGAGGGAACCGGCCTGGGACTTTCCGTGGTGCATGGCATTGTCAAGGGCATGAAAGGGAGGATCTCCGTTTACAGCGAGGTCAATGTGGGCACCACCTTCAAAGTGCTGCTGCCCCGGCAGGACCAGCCGGCCCTGGCCGGCGGCAAGACCGGCGAACCCGTCCCCACCGGACAGGAGAGCATTTTGTTTATTGATGACGAGAAAACCATCGCCGTTATGGGAAAATCCCTGCTGGAGAGCCTGGGCTACACCGTGCATTCCACGGCAGACAGCCTGGAGGGCCTGGCCAGCTTTCTGGCCGACCCCGGCAGGTTCGACCTCATTATCACCGACACCACCATGCCCCATATGACCGGCGATGAGCTGACCCGCAAAATTCTTGCCGTCCGGCCGGATATGCCGGTCATTTTATGCACCGGCTTCAGTGAAACCGTTAACGAAGAAAAAGCCCGGCAAATAGGGGCCAGAGCCCTGGTCATGAAGCCGCTGATCCGGAGCGATCTGGCAAAAATTATCCGAAAAACACTGGATGAACAGCCCCGCTGAAGGAGCCGATTACGTTTTTGCAGGGGGATGATTTTTTACCCGCCCTTTTTAGACCACTAAGGCAGATATGCTTCAGGGTTATTGCAAAATAACAATAACACTGATAAAAAAACACTGTCAAGGCAAGACCACTCTTCGCGAAGAGTTCCGCGTAACATGTCATTAAGGATGCGGAAGAGGTCTTGTCATAATACTTCTCAGCCAAGCCCAACGGCGGTCACGAATAAAGAATTGCCCCCGTCGTCCAACCGTCAGGTATGCAGATAGCGTCAAATGGAGAGACAGAAAATCTTAATAGAGAGGGTAAAAATGATTTTTTCAATGCAGAGCCGTTCCTTGTCAATTTGGATCGCGCTTCCATTGTTGTTGGTGTAACAGGATAAAATAATGGGCTTCTTAAGAACGATTTTTGCGATTACCGTGGTATTTGCGCATTCCCCCTGGCATGACGGTTTTGTTTTTGTTGGCGGAAGAAATGCTGTTCAGTTGTTTTATATAATTTCTGGCTTTTTGATTTCTTATGTTATCAACACAAATGCAACCTACAGAAATCCTTGGAAATTCTACCTAAACAGGGCGCTCAGAATTTATCCAATTTATTACGTGGTTGCACTGCTCGCTCTTCTCGCTGTCCCCATATGCAACCATAAAATGATCGATATCTACAGAAATTTGCCAACCTCTGCAGACGTTTTCCTTATATTTTCCAATCTCTTTCTATTTGGACAGGATTGGGTGATGTTTTCCGGGGTGAATAATGGCCATCTTGTATTTACCTCCGATTTTCTCCAATCTGATTTCTTGCTTTTCACCGGACTGCTTGTGCGACAGGCTTGGACCCTCGGCGTAGAACTTACTTTTTATGCTCTCGCGCCTTTTATATTGCGCAACAACAGAATAGTTATTTTACTAATAATTCTCTCGCTATCAATACGGGGATTCTTGTTTAGCATAGGGTTAGGCATGAGTGATCCGTGGACTTATAGATTCTTCCCAGCCGAATTATCATTTTTCCTGTTTGGAGCGCTGGCCAGCCAATATTTGCTCCCTATGTGGAAGCGATTTATATCGGCAACTGGCTTTGAGTGGCTACCGAGGGCCGGAACCTATCTACTTATCTGTTTTTGTTTGTTTTATTTTTTGATTCCTGCTAAGGAAATCGTTAAAGTGCCACTGCTGTTCTCTGTATTCTTAGTCTTTCTACCGCTGACATTCCTCTATCAGAACACATCAAAAAACGACAAGGCCATTGGTGAATTAAGTTACCCGATTTATATCGGGCACCTGTTTGCTATTATGATTCTTGGTAAGATAATAGGGCATCACTACCTGACGACCCCCTTTATGGTCGCAGCGGGAAATGTGTTTGTTGCAATAATTTTTGCTTACTATCTAAACAAATATGTAAGCAGTCGAGTCGAGTATCTTCGGGTAAGGGTAAAATCTGGTTAGCCTTTCATCGTTGCTCACGACAAACGCCCGCGGTAATCCTGGTAGCCGAATGCGCGCACGACTTCCACCGCATCGGTTTCGGGGTCGTAGAGCACGATGGCCGGCAGCCTGACCCCGTTGAAGGTGGTGGTCTTGACCATGGTGTAATGGCTCATGTCCTCGATGATCAGGCGGTCGCCCACCTGCAGGGGCCGGGCAAAGGAGTAGAGCCCCAGCACATCGCCGGCCAGGCAGGAGACCCCGCCCAGCCGGTAGGTATGGGCCAGCTCACCCGGCCCCCCGGCGCCCCGGATGTCCGGCCGGTAGGGCATCTCCAGCACATCCGGCATATGGCAGGTGACCGAGGTGTCGAGAATGGCGATGGGCCCGTCGTTTTCCACGATATCAAGCACCGTGGTGATCAGGGCGCCGGTATGAATGGCGATCGCCTCCCCCGGTTCCAGATAGATGGTGAGGTTATATTTTGTGCGGAAATGATCAATCACCTGGCAGAGCAGATCAAGGTCATAGTCGGGTTTGGTGATGTGGTGGCCGCCGCCCAGGTTCAGCCACTGCATGCCGGGCAGGATGTCCTGGAACTGTTCCTCGAAGGCCGCGGCCGTGCGGGCCAAGGCATCCGCCCCCCTTTCGCACAAGGTGTGGAAATGCAGGCCGCTGATGCCGGCAAGCGACCTGCTGCTGAACTGCTCCCGGCGGATACCGAGCCGTGAACCGGGGCCGCAGGGGTCATAAAGGGCCACCGCGGTTTCGGAATGCATGGGATTGACCCGCAGGCCGAACCGGGGCGGGGCGGGGCACGCGTTGATCAGCGGCTGAAAGCGCTGCCACTGGCTGAAACTGTTGAAGACGATATGGTCGCACAGGCTGAGCAGTTCGCGCAGGTCCGCCTCGCTGTAAGCCGGGGCGTGGCCGTGCACCTCGGCCCCGAACTCCTCGCGGCCCAGCCGGGCCTCGTGGGGGGAGCTGGCGCAGACGCCCTTGAGATAGCCCCGGATCAGCGGGAAGACCCGGAACATGGCAAAGCCCTTCAGCGCCAGCAGGATATGGCAGCCGGTGCGCTGCTGCACGCTGTCCAGGATGCGCAGATTGCGCGTCAGCGCCCCCTGGTCCACCACATAGGCCGGACTGGGAACCCGTTGGGGGTCGAAATCTACAAGATAACTTCGGTCCATGGCAGGCCGTGCAGGTTCAGTTTTTCCATGAACGGGTCAGGATCGAGCTGCTCCATGTTGAACACGCCCGCCCCGCGCCAGGCCCCGGTCAGCATCAGCATGGCCCCGATCATGGCCGGCACGCCGGTGGTGTAGGACACCGCCTGGGCTCCCACCTCCTCATAACACTGGTGGTGATCGCAGATGTTGTAGACGTAATATTTCTTTTGCCTGCCGTCCTTGATACCTTTGATCAGACAACCGATGCAGGTCCGCCCGTGGGTGAGCGGCCCCAGGGAGCCAGGGTCAGGCAGCACGGCTTTGAGAAACTGCAGGGGCACGATCTGCTGGCCGTTGTAGTCGATGGGCTTGATGCTGGTCATGCCGACATTCTGCAGGACCTCCAGATGACGCAGGTAGTTGTCGGAAAAGGTCATCCAGAACCTGGCCTTTTGCAGGCCGGAAAAATTCCTGGTCAGGGATTCCAGCTCCTCGTGGTACATCAGGTAAATCTTTCTCGGGCCGATGCCCTCGGGAAAATCAAACTCCTCGGCGGTGGACAGGGCCGGGGTCTCCAGCCATTTCCCCTCCTCCCAGTGGCGGGCCGGGGCCGTCACCTCGCGGATATTGATCTCCGGATTGAAATTGGTGGCAAAGGGCTGGCCGTGGTCGCCGGCATTGCAGTCGATGATGTCCAGCTCCTGGATCTCGTCAAAATGGTGCTTTGCGGCCCAGGCGGTGAAGACGTTGGTCACCCCCGGATCAAAACCCGAGCCCAGCAGGGCCATCAGCCCGGCCTTTTTAAACCTGTCCTGATAGGCCCACTGCCATTTGTATTCGAACTTGGCCTCATCCCGCGGCTCATAGTTGGCCGTGTCCACATAATGGACCCCGCAGGCCAGGCAGGCGTCCATGATGGTCAGATCCTGGTAGGGCAGGGCCACATTGATGCACAGCTCGGGTTTGAATTCCCGCATCAGGGCCACCAGCTCATCCACCCGGTCGGCATCCACCCTGGCTGTCTGAATCGGCCGAGGCAGACGGGCCGCGATGGCATCGCATTTGGACTTGGTGCGTGAGGCCAGCATGATGTCGGAGAAGACCTCCGGCACCTGGCAGCACTTATGAACAACCACCGAACCGACCCCGCCGGCCCCAATAATGAGCACTCGTGACATGGCAACTTCCTCAATATGTGGTTAAAATTGGGTGAAAAGTGAGGAGTAAGGAGTGAGGAGAAAACCCTGAAAACGGCCTGTTGTCTTCTCACTCCTAACTCCTCACTTCTCACTTCTCACTCCTAAAACTTCAGATACGTATAGCCTTCCAGACAGCTCTCGTAAAAATCGATGAGCTTGACCCCTTCCCGGGGCTGGATCTTGCCCCGGTGCACCTGGCGATCAATCTTCCTTTTAATGGTGCGGGCCATGATCTCCGGGCTGTACTGCATGGTGGACAGCACATGCTGGGCCGAGGCGCCCTTGATCACCTCTTCGATATAAAAATCGGACGGGTCATCGTCATCACAGTAGACATGCACCTCGTTGAGCCGGCCGAAGAGGTTGTGCATGTCGCCCATCACGTCCTGGTAGGCGCCGGTGAGGAACAGACCGATATAGTAATCCTCCTCCTTTTTCAGGGCATGGAGCAGCAGAGTCTTGGCATAGCCGTTTCTGGCGATGAACTTGTCTATCTTGCCGTCGGAATCGCAGGTGATATCGGCAATGGAACAGCGCTCGGCGGGAATTTCGTCCAGCCGGATCACCGGCATGATCGGCAGCAGCTGGCTGATGGCCCAGGTGTCGGCCGCGGACTGGAAGACGGAAAAATTGCACAGATACTGGCTGGCCCGCAGTTCGTCAATCTGCTGCAGCTCCTTGGGCACGAAATCGGCGCGCTTCAGCACGTCCCGGATCTGGCCGATGATCTTCCAGAACATGGTCTCGATCTTGGCCCGCTCATCCATGGAAACCACGCCCAGCTTGAAGGCCTGGATCGAATCCAGCTTGATCTGCTGCACGTCGTTGTAAATCTCCTGGTAGTTCTCCATGGTCAGATCACTGACCGACTCCCGCATGTTGGTGACCAGGATATGCTCCCCGGCTGACTTGTCGGTGTTGAAGCTGTTGGTGGTCTGATGGATGATCTTGACCACATTGGTGATGACGCAGGAATGATGGGCCGTGACGTAGCGGCCGCTCTCGCTGACGATGTTGGGATGATGGATGTTGACCTGATCACAGATCTGCTGCAGCACGGCGATGATGTCCGCGGCATACTCCTCCAAGGAGTAGTTCCTGGAGGACTGGGTGGAGGAGCGTGACCCGTCATAATCAACGCCCAGGCCGCCGCCCACGTCGAAATATTCGATCTTGAGGCCGGACAGCACCAGATCGGCGTAAATGCGGCCCGCCTCGTTGACCGCATCCTTCAGCACCCGGATGTCCGGGATCTGGCTGCCCACATGGAAGTGCAGCAGGGTAAGACATTCGGTCATGTTGTGCCGCTTCAGCAACGAGATGCCGTTTAAGATCTCGCTGCAGGTCAGCCCGAATTTCGCCCGGTCGCCGCTGGAGCCGGCCCAGCGGCCCCCTCCCTGCACCGACAGTTTGGCCCGCATGCCGATCAGCGGCATGACGTTCATCTCCTCCGACAGCTTGATGATCATCTCAAACTCGGAGAAATTCTCCACCACAATGATGATCTTGCGGTCAAGCTTTCTGCCCAGCAGGGCCAGGCGGATATACTCCTCGTCCTTGTAGCCGTTCAGCACGGTGAGGGCGTTGCGGTTCTCATTCAAGGTCAGGGCCGCCATGAGCTCTGATTTTGAGCCGGCCTCCAGCCCGTAATCAAAGGGCTCGCCCGCCTCAATGATCTCCTCCACCACCTCCCGGGTCTGGTTGACCTTGATGGGATAGACGCCGATAAAGCGTCCCTGGTAGCCGCTCTCTTCCATGGCCTGCCGGAAGGTCAGGTTGAGCAGTCGCACCTGGGAGCGCAGGATATCGTGAAAGCGGATGACCGTGGGAAAGGGGATATCCTGGCTCTTGATCTCTTCAATGACCTCCATGATGTCAATGGTGGGTCCGTCCGGCCTCTTTTCCGGCAGCACGCAGAGATGGCCTTTTTCGTTAACGGCAAAATAACCGTTGCTCCAGCGCTCAACATTATACAGCTCACTGTTGGCGTTAATCGTCTTTTTCCGCTTATCCAACATGACCAGTACCCCCCCCGTGCAAAGCAAGAATGAGTTCCCTGACCACCTTGGCAGCGAAAACATCGCTGTTACCGGTGGGATCAATGGCGGG
>JALNXE010000109.1 GCA_023230525.1 Desulfobulbaceae bacterium
CTTTCCGTCGCCATGGGGGCGCAGCCGGCAACAAACCCAATCATGACTAAAATCCATAGTGATTTCAAAATGTTCATTTTCTCAACTCCTCCTTTTCTCCTCTTGTCTTTTTAACTTCCGGTACGTGAAGCTTTTGTCAGTTGCTCCAATTAATTGACTTATTTACTAAAAATGCACATCCCGCTGCGGGAATGGAATAGTTCGTCCTCCTTGTCAAAAGTGGTTTTGTTTTTTCTGTCATGTCATAAATTCACAGAGCCCTCTCACCGAGATATTGCTTTGTAGAAAAATGATGACCCATTCAGTTTATATTGGGGGCATGGGGGTGTCAAGAGAAATGAAAAATCCCGGGATGTCATTCGGCTATATTGTGAGGTCAGGCGAGGAGGGAAAACAGAGATGGATGGATGGGGTGAGGGAAGGGGAAACCGGCTGCATCGCCGGCATGGTGACGTGGTACCCGCTCCCCCCCCCGGGAAATAAACTGCGCTGGGAAGGGCGGTTGCCGTGCCGCAAAGAGACTATTTTCCCCCGGCCTTTTCCTCAAACAGGTGAAGATAGCGGCCATATCCCTCTTTTTCAAGCTGGTCTGCGGGGATGAAACGCAGGGCCGCCGAGTTCATGCAGTAACGTTTGCCGGTGGGGGGCGGGCCGTCATCAAAAACATGGCCGAGATGGGAATCGGCATAACGGCTGCGTACCTCCGTGCGTCGGGTGAAAAAACCGAAATCGCTGCGCAGGACAATGTTATCGGCCTCCAGCGGTTTGCTGAAGCTTGGCCATCCCGTGCCGGAATCATATTTGTCCAGGGAGCTGAATAGGGGTTCCCCTGACACAATATCCACATAAATCCCCGCTTTTTTGTTGTCCCAGTATTCATTGCGGAAGGGCGGCTCCGTGCCCTCCTCCTGGGTCACGTTATACTGCAGAGGGGTCAGCTTTGTCTTTAATTCCTCTTTGTTGATGGTCTTTGTTTGCCATGGTTCCTGGGCCATAAGGACACCTGTGATAAAAAATGAAAAAAGAACAGCAAAGGAGATAACGCAGACGTATCTGTTCATAAAAAATCCTCCCTTGTTTTGCTGCTTGGGTTTTTGCATGAAAAGAGTTATTCTCTATTAATTTTAAGACGAGGCAAGTCCGCAAAATGTTCAGGCGGGAGGCAAATTTATGGATCGGCAAAATGACAGCCACAGTAAAACAATCGGCTATATTCTCTGGATTTTCGGCTTCACCGGCTCCCACCGTTTTTATTACGGCAAGCCTATTTCCGGCACCATTTATTTCTGCACCCTGGGCCTGCTCGGCATAGGCTGGCTCATCGATCTGTTCCTGATCCCGGCCATGGACCGGCAGGCGGACCTGCGTTTCAAGAAGGGCAAAATTGATTACTCGGTTGCCTGGATTCTCCTCACCTTTTTAGGCCTGTTCGGCATTCACAGGATGTATATGGGAAAATGGCTCACAGGCCTGATCTATCTTTGCACCGGGGCCATATTCGGCGCGGGCTATATCTATGATTTCTGGACCCTGAACAATCAGGTGAGTGCTCTCAACATGCAACACGAAATGTTGTCCTAGCTTCTCAATAATCCGTTTCCATGATTGAACAGAAGAGAGAGCCGCGCTCCGTCCATTATGGCTGGTATGTGGTGGCGGCAGGGACACTCTGCGTATTCGCCGGTCTCGGCTTCGGTCGCTTTGCCCTGGGCATGCTGTTGCCGTCCATGGGAGCGTCCCTGGGCCTTTCCTTTTCCCAGATGGGCCTGATCAGCACCTCGAATTTTGTCGGCTACCTGGTCGCCGTGCTGCTGTGCGGCAAGCTGTCCGCCCGCTTCGGGGCACGAAGGCTGATAGGTTTCGCCCTTTTGCTGGTGGGGCTTTCCATGCTCTGCATCGGGGCCGGCGCCAAGCTGTTTATGATCATTGTCTTTTATACCCTGACCGGCATGGGTAGCGGCATGTCTAATGTGTCGATGATGGCCCTGGTCTCGGCCTGGTTTACCAGCCGTTCCCGGGGGAAGGCCGCGGGATTTATCGTCATCGGCAGCGGCTTTGCCATCGTCATTGCCGGCCGGCTGGTGCCTTGGCTGAATGGCGCAGACGGCCAGGGCTGGCGGCTGAGCTGGCTGGTCCTTGGCGCCATTGTCACCGTGGTTTCCGCCATCTGTTATCTGATATTGCGTGACAGACCGCGTGAGCTCGGGCTGGAGCCGGTGGGCAGCAGCCACGCCTCCACACCGGGGCACAGCCGGGCCATGTTTGAGACAGAGCCGGTGCGGCCCAGCCTCATCTACCACTGTGCCGCCATTTACTTTCTTTTCGGCTTTACCTATGTAATCTATGCGACCTTCGTGGTCACCGTCATGGTGCAGGAGCGGGGCTTTTCCGAAGCTGTGGCAGGCAATTTCTGGTCCTGGGTCGGTTTTTTAAGTCTCTTTTCCGGGCCTGTGTTCGGGGTCATGTCCGATAAGCTCGGCAGAAAGGCGGCCCTGATCACGGTATTCAGCATCCAATCCATGGCTTATCTGCTTATTGCCGTCAATCTGCCGGGACTTTTTTTATATCTCTCCATCGGCTTCTACGGCATCGTGGCCTGGAGTATCCCCTCCATCATGGCCGCCCTGATCGCTGATTACGTGGGGCCGCACCGGACGGTTTCCGTTTTTGGCTTCATCACCTTTATTTTCGGTATCGGCCAGATTGCCGGGCCCTATCTGGCCGGGGTGCTTGCCGAGACAACAGGCAGCTTTTCGAGCAGTTTTTACCTCGCCTCAGGACTGGCGGTGCTGGCCGCCGTGCTTTCCGCCGCCTTACCCCGGCAAAGTCAAGCCTTGGTTGCCGGCGGCACTTGAGCGAAAAAGTGAACGGCGATAATGGCTTATAGGTTGGCCGGCAATTACAGTCTGTTTTTTTGGTCAGGATGGCAGCGATTGCAGCCGTTCATCGGAAAGGCGACGGTCATGTGGCAGGTGCCGCAATACATGCCGTAGAGATTTTTTTGCTTGTCAAATTCCACGGTTCCCATCTGGGCAAGGGAGAACAGGTCGGGATGACAGTTGGCGCAGTCCAGCCACAGGATGTGCGACTCATGGGAAAAGACCACCAGGGTTCTGGGTGACCGGGTGGTCCAGCGCAACGGCATTTTCAGATGTAGGGGCAAGGGCATGGACGGCGGGGGATTTTCTGCATTGAGCGAATTGCGCGGGGAGATTGCCCCGCTTTTGATCGCCTCCACCCAGTTGATGCCGTCACCATACTCCTGGGTTGGCAGATTTTTGCCGCCGAGCATGGCATCTTTTTTTGCCTGGTAATGGCCTTCCTTGTCAACCTTGACATGACACAGGTTGCAAGAGTATTTGACGGAAAAGGCGATATCCCCGTTGTGACAGGCCCCGCAGTAAAGTCCTTCCAGGTACTCCTCCCTGGTGATGCCAGTCCCCCCCTTTTTCATGGCGAATTCGAGCTCGACGTGGCAGACCCGGCAGGTGTACCTGCTGCGGTGGATGCGGTGGGAGAAGACCACCGGATCCATGCGGTGTTTTTCGCTGCGGTCACGCAGAACAATATCGCCATACTGTTCCGGTGGCCCTTTATACAGGGCCATGTCCAGCAGCAGGTTCAGCTCGGAACGCGACAGGGATTCAGTGGAGTATCTTTTCTGAAAGATGGGGTTGCCCGGTTCGGCAAGCTCTTTCTGGGCAAGAAAGCGGTCAAAGTTGTCTCCGCAACCGGCAAGCAGCAGGCACAGCAGCGCCGTCAGCCCGTATTTGCGGCGGGGCCTGTTTTTTTTCCCCATGCCGTGGGTTTGCTGCTGGAAGCGCATCCGCTTATGAGCCCGGGTTTAAGACCGGTTTCGAATGGCAGCGGGTGCAGTCGTTCAGGGCAAAGGCAATTGTGCCATGACAGCGGCCACAGTATTTCCCTTCGGTGATTTCCTTCATGGTTATCGGGGTTTTGCCGCTTTCCAGGGCAAAGGTGTCCGGATGGCACATGCCGCAGCCATTCCAGATCACATGCTTGGCATGGGAGAAAATAATGTTCGGCAAACCGGGCAGGGCCGGTGTGCGGGGCTCTTCCCGGCTGTTGACCATCTTTTCGTTTTTACGGAGACTGACACCCTGCAGAAAGTCCTTGGGTTTGATAATTCCATCTTCCTCGGCCTTCATCCAGTCAATCTTGTTGCCGTAAGTGGCGGGGGGCAGGGTTTTCTTGAGTTCCTGGAATTCACGTTTGGCCTGCTGCGCCAGTTCCTGTTCATGCTGTTTATCCTTGGGATGGCATCTGGTGCAGGCTTCCAGGGCAAAGGCCTCTTTGCCGTTATGACAGGCCCCGCAGTACATGCCGTTGCGGTTATCCTCTTCCGTCACGCCGGTACCATTGGCGAGCTGGGTAAATTCAAGATCAACATGACAGAGGCGGCAGGTGTATTTACCACGGTGGGACCAGTGCCGGAAGGTGACGGGAAGGGCAGTATTGTCTTTGCCGGGCTGGCTCATGAGTACGTTGCCATATTCATAGCTTTTGGCTGCGGCAAAGGCAATCCCGGTTCCGCATAGCGAAATGAATAATCCAAAAACCACTCCTGTCCGCAACGTTTTTGCCATCGCGCGTTTCATCATTTTTCTCCTTTCCGGCTCTATTTCGGGAAGACCAGTTTTGACAATCTCGCAACAAGCCTCTCGACAGCCGTACAGTGCATGATAAATTCCTGATTTATTGTCAGGGGAACCGATGCCAAGAATTATTATCCCCACGGGCATGAAAAGGGGCATAAATACGAAGCTATCAATTTTCATTCTTTTTCTTGTTTTAAGATGCGGCCTTGGTTGGGTCAAGTAAAAGATGCAAAAATAGCTATTATTCCCAGCCGGTGCTGCTGCCGAGAGCTCGTTGCGAGGGATTCCCGGACGTGGGGCTTGCTTTAGTTAATAATAATTATTGATTTGTCCGTGGAGAACTTTAAAAAAACATTTTCTTTTCCCGGTTTGTATGCTATAAGACAATTTATACTGAGCTGTGACTGTTTGAAGTATTAGCAATACAAAAAAAGTTAACCGCATAATCCTCGAAGGCGAGGCAGTGCGGTTTTTTTTTGCTTAATGGTCCAAACCGTCGGCTTGCCGGTCGTTTTTGCATATGTCGGAAAGACCAGATTTTTAATGGCTCCAAGTTGAGCCGGATTCCAGGGAGTAGTGTAAAGTGATTGAAGGTAAAGTGAAGTGGTTTAATGCGGCAAAAGGTTTTGGTTTTATTGAATCCGATAAGGGCGGTGATGTGTTCGTTCATCATTCCGCCATTAATAGCCAGGGCTATAAATCCCTCGATGAAGGGGCGCGGGTTCAGTTTGAAATCGTAGACGGCCCCAAAGGTCCGGCAGCCGCCAACGTTGTTCAGCTGTAAATCCTGAAGCAAATTGCAGCTCCTGCCCCGCATTGCGCGGGGCTTTTTTTATGCAGTGCCGGAAAAAATCCTCTTGCCCTGCAAACACATATTCCAAAGAAGAAAATATGACTACATTTGCAGAATTAGGCGTTCAGGAAAATATTCTCCGGGGAATTCATGAGTTGGGTTTCACTGATCCCACCTTGGTGCAGGAACAGGTCATTCCCATCGTATTGAACCAACGGGCCGATCTGGTCGGCCTGGCCCAGACCGGCACAGGCAAAACCGCGGCCTTTGCCGTTCCCCTCATTCAGTTGACTGATATCCGCCGCAGACAGACCCAGGCCCTGGTTTTATGCCCCACCAGGGAGCTTTGCGTACAGGTTGCCAGAGACATCGGCGATCTTGCCAGATATGTCACCGGGTTACATGTGGTGGCCGTATATGGCGGGGCCAGTATTGACATGCAGATCAAAGCGCTGCGCAGTGGTGCCCAGATTATTGTGGCAACCCCGGGGCGGTTGCATGATCTGATCCGGCGGGGGGCTGTGGATATTTCGGCTATCAGCCAGGTGGTGCTTGATGAGGCGGATGAAATGCTGCAGATGGGTTTTCAGGATGAGCTGAATGCCATATTGGCCAGCACCCCTGCCAGCAAGAATACCCTGCTGTTTTCCGCAACCATGCCCAAGGGTGTGGCGGAAATCGCCAGCAAGTACATGAACAGGCCGGTGGAGATCACCATCGGCCAGCGCAATGCCGGAGCAGAGAACATCCGGCATATTTATTATATGGTGCAGGCGCGCGACAGATTTCTGGCCCTGAGACGGATCGTGGACATGAACCCCGATATCTATGCCATTGTCTTTTGCCGGACCCGGCAGGAAACAAATGAAGTTGCTGAGCAGCTGATCCAGAGCGGCTACGGGGCCGATGCCCTGCACGGCGATCTTTCCCAGGCTCAGCGGGACCAGGTGATGAATAAATTCCGCAGCAAAAATCTGCAGTTGCTGGTGGCAACCGATGTGGCTGCCCGCGGCCTGGACGTCAATGATCTGACCCATGTCATCAACTACAACCTGCCGGATGAGATCGCAAATTATACGCACCGCAGCGGCCGTACAGGACGAGCGGGGAAAGCGGGAATTTCCGTCGCCATCATCCACCTGCGGGAACGGCATAAGATCAGAGAAATTGAAAAGATTCTCAAGCGGACTTTTGAGGAAGGACGCATACCGAGCGGCTATGAAATCTGCAGGAAACAGCTCTTCCGGCTGGTCGCCACCGTAAAAAATGTTGATGTTGCCCATGAGCAGCTGCAGCCTTTTTTTGCCGCCATCGCTGATGAGCTGGCCTCCCTTGACCGGGAAGAACTGATCAAGCGGTTTTTCTCCATAGAATTTAACCGGTTCCTGGAGATGTATCGAAATGCACCTGATTTAAACATCTCCGATAAGGAGAAAAAACAGGATTCCCGGCAGAATAGAGAGGTAAAATCCCGGCGGCCCGCCACCGACGAAAAGTTCACCCGCTTTCTTATCAATGTGGGTAAAAAAGATGGTGTGCACCCGGCGCGGCTCATCGGTCAAATCAATGATAATGCTGCCATTTCCCGCATCAAAATCGGCAAGATTGAGGTCATGAACTATTCTTCCATCCTGGAGGCGGAAAGCAGGTTCGCCCCCCATGTGCTCAAGGCCTTTGCCGGCCTGATGATTAACGGTAAAGATGTTTCGATCGAAATTGCCCCCGAGACCGCAAAGCCAAAATGGCAAAAGAACAATGCCCCGGCTGATGGCAAATCGTCCCGAAACACCAGGACCGCTGGGCAGAAACAGGAAAAGGGGAAAAAAGCCTCCAAGAAAAGGCTGTGGGAATCCAAGGACCCGATTCTCTTTCTGCATTAAGGCAGTTGCTGATGGTCCTCAGCGTTTTGCTGCAGGGTGATGGATGATATCCTGACTATCGTTCCGGGTTAATGGGGGCAGCCGCCATAGCGGTTGTCCCTTTCTTGCTTTGAGAATCGATGGAAGGGAATTGATGCAGCAGTGATGGGACGGGGAAGAGCTAGATGTGATTGGCTTGAAATGCGATACTGCATGCTGAATAATCTCGGCTGCCAATCGCATTATGCAGAATGAAATTGTTTAACTGATGAATCTGATCAGCGGTTAATTTCTGAAATTTTAAATGGCATATCCTGGTAAATACATTAAAAATTGATGCACCGCTGGTTATTTCCGTTTCCAGAATATCAATCCCCATTTTTTCTAAATACATACTATTTTTCAAGCAGCGTATATCTATTTTATCTTCGGATGCTGGATCGAAATCTTCGTTTATGCATGAGCAGCACAATCCTCCCATGCTGATATCTTCAATTTTTCCGACATTCCTTGAATGTATAATAAAATGGCCGTTGTCAACTTTGAATCTCTGACTTTTTCTTCTTTCCAGCATGTTGTTAATCCTCAGTTGATTGGCTATTTTTTTAATAGTAATTAAAGTGTTTTTGGGAAAAAAGAAATGTGGCAAATTGTCACGCAAAAATAGTTGCGCTTTTTTTTTAAAAAACTCCTTATTTGTTATAAACGTGCGGAGTCGGCGGATGGTTCCCTGGAATGATACGGATTTCCGGCAAGAAATGATCTGGGTTTTTCGGAATTATCAGTTCATCATGTTGTAACCAGGTTGTTTTTCGTTTTTTTCTGAAAATTCTGACAGGCAGTATTGGCGATGTTCAAGTTTAGGCGGAGCAGTCTGTGGCAGAGGATGGGCAGGCTCAACCGCGGAAAACAATCCCGTTGAATTATTCAGGGAATATGTCAAATTGAAAGAATAATGCTTCGCCAAAAAAGGTCCTGCCCTGAATTGTGGTGACGATAAATCAGGTAGTTGTCATGCGCTGGGCGGCGGTGCAGAGGATTTTTCCGAACTGGGCACGAATTTGAGACAGGCAAACAAAGATAATTTCAGAATTTGGCCCCCTGTTTTCCGCCAGCCAGGGTGCAAGGACGGTTTTTTGCTGATCATGCGGTTATTCTGCCAGCAATCGTTATTGACTGTTGTGTTGCTCTTCTCCCTTGCTGCCACGGTGATGGCGGGCGGCGCTGTTGAGCGGACCCTGGAGGTGCTGGGTAAGGTCCCAGGGGTCACGGCTGAACAGCTGGAAAGCAGCAAGCCGATTGTCGAAAAGCTTGATTATACCAACATGAGGGTTTTCAGGGCATTATGCGGGCTGCCCGATATGACAGCCACCGAGGCCTTCCAACTGCTGCCTGGCCTCACCGGCGAGCCGATCAACTATGAGCATCTTCTGCTTTTTGAGCAGTTCTGTACCCTGCCGGGGGTTGATCTGCCCCTCGCCCTGCGCGCCCTCCAGGAAATAAAAAGGCTGGATTACGTTTCCGTTTGGGCCGGGGTGAGTCTGTGCCGCAATTCCTCTCTCCAGCCAGCCCAGGCCTTGTCCGCCATCCTGATGCTGCGCGAAATGAACGATCCCGCCCGCTGGGCGGCCAAGGCCTTTTTTGAGATCAATGGCCAGACGGATGACAGTGTGATCCAGGGGCTTGGGATCATCAGGTCCCTTTCCCAGGAGCAGTGCTGGTCGGTGGAGGCTAACAGCAAGATTGCCGCGATCACCGTGCAGCAGGCTTTGCTGAATATGACCGCCATCAGCATGATCAGTCCTGATAACATCCTGGCGGTCAAGGCCTTGCTTGCCCTGCCTGAAATGACTGGCGTTGATGCCCATAAGTGGCTGACCGGGTATTTCATCAAACCCGAAATCGAACATGATGCCGACTATTCTTTGCTCCCGCCCAGGGAAAAGACGATTCTGCTGAAGGCGTACCTCAATGCCGCCGAGCAAATTGTGCTGGTGCTCAATAATTTCCATTCCGTCACCAACCAGGACGGTGACGAGATTTCCGATGCCCAGCTTGCCTCCTTTTCTTTTCAGCACCTGGGTACTTTTTTTACCCGATTCCCTCCTGAGACCAGAAGCCGTTTTGGGGCCAGATTTGCCGGACTTGTCAAAAACAGAGATAAGGCTGGCGCGATCTCCTGCCTGCGCGAGGCCACCGCTTTCGCCCGCAAGGAGTCGGCCAAACGGCTCAGCACCGCAAATATTTATGCCGTGATGACCAAGGTTTCCATCCTCTATGACAGCTCCTTTCGTCTTATTCTGATTCCTGAGCTGCAAAAAAGAATTGCCGCCGGATATCAGGGCAGTCTGCTTCATTTCATGCAGGCGGTTGATCCGGAAAATGTCAATGTCGCAAACTTTGTTTCCAGCCTGTCCCTGAAGGCCAGGCTGGCCATATTCCTCCCCTCCGCAGTGCAGGGGCAGGAAGACATTATTGATCTGGTTACCGCCTCAGCCTTCAAGGATGCAAACAGCCTGGTGCTTTTTGCCGCCACATTTGAAAAACTGCTGGATGGCATCCTGCCGGCCACCCGGGTTTTTCTCGTTGACAGGATGATTTCCCATGCCGGTGATACAAGTATTTTCGCCCAGCAGATCAGAACCATCCTGCAATATTACCTGGAAGGCAAACCGAAAGTGCTGGGCGTTGAAAATGGAGCACGCATCAGAGAGCTGCTGGCAAAATATAATGCCCCCCCTCTGGCCGGCTACATCAGAACTCCCTTTGCCGAATGGCTGCGGGACGGGACCCTGAGCAGCCTGTCGGTTTTTCATGGCGATGATGATGGGCGCAGTTCATTTATTGCCAACTGCAATCTGCTGTTAAGTAAAGGATATCTCCCCCGGGCAAGCGCCAGCTTCAGGGTAAGCGATTCCGACAGCGTTGCCAGAGAAGAACTGGCAGGGTTTCTCGTGCCGGTTGGCCGCAAGCAAAACGGCAGTCTGCAACGGCTTTTCCGCTTTCTCAGGGAAACCCCTCAGGTAGTCGACTTTGTGAAAACCGTCAACACGGTGCGGATCTCGCACAGTGTCTGTGTTTTTTATAATGGCGACACCCAACAGAAATTGCTGGAACAGTTCATCCTGGATGGGCACGAGATGTATGCGCCCCGTGGTCATAGCTATTGGCTCAATGACCATATACTCGATCCCCTGCGGAACCTGATTAAATCCGAGAAGGTCAGCCCTGAGGAGCTGACAGCCAAGCAGCGTTTTCTCAGCATAGGGGCCTGCGGCGGGATCAAAATTTACTCGGATCTCACCCTGGCATTCTGCAACAAGCTGGATATGCTGGGAAGTCTTGGGGCCGGAACAACAACCGTCAACAATTTGTATAACTGGTTTCTTTTTGAGACAATCGCGGCTGAACCGCAAATTCCGACATGGAAGGACATGGATCGCAAAACCGCCTTCATCTTTCGGGAGGACACGGATAAGGACTATCAGCTGCCCGGTGAACTACCAGCCATGCTGTATAAAATTCTCGGCAAACGGAAGTGTTGGCTGCGACCGTTTGAGGCGGATTAATAAAGGTTGGGCTAAGCCGTTGTAAAAAAATAACATGGCCAGAGAAATGCGCCCCAACGACACTCTTTTCAGTACCCCCTAGCGGGGTATAAGCAGCCGTAACGAAATTAAAAAAACGGCCATGTTATTTCGTAACGGCTCCTAATTGTAAATCTTGTTGATTTTCCGCTGGTTTCTGGCGGTTTCCGTGTAGTCGGGTTCGCAGACATACTTTTTACCCTTCACATTGATCTGCGGCGGCGTTTTGGTCTGCTCGAAATAGTCATATCCCTCCTTCAGGTTTTGCCAGAAACCGAGCCATTTGGAGCGTTTGTGCTTTTTCATGTTCGTTTCGGTCATTCTGAAGGGGAAGATGTGAACCCGGAAAAATTGCTGGCCGTTGCGCAGGGCCTCCTGGGCCAGGGTGTATATTTCTTCGATCCTGCTGTCCGTCATGGCGAAGCAGCCGACGGAAATACAGTCCCCGTGAATCATCAGGGCGCTGCCGGTACTGCCGTGCAGTTTGTCGTAGGTGTTGGGGAAACCGAGGTCAAAGGAGAGATGATAATGGCTGTTGGGATTGAGCTGCCGTTCGCTGACCGAATAAAACCCTTCCGGGCTCTGTCCGTCCCCTTCTCTGGTTTTAGGCCCTAACTCTCCGGATAAATTACATATTTCATATGTTTTGAAGAGCTTGTACTCTTCGTCCTGCTGCACCCACAACTCAAGCTCGTGGGACTCCTTGAAGATCCTGATAAAGATCGGGTTGCCCAGCTCAACACCCAATTCGCTCAGCTCCATCTCAAGCATGGGGGCAACCCGCCTGCAGACGGACATCGAGGTCTCACTGGTCAGGATTCCAGCCTGGGCAGGCAAAATTGCCAGGCAGGCAAACAGTGCGGTGAGAACTGACAGAAAACAGGTACGATTGAGTATTTTCATAATTTGCTCTTGTGCTGAGGGGGAAATTATTTGACTACCCAACTTTAAAGACTAAAGACGGTGTAAGATAAAGCCTATGTTCCTTAAATAGCATAAAATATGCGGGGGAAACAACTTTTTCCGCTGGAGTCGGTTTATTTTTTTCTTGACTCTTTTTGGCGACTTGCCGAGCGGGTCAAAGCCATACCGGCAAATAAATAAAAAATTTACCTTGTTTCGGCAGGGCGGAAATTTCACTGCCTCCCGGACCGGGAGGCTCCCGGCTAACGTCAGCAGCTGTCGTTCACATCCTCGCTGTTTAACCCGAAGCGGTACAGGTAATCGTTAAGCTTGAGCTGCTGATCAAGGGTGATTTTGTCCCATGAGCCGTTTTGGGCGCATTTGGGATATCTCTGGGCAAACACCCGGTTCCATGCGGCGGGAGTTTTTGATTCCACCCAGAGAAACGGTGCTCCCTGGCCGTTGCCCCGGGAATGACAAACCTTGCACGCCTCCCTGAAAACCTTGCCGCCCTCACCCCAGGGACGGCTGTCCCATTCCAGCGGCCCTGATTCAAGAATCCGGCAGGTTTTGGTGGTCTCGTCATATCTGTTTTTCGGGCGGGCTTCCGCCTGCAGGGCAAAAGAAACGGCTAGCAAAAATACGGCGAACATGAGAGCTGATCTGGGCATGGAATTTTCCTTTTCCTTCGCGCCATTAGAGCCCGAAGGAGGCGTTGATGCAAAACAGGATGGGAAAAAGCAAAGAGGCGTGCCATGAGATGATGCATCTTGATAATTCATGATAATGGCTATCATGTGCTTTTAGCAAGATTTTATATCATCTGCGGATCTGTTTTTATTGGAGCATATTATGCGGACTGGTTCGGCTTTCGGTTGACTTCCAGGCCATAGCTGTCTATGTTTGTACCGAGCGGTTGGTTTTCTCATGCGCAAGAACAAAGGCGAGATCACTCGCGATCATATTATAAAAACGACACGGCAAATTCTGGTCGCCCAGGGGTTCCACCACACCAGCATCAATGATATCATCAATGCCACGGGGGTGAAGAAGGGCAATCTTTATTATTATTTCGCCGGCAAGGAAGATCTGAGTTATTCGGTTTTACAAGACGCGAAAGAGGAATTCTTTTCCTTTCTGGAACAATCCTTTCAGGGGCATGACCCTCTTGATAAAATCATCCATTCCTGTGAAGCGATATTCCAGGAGCAACAAAAACAACACTTCGTCGGTGGCTGTCTGTTCGGTAATGTGGCGCTGGAGATGAGCGACTGCAACGAGCGTTTTGCCGCGGTCATCCATGAAGTTTTCACCATCTGGACGGGGAAATTTGCCTCTTTTCTGGAAGAGGCAGGCGAAAACGCCAGTCCGGTGAGCCGGGTTCCTCCCGCGCAGCTGGCTAAAACGCTGGTGGCTGTCATTGAAGGCGGCATCATGATGTCCCGGGTCAGCAAAAGCAAGGCTGACCTGGAGGATTGCCTGGGGACCCTGAAGATCATGCTCGGCCGGTGAATGGTTTTGGGGGCAAGGCCCCTCCCGCCAGGTCAGGCTAGAATCGGCTGGGCATCGTTGCGGGAGAAGAAAATACCTGCCCGTTCCCGGGCCTCGGCAACGGAGTTGCTGGTCTGCACTGCTGAGGCCAGCCACAGGCCGAAGGGATAGGTCTTGCTGAAGTAGTGGGTGAATTCCTTCAGGCGGCCCAGCCGGCGCTCCGGCCGGAAACGTTCTTCAAGCTGGTCGATAAAGGAAAAATAGATGGCCGGCCGGTCAATGTCCAGCAGGGGCAGGTCAATAGCGTACAGCTCCGCGGCGAGTTCATGAAAGAGCCAGGGTCTGATCGCCGCGCCCCGGCCGAGCATCAGGCCGTCGGCCCCGGAAAGCTCCAGGCAGCGGCGGCCGTCCTCAACGCTGAAGATGCCGCCATTGGCCACCACCGGGATGGACAGCCAGTTTTTCACCTTGCCCACCCATTCCCAGCGCGGTTTCCGGCTGAACGGTTCTTTGCGCAGCCGGGCATGGAC
>JALNXE010000110.1 GCA_023230525.1 Desulfobulbaceae bacterium
AGCAGGCGCTCTTTCTGGGAAGGCGGCACGCCATGGGCCCGGATGATGACCGTGCCGGATAATTTCTCCGGGATGTCGGTGAGAATGTCGACGCCCTGCTCTTTCAGCAGGCCGAGCACCTGGGGATTATGGATAAGCGGGCCGAAGGTGACGATTTTCCCGTTTCCCTTATGCACGGTTTCCAGGGTTGTTTCAACGGCCCGGCGTACTCCCATGCAGAAACCGGCTTTTTTGGCTAAAATGACTTTCATCGCCTATGACTTAACCCATATTCCGTCCTGCAGCAGGAAATGGGGCTTGAAATTTTCCTTATACCGCATGGCCCGGACCTCGCGGATGAGATAACCGAGATAGACATTGCTGATATTGTTTTTACGGCACAGATTGATGAGGTGCAAAATATTAAACGTCCCGAGGCTGCGGGCTTTTTCACCGGAATCAAAATAAAAATAGACCGCATTCACCCATTCGCAGCCGATATCGACAATGCCGACCCCGATGAGTTTCTCTGCGCAGCGGTACTCAACCTCCACCGTGTTGGTGATGGAGTTTGCGAAAAAGGTGCCGTAATAGCCCACCGGCGAATTGCCCTTCACCGGAAAACGCTCTTGCAGAAAGCTGCCGCATAATAAGAGTTTTTCCTCGGTAATCTTCAGCGGCCCCATGGAAATGGTCAGATCCTCATTCCGGCGCAGCACCCTCTTTTGATTTCTGTTGGGCGTAAACTCCCCGGAGTCGATTCTGATGGGGATACATTTCCGGCAGTTGGGGCAGACCATGGTGTAGATGGTATTGCCGTTTCTCCGGAAGCCCGCCTCCAGAAAATTTCCGAACAGATCATCGGGCAGCGAGACAAACTGCTGCTGCCGGTAAATCGCCTTTTGGGGCAGGCCATAGGGGCACTCCACGGCAATATCATAGAAATACCTCAGATACTGGTCGATGGAGTATGACGCTGAACCGATATGCTTAAAAGACATCTTGCCTGGCTAAAACTAAAAAATTTACCACAGAGAGCACAGAGCTGACTGACTGTAATAAAAAAATATTTTTCTGTGCTCTCTCTGTGCTCCGTGGTGAAAAGACTTTTTCC
This sequence comes from Desulfobulbaceae bacterium, assembly GCA_023230525.1. Classification (GTDB taxonomy): domain Bacteria; phylum Desulfobacterota; class Desulfobulbia; order Desulfobulbales; family SURF-16; genus SURF-16. The sequence goes on from JALNXE010000110.1 coordinate 1,094, forward strand.
TGGTTCATCAAATTTTCGTGCCTTCCCGACCGAAATCATCATCAAAGCGGACGATATCATCCTCACCGAGATAGCTGCCGTTCTGCACCTCAATCAGTTCAAGGGGGATGACGCCGGGGTTTTCCAACCTGTGCCTTTCGCCGCAGGGGATATAGGTTGACTGATTTTCCAGCACCAGAAAAACCTTCTCGCCACAGGTTACCCTGGCCGTGCCTCTGACCACCACCCAATGTTCGGAGCGGTGATGATGCATCTGCAGGGAGAGTTTCACCCCGGGATTGACGGTGATCCGCTTGATCTTGAAGGCCGCCTGCTCCTCCAGGATGGTGTAGCTGCCCCAGGGCCGGTAAACCGTGCGGTGCAGCAGGTGCTCCTCCCTGCCCTCGTTTTTGAGCCGGGTGACAATTTTCTTGATCTCCTGGGACCTGTTTATCGGCGCCACCAGCACCGCGTCCGCGGTTTCAACCACCAGCATATCCCGCAGTCCGACAGCGGCAATGAGCCGATTTTCCGAGCGGACAAAGCTGTTAACCAGATCCTCGGCAATCACATCGCCATGCAGGACGTTGCCGTGCTTATCCTTTTCCGCCACCTCCCAGAAGGCCTGCCAGGAGCCGATATCGCTCCAGCCAAGATCTGCGGGAATCATGGAAACTAAAGCCGATTTTTCCATCATGGCATAATCAATGGAGTCATCAGGGCATCTCTGCATGCTCTCCCTGCCCAGTCTGAAAAAATCTTTATCGCGAGTGCCATGATCAACGGCATCCACCATGTTTGTATGGATTGCCGGGGAGAGTTTTTCCATCTCCGCCAGAAAGGTATCGGCCGTAAAGGCGAACATACCGCTGTTCCAGAAGAAATTGCCGGCGGCCAGATACTCTTTGGCCTTCTGCCGATCCGGTTTTTCCACAAAGGAGAGCACACTGTTCCCCTCCCCCTTTTCTATATAACCATAGCCGGTTTCCGGGGCATTGGGGGTGATGCCGAAGGTGACCAGCCGGCCCTGCATGGCCAGATCCACGGCCCCGGCCACGGCCTCGCAAAAGGCCTGGGGCCGGCGGATGAGATGATCAGCCGGCAGCACCAGCAGCACAAGATCATCATCCACGCGGTCTCTGCAGTAAAGGGCGGCGGCACAGATGGCCGGGGCGGTATTTCTCCCCACCGGTTCGAGGATGATATCAACCTGCCCTTCCCGGCCCAGTTCCTTTATCTGGTTCAAGGTGAGGAAGCGGTGTGCCTCGCCGACCACCACCACAGGCGGCAAGGCATCCGGCAGATTCTCCAACCGTTTTAATGTGCTTTGCAGCAGGGAGCACTCTTCAGTCAGGTTGAGCAGCTGTTTCGGATAGAGTTCCCGGGATAAGGGCCACAGCCTGGAACCTGAGCCGCCTGCCAGGATGATCGGTTGAATGCGGGGCATGATGTTCTCCTGAAAAAGTAATGTCTATTCAATACAAGAAATATTTTTGTCGTGCATCATTAAATTGGTGCAAATCGTCCTGCCAGCTCTCTTCGAGCTCGGCAATTTCCACCCCGTCCGCCAGGGCTTCCCGCACCTGCTTTGAGCCCAGAATGAGATCAAGGGGCAGTTTGTCGAACTCATATTCATAGGGGGGAGCCTTGAAGGCAAAATCCGTTGGGTAAAGTCTCATGAAGGCCTGCAGCAGGGCCAGGGAGAGGCGATACGGCCTGAAGGACAAATGGTCGGTGACATGCAGTTGAAAACCCTGGCAGTTGTCCCCTGCCCATTTATTGGCCGTGGGCTGGAACATCACGGGCCGCAGGAAACAACCGGACAGCAGGGAGTGATCCAGAAATTTGTCAATCTGGCTCAGATTGAGGAAAGGCGCGCCAAAAAGCTCAAAAGGCAGGGTCGTTCCCCTGCCCTCGGAGATATTGGTCCCCTCCCAGATGACCTGGCCCGGGTAGACTGCCGCGGTGGCGGGGGTGGGCATATTGGGCGAGGGGAAAAGCCAGGGCAGGCCTGTTTCGGCAAAGGTCATCCGCCGCTGCCAACCCTGCATGGGGATGACCTCATAATCGGCATGGATGCCGAAATGGCTGTTAAACAGCAGGCCGAGTTCGCCGAAGGTCAGGCCGTGCCGCATGGGAATCGGGTAAAGGCCGACAAAGGAGCGCAGCCCCTCATCCACCAGATTGCCTTCAATATGGATGCCGTCCACCGGGTTCGGCCGGTCGAGCACCACCACCTTTTTGCCGGAGCGGGCCGCCTCTTCAAGGCAGTAAGCCAGGGTGGACATGAAGGTGTAGACCCTGGTGCCGACATCGATGAGGTCAACCAGCAGCACGTCAAGATGGGCAAACATCTCCGCGGTGGGCCTTCTCGTCTCGCCATAGAGGCTGAAGACCGGCAGGCCTGTCTGCGGGTCGCGGCCGTGGTCCGATTCGATCATGTTGTCCTGTTTCTCACAAAAGAAACCATGCTGCGGGGTAAAAAGACAGCTGAGCTGCCCCGGAAAGGCCTGGGCTATGAGATCACGGCTGTGGCGGAAGAAGCGGTCCGTGGAGGCTTGATTGCAGAGCAGGCCCAGCCGTTTGCCTTTCAGGGAGGCCGGAGGGGCGGCGATGAGTTCCTCGATGCCCAGCTTGACCATTGTCTTTGATTTCAAAAGTTTCATGGGTTATAGTATTTTCCCTGATTTAGGAGCCGTTACGAAATAACATGGCCATTTTTTTAATTTCGTTACGGCTCCTTATGTCGTTCCGCGCATTTCTCTGGCCATGTTATTTTTTTACAACGGCTTACAATATCATTGAACAAAAGGATCACTATAATGAAAATAGCAATCAGCGGCAAGGGCGGTGTTGGCAAGACGACAATTATGGGGCTGCTTGCCAGGCAGACGCAAAAAAGCGGCAGGGAGGTGCTGGTGATTGATGCCGATCCCAGCCCGCACATGGCCCAGGCCCTGGGGGTGGAAAACATCGGCGACATCACCCCCATTGCCGAGATGAAGAAAATGCTCACCGACCGCTCCGGCAAGGTAGAAGGTTCGCCCTTTTATAATATCAACCCCAAGGTTGATGACCTGCCCGCGCAATACATGCTGGAAAAGGACGGGGTCAAGCTGATGGTGCTCGGGGCGATCCAGACGGCTGAGGGCGGCTGCGCCTGCCCGGAGAACACGGTATTAAAACGGCTGCTCACCAGATTGCTGCTCAACCCCACCCAAACGGTGCTGCTCGATATGGAGGCCGGGGTAGAGCATCTGGGCCGGGGCACCATTGCCGGGGTGGACGGCCTGCTCATCGTGGTCATCCCCGCCATGTCAAGCGTGCGCACCGGCCTTAAAATCCGGAAGCTGGCCAGGGAGTCCGGTATCCCCCGCATTTATTTTGTCGGGAATCTGGTTGCGGACGAGGAAGATGAGCTCTTTCTGGCCGATGGCCTGGGTGAGAGGCCTCTGGTCTGCTTCCCTGATTCCAACAGGATCAGGAAAGCAGAACGGGCAGGAATGCCGATCACCGAGGCCGACGAGGCAATGAACGGGGTTGCCGCGCAGCTGCTGGCCGGGCTCACTGAGTTAATGCAAAAATAATGACCCTGGCAGGGCCAAAGTCGGTTTTTCCCTGGGCCCCGCCATCAACCGAAACAGAGGCCGCAGTCCGGGCAGACTGTGGTGTTGGTCTGGAACTCAAAACCGCAGGCCGGACAGGTGGCCTGCCTGGCCTCGGGATTGAAAACCGCGTCACAGGTTGACAGATCGTGGTGGTTCAAGGCGGTTGTCCGTTCAATATGGGCCTGGACAACGGCAAAGGCATCCGGGGCATCCTGCCGGCGCACCTGCAGATAAAAGGTGGTCGGACAGCAGCCTTTCTTGCAGGAGCTTCCTTCACCGGTGATCAGATAGCCGATATTTTCCGCCTGCAGTTCCTTTTCCATGGCGCGGATCTCGTTGAGCTGCCCTTTATGAATGGCGACGATATCCTCCCCCGGGCCGATTTCCCCGGCCCGGGAATTTTTTCTCGCATCGGCGCGGGTTACGGCAGCAAGCATGTCCGCGCCGCTCAGCAGGGCTACCCCGCACGCCGCACAGACCTCAATTTCCGCGCGATACTCGTCGTTGCATTGCGGGCAGTATTTTAATTCCGGATCAATCATCTTTCACTCCACAACATTCTTTTTTTTGTACGGCAAACCAGGGTGTTAACCAAGGTCCTGGTTCGCGAGAAGGTAATATCACATCTCAGCGGATATCCCTCGATGTGACAATCACGGTGTCGAAAAGATCCATTCATCTCACAGCTGGCTGATACAGAAAGGGTTTCCTCCTCACTTCTCACAAAATATAGCGGCTGAGGTCTTCGCTGTCGGAGATCTTGCGCAGCTGTTTTTTCACGTATTCCGCGGTGATATCAAATTTCTGGCCGGCGAGCTCCGGGGCGTTGAAGGATACCTCTTCGAGCAGCCGTTCCATGATGGTATGCAGGCGTCTGGCCCCGATATTTTCCGTTTTCAGGTTTACCTCGGTGGCGATCCTGGCCATCTCGCGGATGGCCTCCTCCTGGAAGGAAAGCTCAATGTTTTCCGTGGCCATCAGGGCGATATACTGTTTGATCAGGGCATTTTTCGGTTCGGTGAGGATGCGGTAAAATTCCTCTTCGCCCAGGGCATTCAGTTCAACCCGGAGGGGAAAACGGCCCTGGAGTTCAGGCACCAGATCGGAGGGTTTGCAGAGATGAAAGGCGCCGCTGGCGATAAACAGGATATGATCGGTTTTCACCATGCCGAATTTCGTCGTCACGGTTGCCCCTTCGACAATGGGCAGCAGATCCCGCTGCACCCCCTCCCGGGAAACCTCCGCCGAACTCATCGTCCCCTGCCGGGAGGCGATTTTATCTATCTCGTCAAGGAAAATGATGCCGGACTGTTCGGTCCTTTGAATGGCCAGCTTGATGACCTTGTCCATCTCGATAAGCTTTTCGGATTCTTCCCTTTCCAGGATCACCCGGGCCTCGGCCACACTGAGTTTGCGGCGTTCTTTTTTCTGGGGAAAAATCTTGCTGAACATGTCCTTCATGCCCGAGCCCATATCATCCATGCCGCTGCCGGAAAAAATTTCAACCAGCGGCATGTTCTGGGGCTGATCAACCACCATTTCCACCAGCTTGTCATCCAGCTGGCCTTCCCGCAGCATCTGCCGGAACTTTTCCCTGGTGCTGCTTTTGCCTGATTCGGCATCACTTGCCTCCGGTGCGGGCAGGGAGATTGTTTTATTGGCAATGGGCAGCGTTGGGGGCACCAGCAGATCCAGCAGTCTCTCTTCGGCCAGCACCGCGGCCTTCTCCTTGACCTTGGCGGTTTCCTCCTTTTTCACCATATTGACCGCCAGTTGGGTGAGATCACGGATCATGGATTCCACGTCCCGGCCCACGTAGCCGATTTCGGTGAATTTGGAGGCCTCGATTTTTAAGAAGGGAGACTGGGCCAGATGGGCGAGCCTGCGGGCGATTTCCGTCTTGCCGACCCCGGTGGGCCCGATCATGATAATATTTTTCGGGGCGATTTCATCCCGCAGGGGCGGCTCCACCTGCTGCCGGCGCCAGCGGTTGCGCAGTGCCACGGCCACGAAACGCTTGGCATCCTCCTGGCCGATGATGAATTGATCGAGTTTGGCAACGATTTCTTTGGGGGTAAAGGAATGGGGAAGTGTCATATTTTTTCCACGACAAGGTTGGTGTTGGTATAGATGCAGATCTGACCGGCAATCTCCATGGCCGCCCGGCAGATTTCCTCGGCCCCGAGCTCGCTGTGGCAGATCAGGGCCTTGGCTGCGGCCTGGGCATAGGGGCCGCCCGAGCCGATGGCCAGAATGCCGTCGTCGGATTCAATCACATCGCCTGAACCGGATAAAATGAACGAAAAATCTTTATCCGCGGCAATGAGCATTGCTTCAAGCCTTCTGAGCATTTTATCGGTACGCCAGTCCTTGGCAAGTTCAACGGCAGCCCGGGTCAAATTGCCGTTATACTGCTCCAGCTTGCCCTCGAGCTTGTCAAAAAGGGTAAAGGCGTCCGCCGTGGCGCCGGCAAAGCCGGTGATCACCTTGTTCTGATAGAGCCGCCTCACCTTTTTCGCCTGGTGTTTCATGATGGTGTTTCCCATGGTTACCTGGCCGTCACCGGCCACCACCACCTCTCCTTTATGCCGGACGCAGATGATGGTGGTTGAGCGGATTATCGGCTGCTTGTCTTCGCTTTTCATTTTCTTGGTCATCCATCCCTTGATGAATTCGTAAAAAAATCTGTTTTCACCACTGAGCACACAGAGATCACAAAGAAAAAATTTTTAATTACATTCGCTATCTCTGTGAGCTCTGTGCTCTCTGTGGTTAATTTTCAGTTTTTACGAGTCCTTCATCCCTACATATTGATAAAAAAATACTGTTTCCTGTTAAAAATCATCGCTGAAATTGTCGACCCATGGCCTGCCGGTTTTCAGGGGCGTCTGGCCTTGGGATGGGCGGCATCATACACCTCCATCAGATGATCGATGGTCAGGTGCGTGTATTTCTGGGTGGTTGACAGGCTGGCGTGCCCCAGCAATTCCTGCACCGAACGCAGATCCGCCCCCATCTCCAGCAGATGGGTGGCAAAGGAATGGCGCAGAGCATGGGGGGTAACCTGGGCCAGTAGCCCGGCCCGTTGGGCATAAAAGCTGACCAGCCGTTCAATGCTGCGGGTGGTGATCCTTCCTCCCCTGACATTCAAGAAAAGGGCGTCCTTTTCAGGCTTGTTGCCGCGCTTCACCCGGGCGGCAGTGAGTTCCTGGCGCTGCGGGAGATAGAGATTGAGCATGTCCAGGGCGGGATCCCCCGTGGGGACCAGACGCTCCTTGTTGCCTTTTCCGGTTATCTTAACCATTCCTGCCTGAAAATCAACCCTGTCAAGGTTTAAGCCGGCAAGTTCCGCCACCCTCATTCCCGTGGCATAGAGCAGCTCCAGCATCGCCCTGTCGCGCATGGCAAAGGTGTCCCTGCCGTCAGGCGCTTCAAGCAGGGAGAACACCTCGTCGACGGTAAGAAAGACCGGAATGTATTTCCCCTGTTTGGGCATGGAGACCTGGGAAAACGGGTCACTTGCCACGATTTTTTCCCTGATCAGGAATCGGAAAAAAGTGCGCAGGGCGGAAAGTTTGCGGGCCACGGAAGAACTTTTGCAGCGCGAGTTGAGATGATACACATAGGACCGGACAAAAAGCGGATCAAGGGCGGCCAGATCCGGAGGCTCTTCGGCAAAGGCAAAAAAATCCTCCACATCTCTTTGATAATTGGTCAAAGTATGCGGTGAATATCCCTTTTCAACATCGAGCCACTCGACAAAGCGGGCAAGACAGTCATTATTTGCCGAGGGTTTTTTGGGAAAGCTGGCGGTCATTCTTGCGTAATGGGCGAGAGGATGTTAAATAAGTATTCTTGTTTTTTTAGTAAATAACATTTTCAGGATCTTATGGCCAAAAAAAATTTTGAAACTGCCCTGTCAAGACTCGAACAGATCGCCGGAGAGCTTGAAGAGGGAGATCTCACCCTGGAAAGCTCGCTGAAAAAATTCGATGAAGGCATGAAGCTTGTCCAATTCTGCAACCAGAAGCTTGAAGAATCACAACAACAGATCGATATTCTGTTGAACAAAAACGGCTCCCTCACGCCAGTGCCTTTTCAGGCGGAAGAAGACGAATCCCCTGAAGAGGAAACTTAAGTGGACCTCAAGGCTTATCTGGAAAAAAAACGGCTGCAGGTTGAGGAGGGGCTCGAGTCCTTCATGCTGCAGCCCGAGGGACTACTCGCCCATCACCTTAAAGCCATGCGTTACTCCCTGTTTGCCGGCGGCAAGCGCATCCGTCCGGTTCTCTGCCTGGCGGTAAGCGAGGCTTTGCACGTTGACCCCGCGCCCTATCTGCGGCTGGCCTGCAGCCTGGAATGCATTCACACCTATTCATTGATTCATGATGATCTGCCGGCCATGGATAATGATGATCTGCGCCGGGGAAAACCGACCAATCACAAGGTGTTCGGTGAGGCGGAGGCGATTCTGGCCGGAGACAGTCTGCTCACCTACGCCTTTGAACTGCTGTCCGTCCCCATCCTGACCTGCGGCCTGAAAAGCGAGGATCAGCTGCGCATCATTGCCATCATCGCCAAGGCCATCGGCCCCCTGGGCATGGTTGGCGGCCAGTCCCTGGACATGAAATCCGAAGGGCAGAAGATCAGTTTCGAGACCCTGCAGTATCTGCACAGCTGCAAGACCGGGGCATTGATTACCGCGGCGGTGCAGACCGGCGCCGTGATCGGCAACGCCACGGGCCAGCAGTTTGCCGCCCTCACCACCTATGGGAAACAGATCGGCCTGGCTTTCCAGATTGTCGATGATCTCCTCAATGTGGAGGGAACAGCCGAGCAGCTCGGCAAGGCGGTGGGTTCCGACGCCAGACTCGACAAGGCCACCTATCCGTCTTTCTTCGGCGTGGAAAAAACCCGGGAGATGGCCCGGGCCGCGGTGGATGGAGCGCTTGAAGCACTGACAAATTTCGATAACCAGGCAGACCCCTTGCGCGAACTGGCCAGGTATATCTATTACAGAAAGAGATAACGATTATTTCCATGGAAAATCCCAGAATCCTCCCGACCATCGACTCCCCGACTGATCTCAGAAAGCTTGCGGAGGAAGATCTTCCCTTGCTGGCCAGGGAGATTCGCCAGGAAATTATTGAAACCGTTTCCCGGGTGGGCGGTCATCTTGCCCCATGTCTCGGCGTGGTGGAGCTGACCCTGGCCCTGCATTATGTATTTAACACCCCGGAAGACAAGCTGATCTGGGATGTGGGCCACCAGTCCTATACCCACAAGCTGATCACCGGCCGCCGCGACCGCTTTCACACCCTGCGTCAGTACCAGGGCCTCAGCGGCTTCCCGAAACGGGAGGAGAGCATTTATGATGCCTTTGACACCGGCCACAGCAGCACCTCCATCTCCGCGGCCCTGGGCATCAGCATCGCCAATTCCCTGAAAGGCGGCACCCATAAGACCATCGCCGTGATCGGTGACGGTTCCATGACCGGCGGCATGGCCTTTGAGGCCTTGAACCAGGCCGGACACCTGGACAAGGACCTGATCGTCGTGCTCAATGACAATGAGATGTCCATTTCGCCCAACGTCGGGGCGCTGTCAAGCTTTCTCAGTAGAAAGCTGACCGGCCGGGCCATGGTGCGGGCCAAGCAGGACCTGAGCCAGTTTCTCAAACATTTCGCCAATGTCGGGGAAAATATCCTGCAGGTGCTGAAAAAAAGCGAGGAAAGCCTGAAGGGCTTCTTCACTCCCGGTATGCTTTTTGAGGCCCTCAAGTTTGAATACATTGGCCCCATTCCCGGCCACAAACTCGAAAATCTGGTGAAGACCTTCAGAAATGTACGGGATTTCACCTCCGGGCCGGTGCTCATCCATGTCATCACCACCAAGGGCAAAGGCTATGCCCCGGCGGAAAAGAATCCCGGAGCCTATCATGGCCTGGGCCCCTTTGATATCGCCACAGGGACGCCGCTCCCCAGCCCGTCAACTGCTCCTTCCTATACCAAGGTTTTCGGGGACACCATGGTGGAGATCGCCAGACAGGACCCGCGCATCGCGGCCATTACCGCGGCCATGCCGGCCGGCACCGGCCTGGTGAAATTTTCCGAGCAGTTCCCGGACCGTTTTTTTGATGTGGGCATTGCGGAACAGCACGCGGTTACCTTTGCCGCTGGTCTGGCCACTGAGGGAATTCTGCCGGTGGTGGCGATTTATTCCACTTTCATGCAACGGGCCCTTGACCAGATCATCCACGATGTCTGTCTGCCTAATCTGCCGGTCACCTTTGCCATCGACCGGGGGGGGCTGGTGGGGGATGACGGGCCCACCCATCACGGGGTTTTTGATATCTCCTTTCTGCGTTATATCCCTAATCTGGTGTTCATGGCCCCCAAAGATGAGGATGAACTGCGCCACATGCTCTTTACCGCCATCTTCATGCCCTGCCCCACGGCCCTGCGCTACAACCGGGGTAACGGCATTGGCGTCGAGCTGACCGGTGATCTGCGGAAACTGCCGTTTGGCAAGGGAGAGCTGCTCCGGGAAGGCGGCGATGTGCTGCTGCTGCCGGTGGGCAACCGGGTTTATCCCGCCCTGGAGGCGGCAGAGGGGTTGCTGAAGATCGGTATCAGCGCGGCGGTCATCAACCCCAGGTTCATCAATCCCCTGGACGGTGATCTGATCACCGAGTGGGCAGTCAGGACCGGCAAGGTGGTCACCGTGGAAGACAATGTAAAAAAAGGGGGATTCGGCAGCGCGGTGCTTGAGCTGCTGGCCAGACGGGGGATTGCCCATATTCCCGTCCGCATTCTCGGCATTGCCGACCGCTTCATAGAACATGGCAGCCAGGAGATTCTCCGCCATAATAACAAAATAGACACCCCTGCCATCATCAACAGCGCCTTAGAACTTGTCGGCAAGTGAATAAAGATCCGGCCGGCAAGAAGTCCGCTCCCCCGATTATCTGGGCCTTTACCACCTATTTTGCCGAAGGCCTGCCCTATATCCTGATCAGGACACTGTCCACCTTTTTCTTCCGGGCCAGCGGGGTGAGCCTGGAGGCCACCGGGCTGACCTCTCTTTACGGGCTGCCCTGGATAGTGAAATTTTTATGGGCGCCTTTTCTTGATTCATTCGGCACCAAACGAAGCTGGCTGCTCATCACCCAGGGGCTGCTGGTCTGTTTTTTTGCCCTGATTGCCCTGATGACCACCTCCTCCTGGGCCCTGCCGGTTATCGCCCTGCTTTTTTTTCTTGCCGCCTTTCTTGCCGCAAGCCACGATACCGCCATAGACGGCTATTATCTGGAGGCCTTAACGGTGGAAGAACAGTCCCGGTTCGTCGGCTACCGGGTCATGGCCTATCGGATTTCCATGATGTTCGGCAGCGGGGTGATTGTCACCATCGGCTCGCGCGCAGGATGGGTGTGGGCCTTTGGCCTGGGTGCCCTGGTCATGGCCCTGCTCTATTTTTTTCATGTTGCCCTGCTGCCCCGCTGCGAGCTGCCAAAAGTCCCGATCAGGCAGTTGCTGGCGCAGGTTTTTACCCTGCCTTTTGTCCTGATAACGTTTCTGGTGGCTGTTTTGCTCGCAGCGTTTATCGTCTGGTATAAAAACAGCTCACAGCTGGCGGCTTTCCCGTTTTCCAACCTGGTGGGCATCCTGCTGCTGGTCTCGCTGCTGCTGCTTGTTCCCCTGCGCACCAGATTTTTTGCCGCTGTCAGGAATCGTCCTGATTCCATTTTTGCCCGATCCTTTCTGTCCTTTATCGATCGCGATAAAATTACCGTTATCATCCTGTTTATTATCTGTCTCCGGGCTGGGGAATTCATGCTTTCCTCCATGGCGGGGCCTTTTTTTATTGATGCCGGGCTGAAGGAGCATTACGGATGGATCACCGGGGTGGTGGGGCTGCCCTGCTCCATCATCGGAGCCATGGCGGGCGGCTGGCTGATCGCCAGGAAAAGTCTGCAGAAAATGATCTTGCCCTTTCTGTTGGCCCAGAATCTGACCAATCTGGCTTACATGATGCTGGCATTTTATCTGCTGGGTTCTGGTTCGCGCGTCTCAGGCAGCGTGCCGGCGGATTCCACGGCAAACATACTCCTGGCCTGTGCCGTGGCTGCTTTTGATTATCTGGCCGGAGGTCTGGGCACCGCAGTGCTCATGACTTTTCTGATGGGTTTATGCAAAGGGGATTTCAAGGCTGCGCACTATGCCATCGGCACCGGCCTGATGAGCGTTGCCGGGTTGTACGCAGGGTCTTTCAGCGGCTTTCTGGTTACATGGTTCGGATATGCTTCCTTCTTCGGCATCAGCTTCGTCTTTTCACTTCCGGCCATGGCTCTTATTTATTTTCTGCCATGGCCCGAAGTGAAAGATTTTTCTCCGCCTTGAAGGACAGCATTACTTTTTAGTGCGGGCATCAAGGAGCTTGAGGATATCTTTGGTGATGTCAATCTCGTCGGTTGCATAGAGGAGACCGGTGCGGGACTGCAACCCTTTTTTCGTGTTTTCGAAAATCAGGGTGTAATTTTCTTTTTTACCGTATTCGGCGATGATCTCGTGGAGATCCTTTAAGATCGGCTCCATGATCTTCTTTTCCATCTGTTTGAGTTCAAACTGGGCATCATCGGTCTTGAGCTTGAACTCTCTCATCTTCATCTGGTAATCACGTTGCTTGCCTTCCAGGATGTCCTTGCTCCATACGGAACTTTTCTTTTCAAGTTCAGCGCCCTGGGCTTCAAGGTCCTGCTGTTCTTTGCCGAATTTATCCTGAAATTCCTGAACTTTGCCCTGGAGTTGCTGCTGGGCGCTCAGTCCGACCTTGGATTGGGTGAGCACATCCTGCAGACTGATCGTGGCCACTTTCATTCCTGCCGCAGCTGCTGAAAACGCCTGCGCAGGAAAAATAAGCAGACAAAAAAGGCTCATGATCAAAGCAGTTCTGGCTGATCGCGTAAATTTCATACTATCTCCTTGTCCGTGAT
>JALNXE010000111.1 GCA_023230525.1 Desulfobulbaceae bacterium
GAGTAAATTTTTGACAATGGCGTCGCCCATTTCCGCGGTGTTGACCACTTTGTTCGGGTCCACGGCAATGTCGCGGGTGTGGATGCCGGCATCGAGCGTCCGTTCCACCGCCTGGTCAATGGCGCTGGCCGCCTCATCCAGGCCGAAGCTGTAACGGAGCATCATGGCGGCGGACAGGATCTGGGCAATGGGATTGGCGATGCCTTGGCCTGCAATGTCCGGGGCAGAACCGCCGGCCGGCTCAAACAGGCCGAATTTATCCTTGTTGAGACTGGCCGAGGCGAGCAGGCCCATGGAGCCGGTGAGCATGGCCGATTCGTCGGAGATGATGTCGCCGAACATGTTGTCGCAGAGCAGCACGTCAAACTGGTGGGGATCACGCACCAGCTGCATGGTGGCGTTGTCGATATAGATGTGGTTGAGCGTCACGTCGGGGTATTCCCTGGCGATCTCCTTGACCACCTCCCGCCACAGCACCATGGTGGTCAGCACGTTGGCCTTGTCCACCGAGGTCACCTTTTTGCGGCGCAGCCGGGCGGCATCAAAGGCCATGCGGGTGATGCGTTCGATTTCCGCCCGGGTATAGACCAGGGTGTCCCAGGCCTTTTCCGAGGGGCCGCTGCCTTCCCGGCCCTTGGGCTGGCCGAAGTAGATGCCGCTGGTCAGCTCACGCACGCAGAGCAGGTCAAAGCCGTCCTTGATGATGTCGGCCCGCAGCGGGCAGGCGCCCACCAATGATTTAAACACCCTGGCTGGCCGGTAGTTGCAGAACAGGTCGAAATGTTTGCGCAGGGGCAGCAGGGCGGCCCGTTCCGGCTGCTGCTCGGGGGGCAGGCTCTCCCATTTGGGGCCGCCCACCGAGCCGAACAGGATGGCATCGCTCTCTTCGCAGGTCTTCAGGGTCTGCGGGGGCAGGGCCTGGCCATGGTTGTCAATGGCGCAGCCGCCCACATCCGCAAAAACATAGTCGAGGGCAAACGAGAATTTTTTCTGGGCCGCGTCAAGCACCTTGATCGCCTCTTTCATGACCTCCGGGCCGATACCGTCACCGGCGAGAACCGCTATTTTCTTCATGGTGATATCCTGATTTGAAATTTATTAAAATGAATGAGATTCAGCAAAGCTGTAAACATTACACCCGCATAATATCCGGGGCAACGCTTTCTTATATTTCCGTTTTTTTATATTCCCGGAACCCATCCAGCAGCTGCCGGAATGTTTTCGGCTGATACTTCCGGAAGCCCTCTTCATCCACATAGACCAAGTCATAACCAACATCGGGCTGCGCCCGGTTGATATCCTCGCACCACTGGTCGCAAAGCTCCGAAACTCACTGAATCTACTAGAATGCCGGCCTGAAGGCGAGAAAAAAAATGTGCTCTTCCTGCGCATTATGGTAAGAAAAGCCCATGTCACAGACAAAGGATATTCATCCCATTCTCAGTCCCGATTTCCTGAAAACCATCCCCAACAGCCCCGGCGTGTATCTGATGTACAACCGCGCCGGCAAGGTGATCTATGCGGGCAAGGCCCTGGATCTGCGCAAGCGGCTGGCCTCCTATGCCCGGGTGCAGGGGGCGGCCCATGCGAAAACCGCGGTCATGGTCAGCCGTATTGCCCGGGTGGAGACCATTCTCACCCGCACGGAAAAGGAGGCGTTCATCCTGGAGGCCTCGCTGATCAAAGAGCATCGGCCCAAGTACAATGTCATTCTGCGCGACGACAAGAATTACCCGCTGATCAAGGTGACGGTTAACGAAACCTGGCCCCGGGTCATGATGACCCGGCGCAAGATGAAGGATAAGTCCCGCTACTTCGGGCCGTTCAGCTCAAGTACGGCCATGTGGTCCACCATCCGCCTGCTGCAGTCCCTGTTCCCCCTGCGGCGCTGCAAGGGGGCTGAGCTGGAAAAAAGGTCACGGCCCTGCCTCAATTTCCAGATGAAAAAATGCCTGGCCCCCTGCATGGGCAAGGTGGATGCAGATCTCTATCAGGAAATGGTGCGGGATGTGCTGCTGGTTCTTGAGGGCAGAAACCGGGAGCTCAGCCACAAGCTCAAGGAGAAAATGGCCCTGGCCGTTTCCCGCCTGCAGTTTGAGGAGGCGGCCCTGTACCGGGACCAGCTGCGGGCCCTTACGGAGACCCTGGAAAAACAGGTGGTGGCCGGGGAAGACGCCCTTGAGCTTGACGTGTTCGGTATGGTGCGGCAAGGCCAGTCCGTGGCCATCTCCGTCATCACCGTCCGCCATGGCCGGGTGCTGGGGCAGCAGGTATTTTTTCTGGCCGAGCCGGTAGGGGAAGACAGCGAGGTGCTGGCGGAAAGCGTCAAGCGCTACTATGAGGAGGCGAATTTTATCCCCAGGGAACTGCTGTTTCCCTTGCTGCCCGATGATCATCAGCTGCTCGGCGAATGGCTTACCGAAAGAAAAAAACAGCAGGTGGCATTCAAGGTGCCGGTGCGCGGCGACAAGACCCGGTTGATCGGCATGGCCCAGGCCAATGCCCGGCAGGTTTTCAGCGAACGGGATGCAAAGGAAAAGAGCTGGGATGTCCTGGCCGCTGCCCTGGTGGAAACCCTGCATCTGCAGCGCCGGCCGGAGCGGATCGAATGCCTGGATATCTCCAATATCAGCGGCCAGCAGGCGGTGGGCTCCCTGGTCTGCTTTGAAAAAGGGGAAAAGTCGGGCAAACGCTACCGTCATTTCAAGATCAGGACGGTGCCCGGACCGGATGATTACCGGATGATGGCCGAGGTGCTGGAGCGAAGATTCACGCGGGGTGTTGCCGAGGATGACCTGCCTGACCTGCTGCTGCTTGACGGCGGCAAGGGGCAGCTGCATGTCGCGGTTGATCTGGCCAGGCGCTTTAACCTGGAGGACAGGATAGAGCTGGCGGGTATTGCCAAGGAAAAAGGCCAGGAGGGTGAAAAGCTTTACCGGCCGGGCCGCAAGAATCCCATTCTGCTGCCCCGCCATTCCCCCTTGCTGCTCTTGCTCATGCGCATCAGGGACGAATCCCACCGCTACGGCATCACCTTCCACCGGAAATTACGCCATAAATCGGCCTTTGCTTCGGAGATCGACAACATTCCCGGGGTCGGTCCAGAGCGAAAAAAGAAATTGCTGCAGGTGTTCGGCAGCCTGACAAAGCTGAAGAATGCCTCAGCTGCCGAACTTGCCGCGGTTCCGGGAATCGGCCCTGAGCTGGCCGAAACGATTGCCCGTTTTTTCAAAGGGGAGGGATAAGCCGCCCGGCCATATATTTGTTGCTTTTTGTGGGGCGAATCACTATGTTTGTTTCGTCTGCCTGATAACCCGTTGTAAAAAAAACATGGCCGGAGAAATGCGCCCCAACGGTACTCTTTTCAGTACCCTCTTGAGGGGTATAATGAGCCGTAACGAAATTGCAAAAATGGCCATGTTATTTCGTAACGGCTCCTAAGCTCCTGTGATGTGTCTTCGTCTATGAATCACAATCATATTGTTACCATATGAAAGGGAATTTGAACTATGTGGGAATATACCGATAAAGTCAAAGAACACTTCTTAAACCCGAGAAATGTAGGTGAAATCGAAAATCCGGACGGGATCGGCGAAGTCGGTTCCCTGTCCTGCGGCGATGCCTTGAAACTCACCTTCAAACTTGATGAGGCGAAACAAAAAATTATTGATGCCAAGTTCAAGACCTTTGGCTGTGCCAGTGCCATTGCCTCATCCTCCGCGCTGACGGAGATGATTAAGGGACTCAGCCTGGAAGAGGCCGCCAAGATCACCAATGAGGATATCGCCGACTATCTCGGCAGCCTGCCCAAGGAGAAGATGCACTGTTCCGTCATGGGCCGCGAGGCCCTGGAGTCAGCCATCGCCAATTACCGCGGGGTGGCCTTGCCCATGGCGGAAGGGGAGCTTGTCTGCGAATGCTTTGGCGTGACTGATCTGGAAATCAAACGGGCCATTGAGGAGAGCAATCTGCGCACGGTGGAGGAGGTGACCAACTTCACCAAGGCCGGCGGCGGCTGCGGCAAATGCGTGGACCGCATCCAGGAGCTGATCAACGAGGTGCGAAAGACCGGCAAGCCGAAGATCATTCCCATGACCGGGCCCAAGCGGCTGACCAATATCCAGAAGATCAAGATGATCGAGGATGTCTTTGAACGGGAGGTGCGGCCGACCCTGAAAAAGGATGGCGGGGATGTGGAGTTGCTCGATGTGGATGGTGATTATGTCATTGTTTCGCTGCGGGGCTCCTGCGCCAGTTGTTCCAAATCCCAGACGACCTTGAAGGAATATATCGAGAAAAAACTCAGGGAGCAGGTGCTTGACACCTTGATAGTTGAGGAGAGCAAGATATGAGCGCAACGGACGGAATCATCTACATGGATAACAATGCAACCACCATGGTTGCCCCTGAGGTCCTGGAGGCCATGCTGCCCTATTTTTCGCAACTGTACGGCAATCCGTCCAGCATGCATACCTTCGGCGGGCAGGTCGGCAGGGCAGTGCGGACTGCCAGGGGGCAGATTGCCGAACTGATCAATGCGGAGCCCGAAGAGATCATCTTTACCAGCTGCGGCACGGAAAGCGATTCCACGGCAATCCTTGCCGCGCTCCAGGCCCAGCCGGAGAAAAGGCACATCGTCACCACCAGGGTCGAGCACCCGGCCGTAAAAAACCTGTGCCGGGGCCTTGATTCCCTCACCGGCCATAAGCACCGGATTACCGAACTGCCGGTGGAGAGTGACGGCACCCTTGATCTGCAGCGCTATGAAGACAGCCTGAGCGATGAAACGTCCATTGTCAGCGTCATGTGGGCCAATAATGAAACCGGGGTGATTTTCCCCATTGAAGAAATGGCCAAGATCGCCAAAAACAGGGGAATTCTCTTTCATACCGATGCCGTCCAGGCGGTGGGCAAAATCCCCATTGATCTGTCCACGGTGCCGGTTGATTTTCTCTCCATGTCAGGCCATAAACTGCATGCCCCCAAGGGCATAGGGGTGCTTTATGTCCGGAAGAGAACGCCTTTTGTGCCGTTTCTGATCGGCGGCCACCAGGAGCATGGCCGCCGGGGCGGCACGGAAAATGTCGCCTCTCTCATCGGCCTGGGCAAGGCCTGTGAACTGTCCGCCCGCCATATTGTCAAAGAAAACACCACGGTCAGGGCCCTGCGCGACAAGCTGGAAAAAGGGCTGCTGGAAAAAATTCCCAATGCTTTGCTCAACGGCCACAAAACCCAGCGTCTGCCCAATACCGCCAATGTCAGTTTCGAATATGTGGAAGGGGAGGCGATCCTGCTGCATATGGACCGGTTCGGCATCTGCGCCTCGTCCGGGTCTGCCTGCACCTCCGGCTCCCTGGAGCCGTCCCATGTACTGCGCGCCATGGGGGTGCCGTTCACCGCGGCCCACGGTTCGATCCGTTACAGCCTCAGTGTCTATAACAACGAGGACGAGGTGGATTTCGTGCTGGATAAGATGCCGGGCATTATCGCCAACCTGCGGCAGATGTCTCCTTTCTGGCAGAACAAATGAATTGATGCATTGGTAAAAACTGAAAATTAACCGCAGAGAGCACAAAGTCCAGAGAGATAACTTGCTGAAAATGAAAATATTTTCTCTGTGATCTCGGTGTGCTCTGTGGTGAAAACAGACTTGATGCGAGTTCATCAATCATTGATGCGTTGGTAAAAAAGTATATTTCACGCCCCAATAAAAGGTGTTAGCAGCCATGAAAGTCATTCCTCCCTCCTATGAAATCCTCACGGATCTCGACCGGCAAAGCCTGGCCGTGCGCATTGAGGCCTGTGGCCGTCTCTGTTATAAAAGCGAAGATAAGATCAGTGCCGATTCCGCCCCTCCTTTTATCCGCAGGATTTTAAAGCATGGTCATAACTCTGTGGCGGAAATGGCCGTTCTGACGTTAAAAATAGATATTGACCGTGAGTCGCATATAGTCCAGCTTTTTTCCGTGCTGCCCAAATTCCTGCAGATTGACCGGCTGGAAAAAAAGGCCCTGCTGGTCAGCGGTTCGGTCCGCGCCTTCCGTGAGCTTTTCCAGAGCCACGGCAACCTCAAGATCGTCAAGGGTATCACCCATTATCTGGCGGAAAGGCATCCGCTCTTTTTTGAAGATATTCTGCCGAAAAGGGGCTTGCTCCTGCAGGAAGGGGTGCTGGTGGAAAAACTGCCCCTGGCCGAGGTCGATGCCCTGTCAAGCGATCTGCTGGCCAAGCATCGCTATATTGCGGTAAGATTTATCGTTAATCGGGCCGTCACCCATGAAATGGTAAGGCATCGGCCCTGCAGCTTTCTCCAGGAGAGCCAGCGTTACTGCCGTTACAGCGACAGCAAATTCGGCAGCCAGGTGACATTCATCAAGCCTCTTTTCTACGAGGAAGGCAGCGCGGAGTATCAACTCTGGGAAACCGCCATGCTGGAGACCGAAAGACTTTATGTCAAGCTGCTGGAAACCTCAACCCCCCAGGCCGCCAGAACCGTGCTGCCCAATTCCTGTAAAACCGAATTGATCGTCTATGGGAATTTTCTCCAATGGCTCCATATGTTCAAGCTGCGTACTTCCATGGGCGCCGATCCCTCCATGCGGGAAGTGATGATCCCCCTGCTGGAAGATTTCAAGATTCTCTTTCCTTCTGTTTTTGCGTACTTGACTCCTGAAAAATAAGCCGTTGTTCAAGAATAACTGCTACATTGAAATGCAGGCGGCATAAGGGGCCGTAACGAAATAGCCGCAAAGGGAATGTTTATTTCTTAACGGCCCCTAAGTAGATTTGCCGATTGTTTTCAGTAAAAGAATAGAGTATTGACAATTGTTTCCAGCCGGCAGCAGGGGAGACGTGCGTCCAAAAATTGCCATAATTGCCAAATATTCAGAGCTTTTAGCTAAGCCGTTGTAAAAAACAACATGTTATTTCGGAACGGCTCCTAAATTCGTTGATGCCGGGATTTTCGGCGGCATCGTTGTCGGAAATCCGGAGCACTTTGAACTCCAGGTATCCCCGGATTCACGACAACGGTCTCGGGAATGACGAAAGGGGATTTTTGCAGAAGGCTCATCATTTATTAATATTGTCATGAGAAGGAGGAAGTGATGGTTCTTGATCCAACAAAGCACGCAGATTGGGAAATTGCCGAAGATGCTGAAAAGAATATGAAGACGGTTTACGAACTGGCGGAACAGCTCGGCCTTGCAAAGGAAGAACTTCTGCCCCATGGCCATTATGTGGCAAAGCTCGACTACCGCAAGATTCTTGACCGGTTGAAGGACAGGCCTGACGGCAAATATGTCGACGTAACCGCCATTACTCCCACCCCGCTGGGCGAGGGTAAGAGCACCTGCGCCATGGGGCTGGTGCAGGGCCTCGGCAAAAGAAACAAAAGCGTGATCGGCGCCATCCGCCAGCCTTCCGGCGGCCCCACTATGAACATCAAGGGCAGCGCCGCCGGCGGCGGGCTGGCCCAGTGTATTCCGCTTACCCCTTTTTCCCTGGGGCTCACCGGCGACATCAACGCCATCATGAACGCCCATAATCTCGGCATGGTGGCCCTTACCTCCCGCATGCAGCATGAGGCGAATTACACCGATGAGCAGCTGGCCAAGAGAAATCTGCGCAGGCTTGATATCCATCCCAAGAAGGTTGAATTCGGCTGGATCATCGATTTCTGCGCCCAGGCCCTGCGCAATATCACCATCGGCCAGGGCGGCAAAATGGACGGCTATACCATGCAGTCCAAGTTCGCCATTGCCGTAAGCTCCGAGATCATGGCCATTCTGGCCATCGCCACCGACCTCAAAGACATGCGCGAGAGAATCGGCAAGATCGTGGTTGCCTATGACCGGCAGGACCGGCCGGTCACCACGGCTGATCTGGAGGTGGACGGCGCCATGACCGCCTGGATGGTGGAGGCCTTAAACCCCAATATGCTGCAGACCATCGAAGGCCAGCCGGTCATCGTCCATGCCGGCCCCTTTGCCAACATCGCCATCGGCCAGTCATCCGTCATCGCTGACCGGGTTGCCTTGAAAATCGCCGGTTACAACGTCACCGAAAGCGGCTTCGGCGCAGACATCGGTTTTGAAAAATTCTGGAATCTCAAATGCCGCTACAGCAAGCTCAAACCCAATTGCGCGGTCATTGTCGCCACCATCAGGGCGCTCAAATGCCATGGCGGGGCCCCGATTCCGGTGCCCGGCAAGCCCATGCCCGAAGAATACAAGAAAGCAAATGTCGGCTGGGTTGAGGAAGGCTGCAAAAACCTCATCCACCATATCCAGACCGTGAAAAAGGCCGGCATCAATCCGGTGGTCTGCCTCAATGCCTTCTACACCGATACCGAAGAGGAGATCAAAGCGGTGCGCCGCCTGGGCGAGGCCGCCGGCGCCAGGGTCGCCCTGTCGCGCCATTGGCAGTATGGCGGCGAGGGCGCCCTTGAATTCGCCGACGCGGTCATTGACGCCTGCGAGGAGAAAAACGACTTCAAGTTCCTCTATGATCTCGACACCCCGCTCAGCAAGCGCATTGAGTTGATCGCCAGGGATGTATATGGCGCCGATGGTGTCAGTTACACCCCGGAGGCCCAGGACAAGCTGAAACGGATGGAGGCTGATCCCGAGATGAAGGAGATGGGCACCTGCATGGTCAAGACCCATCTCTCCCTGTCCCATGAGCCGCGGCTGAAAGGGGTGCCCAAAGGCTGGACCCTGCCGATCCGCGATATCCTCACCTACAAGGGCGCCGGTTTTGTGGTTCCCGTGGCCGGGGCCATCAGTCTGATGCCCGGTACGGCCTCGGATCCCGCATACCGGCGTATTGACGTGGACGTGGAAACCGGGAAAGTGAAAGGCGTTTTCTGATCGAAAACCTTTCCAGGCAACCAAGGCGATGCCGATTTGGGAGTTTGCGCTCCCCGGTATCGCCTTTTTTTATTACTTTCCAGCGGACCGATATTTGAAAAAGTTGTTATGCCCACCATAATGAGCTAATATGAAAATACTTTCAAACAACCTCCACCTCATTTGACATATGGCGCTTCCCGCACAGAAAATAGTTGATAAAAAAGCCGGCCTCAGAACAACCGTTAAAGACCAGTCCGGCGCAGGCAAGACCAAGATCGGCGAGGTGCTCAGAAGGGAAGGGCATATTCTCAATACCCAGCTTGAGGAAGCCCTGGCCATTCAGAAGAAAAATGGCCAGCGGCTGGGCAGTATTCTCATCAAGCTCGGCTACATAGAAGACTCCACCATCCTCAATGTGCTGAGCCGGCTCCATAATTTCCCCTCCGTTGATCTCAAAAAGGAACCGCCCAACCCGGAGATCTTCAAAACCGTACCCTTTGCCATCGTCAAAAAATATTGCGCCCTTCCCCTGCGGGTTACCGGCAAGACGCTGCAGGTCACCATGGCCGAGCCCACCGATACCAGCGCCGTGGAAGAACTCCAGTCCGAGGTGAAGATGGTTTTGTCCGTCTGCGTCTCCACGGAAAAGGATATTTTCGAGGCCTATAAGAAATATTACAAGATCAGCGAGGAGGAATTCCTCCAGCTGACCGGCGCTGAGGAGAAGATTGAGGAGGAGGAGGACGTCACCAGTATCGATGACTTCGGCACCCTGGCCTCGGAAGCCGCCGAAGATATGGCCATCGAGAGTGACAGCGGCAGGGAGGCGGAAGAGTTCTCCGCCTCCGACGCGCCGATTATCAAACTGGTGAACGGTATCCTCATCAAGGCGGTCAAGGACGGGGTGAGCGATATCCATATCGAACCCTACGAGAAGACCCTGCAGGTCCGTTACCGTCTGGACGGTTCCCTCTACAAATCGATGAGTCTGCCGTTAAGTATCAAGAACGCCTTGAACTCCAGGGTAAAAATCCTTTCCAGCCTCGATATCACGGAACGCCGTGTTCCCCAGGACGGCAGAATCAAGATGCGGATCGGCAAAAACAAGGTGGTTGATTTCCGGGTCTCCACCCTGCCCACCCTTTTCGGCGAAAGTATCGTTCTGCGTATTCTTGATAAAGACTCCCTCAATGTCGATCTGACCAAACTCGGCTTTGAGCCGAACGTCTATGCAACCTTAAAACGCTGCCTTAACCGCCCCCAGGGGCTGCTGCTGGTTACCGGCCCCACCGGCAGCGGCAAGACGGTTACCCTTTATTCCGCCCTGAACTCGCTCAACAGCGAGGACACCAAGATTCTGACCGCCGAGGACCCGGTGGAGTTCAACTTCAAGGGGATTAATCAGGTCAACGTCCATCAGGAGGTGGGCATGACCTTTGCCGCGGCCCTGAAGGCCTTTTTGCGGCAGGACCCGGACATTATCATGGTCGGCGAGATCCGGGACATGGAAACCGCTGAAATTGCCATCAAGGCGGCCATGACGGGCCATCTCGTTTTTTCCACCCTGCATACCAATGACTGCGCCGCCACCATCGGCCGTCTGGTGGATATCGGCATTCCCCCTTACATGCTGGCCTCGGCCATTACCATGGTGCAGTCCCAGCGGCTGGGCCGCCGTCTGTGCAAGGAGTGCAAGGTGGAGGTGCCGGTGCCGGATGAGAAGGAGCTGCTCGCCATCGGCTTCACGGAAGACCAGATCAAGAATCTTACCAAGCTCTATGGCCCCAAGGGCTGCCCGGTCTGCCGGGGCGGCGGCTATAAAGGCAGGGTTGGTTTTTTTGAGCTGATGGAGATTACCGACGAGGTTGCCAAGGCCATCAGCGCGGAGGTGCCGGAGGATCAGCTGCGCAAGGTGGCTATCCAGGAAGGCATGATTCCTCTGCGCAATGCCGCCATACTCAAGGCCATTCAAGGGGTAACCAGCCTTGATGAGGTGCTGAAGAAAACCGTCATAACCGAAGAGAGTCTGCCCGCCTATCTGGTCAATCCGGATTTGGAAAGATACGAGGACGGCGATGTCATCATCCGCCAGGGCAATACCGACATTGATTTTTTTCAGTTGATCCAGGGGGCGCTGATGGTGGTCAAGGATGGCAAAAAAATTGCTGAAATCACCGAGCCCGGCGAATATTTCGGGGAGATGTCGGCGATTTCCGGAGTGGCCCGTTCCGCCTCCATCCTCTCCAAGGGAAGATCCGCCGTCAAACGTTATCCGGGGGATAAAATCATGGAGATCATTGAAAAACATCCCCAGGTTGCCAAACATTTCTTCAAAACCCTGGTCACCCGTCTCGGCCAGGCCAATGATATCATCGTCAAGCTGGCCGAGAGCCGCAACAGGTAATATCTACTAGGTAGTATTACCTAACTATTTGGAATTTAAACCTTTCTTTTGTTGTATTCTTCCTTGAATCACCATAAAACCCTTGCAAAACCGATTTGAGTTCACTAAGATATTTCACTCAGTTTAGCTAATCTTTCTGCTTTCCCCAGGCAAATCACGGCGAACACAAGACCTTTTCCATATTTCATTTTTTTCATTTATGTTTCTTTTCCATTAAGGAGTGATAATGACAGCAAAAATTATCAGCGGGACCGAGACCGCTAAAGCCATTCGCGAGGAACTCAAAATAGAAATTGCCGAGCTGCAGGAAAAGCATAATGTGGTGCCGGGGCTGGTGACCATTCTTGTCGGTGAGGACCCGGCTTCCCAGTCTTATGTGACCGCCAAAAACAAAACCGCTCATGCCCTGGGCATCCATTCGGAGCAGGTGACACTTGCCGCAGACAGCAGTGAGCAGGAACTTCTCAATCTGATTGAGAAATACAATAATGATGAGAAAATTCACGGCATTCTGGTCCAGCTTCCCCTGCCGAAACATATCAATGAGGCGAAGGTTCTTTATGCCATCAACCCGGATAAGGATGTGGACGGGTTTCATCCGGTCAACGTCGGCAAGATGGTGCTGGGCGAACAATGCTATCTTCCCTGTACACCCCATGGCATCCTTGAGCTTCTGACCCGCAGCGGGGTGAAGACCAGCGGGGCCGAGGTGGTGGTCATCGGCCGCAGCAATATCGTCGGCAAACCGATCAGCAATCTCATGCTGCAGAAACGGGACGGCGGCAACGCCACGGTCACCATCTGCCATACCCGCACCAAAGACATGGCGGCCCACACCAGACGCGCCGACATCATCATCGCCGCCGTCGGGGTGCCGAAAATGGTCACCGCCGATATGGTCAAAGACGGAGTGGTTATTATCGATGTCGGGGTCAATCGGATAGGTAAAACAGCGGACGGCAAGGCGATTCTTGCCGGGGATGTTGATTTTGACGCGGTCAAGGAAAAGGCTGCTGCCATTACTCCCGTGCCGGGCGGCGTTGGACCCATGACCATAACCATGTTAATGAAAAATACCGTGCAGGCGGCCAAGCAGGCTGCCGGCCTGATATAACTTGAGGGAAAAAATATGGCAATCTCCAGAAACGGATGTGAAAGCTGTATCGAGATAACCTGCACCTCCACGAAGAGTGTCCTGTCCCAGGGCATCGCAAAAAATGTCATTACCGCCTACGACCGGGTAAAGATGCGCGGCATGTCTGCCTGTCTCTTTGGTTCCACCGGAACCTGCTGCCGCAACTGCAATATGGGGCCCTGCCAGATCATCGACGGCGTCAATGAGATGATCGGCGTCTGCGGCGCCACAGCGGACACCGTGGTGGCGCGGAATTTCTGCCGCGCCATTGCTTCCGGATCGGCGGCCCACACCGATCATGCCCGGGAAATGGTCAAGGGCTTCATTGCCGCGGCCAAGGGAGAATCCCCCCATGAAATCCAGGATGTCAATAAGCTGAAGATGCTTGCCGAGGTCTTTGGTGTGCCAACCGAGGGCAGGGATAAAAACGCCATTGCCCTGGAAATCGGCCAGCTCGCCCTGGCGGATTTCGGCAAACAGGATGATAAGCCCGTCACCATGGTGAAGCGGGCGCCGAAAAAACGCCAGGAGTTATGGAAACGTCTGGGCGTCGAACCCCGCGGCATAGACCGTGAGGTTGTTGAAATCATGCACCGCACCCATATGGGCGTTGATCAGGATTATGAAAATCTCATGCTGCAGGGCTCCCGCTGCGCCCTGGGCGACGGCTGGGGAGCGTCCATGCTGTCCACCGAACTGACCGATATCATGTTCGGCACCCCGGTTCCCCGGCGCGCCATCGTCGATCTCGGCGTTCTCAAGGCGGACGAGGTGAACGTCACGGTACACGGCCAAGAGCCGCTGCTGGCCGAATCCCTGTGTCTGGCCGCCCAGGACGAGGAAATGCTCGCCCTGGCCCGCAAGGTCGGCGCCA